>JAHFAO010000044.1 GCA_023250515.1 Deltaproteobacteria bacterium | reverse complement strand
AGAAAAGGGGGGGGAGAAAAGGGGTCGCCCATTAGAAGGCTGCTGTCAAGAGGCACACAACTCCCTTCGTTTTTTTTCTTCTGTCCTGCTACCTACGCGCCGGAGCTGTCACTGATTGTACGCGCCCCTGTTTTCAGTCATTCGGTGTCGGACAATGGTCCGCACCAGTCACCCATCAGGTTCAAGGCTGTGGAGCGATCCTTGTACGGGAGTCCTCTCCCGCCCCTGGCAATTGTTCTTGCCCCAGAAAACTGTCGGTACCACGCCGCGTCCAAGGTTTTAGGATTCACAGATCCTCTGGCTCCCCCACTTGGGGGTCCAACCCTCATGTGGCTCATGGCGTGGGCCTACCATGCAATCACATCACCGGCGAGTTCTCTATCAGGGATGGGACAGCCGCTAATCAGAATGTTGTGGTTTGAAGCCAACCCCTTTTGTAAGCTCACTGCCCCATCCCAACTGACTAAACTTGCTCCTAAGTGAAGGCTCTGGCTACATCAAAGGGAACTTCATCCCGCATGATGTAATAACAAGCCCGCGCCAGCTTGTGAGCCACTGCCTTGATGGCCACCACCCCATTGCTCTTGGCCTTCTTTCTCTGATAGAAGCGCCTGATGCTCGGCTCATAACGCACGGCAAAGTTGGCCGCCTCCACAAAAGCCCAGGCCAGATACTTGTTGCCATTCTTGGTGTTGCCGCTGCCTTTGCGTTTACCGTTGCTGAGTTTTTCACTCCCCACACAGCGACAGTAGGAGGCAAAATTGCCTACGGTGGCAAAGCGCCGGATATCTCCGGTCTCCAGCATGATCGTGAGGGCCAGGGTCTGGCCTATGCCGCTGACGGTGAGCAGATACCGAAAGGCCGCTCTCAGTTGAACCCGCTCCTTGACCACCCGCTCCAAGGTGGCAATCTCTCCCTCAAGACAACGCATCACCGAGAGATTGGTCTTGACGGCGAGCGCTACATCGCCATGGGGAAGAAGGCCTTCGACTTCCTCTGCGATCAGTCGTTTGATGCGGTTGGAACTCATCGACGAGCCCGTGTTGCGTGTGATCAGATTCTGGATGCTTAACAGATTGGCGGTCCTCTGGCGCATCAGTTGGCCCCTCTTGCGCAACAGGTCGCGCACCGCCCGCTCTTTTTTAGGATAGATATAGCCCTCGGGCAGTAGCCCCAAGCGCAGCATCTGAGCCAGCCAGCGCGCATCTGAGTCGTCATCGGTGTACTTCAGTCCCTGGTATTGTTGGATCGCTGCGGTGTTGGCCAAATGCATCACGTGGCCTTTCTCCATCAGTCCATCCACCAGCCAGTACCAGTTGTAGGTCGATTCCACCACGATTCCTTGGATCGAGCACTGATAGGGCGAGAGCTGCTGAAAGATAAAGGCCAGATCGTTGGGCAAGCGTTTCTGATAAACGACCTCATCTTGCTCATCGATCAGAACCGTGACATTGTTGGTTGAATGCAAATCGATGGCACCGTAAAGTTTCATCTCCTCTCCTCCTTTGAGTTGTAGGGTTGGCTTATGCCACCAGCCTTACAGCCTCTTGGAGAAGCCTTCTAGATGATTATCAGGAGTCTTTTGTCGGTCCAGTCCAGTGCAACGTAATCGAAGGAGTACAGCGATTGACCTTGCGAGGAGGGAGTCATGAAAGCCGAAGCACTTACGACTTATGAACTTGAGGTCGAAGACGTCGAGTATGTCCGCCACGGGAACGAGCCGCTGCTGGCTCGGCTCTTCAAGCCGCGCGGTACAGGGCCGTTCCCGCTCATCGTGGAGCTGCATGGCGGCGCCTGGTGTCATGGGGACCGCCTGAACGATACCATCATTAACGAACCGCTAGCCAAAAGCGGCGTGGTGGTGGCGGCGCTGGATTTCCGTATGCCCCCCGTGGCGGCATATCCCGCCTCGCTGGCCGACATCAACTATGCGATCCGCTGGCTCAAGATGCGAGCCGCCGAGCTGAGCAGTCGCCCTGACTGGGTGGGCATCTTGGGCGTTTCGAGCGGCGCGCATCAGGCCATGCTGCTGGGGATGAGACCGCGCGATCCCCGCTACTCGGCGGTACCGCTGCGCGGCGCTACCTCGGCCATTGATGCCGCCGTGCGTTGTGTGGTCCTGTGCTGGCCCGTCATCGATCCGCTAGCGCGCTACCGTTATGCCAAGAAGCTCAAAGAGGGCGGACAACCTTACCCGGACCTAGTGGACCAGGTGCTGCCGTCTCACGATCAATACTGGGAGACCGAGAAGGCCATGGCGGAGGGGAACCCGGTGCTCGCGCTTGAGCGCGGCGAGCGGGTCGAGCTGCCGCCGGCGCTTTACCTTCAAGGAACCCGCGATCTCGCTCACCCGCGTCCCGATCTCGACCGCTTCGTCGCGCAGTACCGTAAGACGGGTGGCCAGGTCGAGCTGGAGCTGTTCGAGGGTGAGGGGCAGGCGTTTATCACCAGGAATCCGGGTTCGCCCAACGCCAGCAAGGCGATCGAGAAGATCATCGAGTTCGTCCACAGGGAGATCCAGTGAGCGGCGGCGGTGGCGGGTTTGGTTTACCGCGAATAATTTCGCCTTAACAATGGCTGGCTATTTCTTCTTCGCGCGCAGGCGCTCGATCTGTTGTGCCCTAACGCCGTCTTCCAAGTCTGTTGGTATTTCGTCGCGCCCGATGATACCCTTAGCCTAAGAGGTGACACCATGAGCAGCATCACTATCACGCTTTCTGACGACCATCTCGCCAAGTTGCGAGAGATCGCCACGCGCTACAATGTAAAACCAGAAGACTTGGCCCGTGTTAGCATCGAGGAATTACTCACGCGGCCCGAAGAATCGTTTCAACAGGCCGCCGATTACATCCTCCACAAGAACGCCGAACTCTATCGGCGGCTCGCCTAGTGCGCTACCTTACCCTGAATGAAGTGCTTGAATTGCACCGTCGGATCATCGCGCAGTCCGGGGGAGCATTGGGGGTCCTCAGTCTCAGTGCTTTGGAGTCTGCTCTAGCCCAGCCGCGCATGACGTTCGGCGCCGAAGAGCTGTACCCAGCTATCATCGAAAAAGCTTCGGCTCTTGGTTATTCCATTATCAAGAACCATCCATTCGTAGACGGCAACAAGCGTACAGGTCACGCCGCCATCGAAGTTTTTCTTGTCTTGAACGGCTTTGAGATCGACGCGTCGGTGGACGAACAGGAGCGCGTTATTCTGCAGGTAGCGTCCGGCGATATGGACCGTGCTGCGTTTTTGGCTTGGCTTCGCGCCACTATTGTGACGAAGACTTGACGATCCAGAGGCTGCCGCGCTTTAGACGTTCACTTCCACAGGGGGTGGGAATTAACGAAGTTGCTTACTTTTTCTTCGCGCGAAGTTTCTCGATCAGCGTTGTGACCTCTTCAAGGCGGGTACGAACTTCGGCCTCCGCCTTACGGAGTTCCTCCGGCGCCGCCCCTTTATCCACTGCATCCTCATATGCCGTCACTGCAACACCAAACACCTTCAGCACACGGCGAGTCTCATCGGTTGGCATCGCTCATTCCTCTCTCTGCTCGTTATTTGTTACTCGTTACTGGTTATTCGTTGACTCGTATACTCGTTATTCAGTAATCGAATAACGAATAACCAATAACCGTTAACGAAGACCCAGCTCCCTCAACTTCCTTTCCGGAATAAATCCGTTCTCATCCCACTCTCTCGCTCGGTAATACCCGTGAATCATCTGCCGTAATTCGGTAACCGTTAGGCCTACACCACGCGCGACGCCGGTGGGGAGAGACTCGCTCAGCAACCTCTCAGGCAGCCAGTCATCCTCGGGTCGCCAGCCTTCGCGCACGTTGAAAAGCTTCTTGAGTGTATGGATCCGCTCGCCGATCTGCCGGAGCTCAAGGTTAGAGCAGGGCCAGCCGGTGACCTTGCTGAGCAGGTCCGCAGCCTCAGCATAAAAATCGCTAAAGCACTTGCGCAGGAACTTGCAGACGATCAGCGAGTCCAAAACCGCTGCAAAATCCTCTGAGTCGACAACCAAAACACCCCTTCCCGCATCTGCACTCAGACGATTAACCTCTCCGGAGAAGTCAGCTTCGTAGGCACCGGAGCGGTTGTGGCAGGCCCCGCGCGGGCTCACCGCCAAACCCAATGCCATAGTTTTTAGGCTTCGCGGCTCGTAACCGGGCATCTCTAGGCCCTTGACGTGCATCGCCCAGTACATGGCTTCGTTACCCACCTGCAGAGCGGCGCTCCTCGAGCCTTCGGCCAGCAAAGCACCGAGGCCGCTGCGCTTGGCGATCATCGGAATGGTCGCCAGCAGAGCATCTGCTTGCCCAAAGCGCAGGCCCAGATCGTGGGTCTCGGGCAATAATCCCTTTTCCGCGCACTCCATTGCCCAAGCAAGTGTGCCACCGGTGCTGATGGTGTCGAGTCCGTAGAGATCACAGAGGTGCGCGGCCTGAAGGACCACCTCGGGATCTTTAATGCCACAAAGCGGCCCGAGGGCGAATAAGGTTTCATACTCCAGGCGCTGTTCCTCTCCGGTCAGAGATTTGAACAAGCGTTCACATTGGATCGTGCAGCAGGCGCAGCCGTGCCTGCGGCTGAAACTGTTTTCCGTGAGGCTTTCCCCGCTTAAGATTTCGGCTTGTTCAAAGGTCGATTGCTGGAAATTGCGCGTAGGGAGGGTTCCGAGGCGGTTGAACACCGCCAAATTTGCCACCGTACCGATCTCTCGATACTTGGCGGTCACGGTGCCCAAACTCCGTTGCCTCATGAACTCGGCTATAGCCTCGACTCCATTGGGATCCGCCACTTCGACTCCAGCATGGCCGCGCAAGGCTATCGCCTTTAAGTTCTTTGATCCCATCACGGCGCCGACACCGCCACGGCCCGCATGGCGGCCTTCGTTGCTGATAGTGGCAAAGCGTACGCGGTTTTCTCCTCCCAGGCCGATAGCCGCTACCCGGACGCCTGGATCCTTGAGCTCAGAACGAATGAGAGTTTCGGTCTCGGTGGGGCTTCTTCCCCAAAGGTGTTTTCCCTCTCTGACCTCAACCTTCCCGTCGCTGATGAAGATATAGACCGGAGAGGATGCCTGGCCAGTGATCACAAGGGCGTCAAGACCCGCGCGCTTGAGCTCCAGGGCAAAGAAGCTGGAGGAGAGAGAATCAGCAATAAAGCCGGTGAGCGGGGATTTGGTCACCACTGCGTACTTGGCGGTGGTGGTGAGTCCGGTGCCAACAAGGGGCGCGCTGGTAAAGATCAGCGGGTTTTCTGGAGAAAAGGGTTCAACCCCTGGCGGGGCGAAATCGTAGAGCAGGCTAGTGCCAAGACCAATGCCGCCCAGGAATGCGCGCAGGCGGCTCTCTTCCAGATCAAGCCAGGTGGAGCTTCCGTGGCTCAGATCAACATGGAGGAGCCGACCGTGAAATCCGTACATGGCTCAGCCCCGATCCGATGTTAAAGCAATTTGCTTTGGGTTCATAGCTGGCTTTCTATTTCTTCTTCGACGCGATCTCACGAAATTCTCCTTGGAGTAGCGCACTGTTGAGCGGATCGGGGTCAGCCTCCGGCATCGGCGGAGATGATAAAGATCCTATCTCCGGGATGGACCTTGACGTTGGGGTTGCGCACAAAATCCAGGCCATTAATGTTGCAGGCATGACCACTGGTGAGGCTGTTTCTCTCAGGCGTGATCACCGTGCCCACCAGCGCCGGCAGCCTTTCAGCCAAGGCTAGAAAGACGTGAGACAGGGTGGCCTCCTCCGGCAGCGCAAGAGAAACCTCTGCGGTCTTTGCCCGTAGGCGGGCGACGCCGAACAGCTCAACCGTGCAGCTGAGACAGAGATTTGCAACTCTCTGTCTGTTTTCATTCCAGCGCATCAAGGCGGTCTGATAGTCTTCGGGAGTGTTCATATTGAGGAAGCTCAGGCCCTCGGGATCTAAGCGGAGGATCTCGTCTTCATGGACTTCGCGGGTACGAACCTTATCAAAGAGAAAAATCGGACGCAGCTCGCCACGTCTAAGCTGCTCTTCCAAAAGTGGCGTCACGCTCTGCCGATAGACCGCATGCAAGGGCTGAAAACGTCCCTGCCAGTAGGGCACCACCACATCGTAATCTGAGACCTGCGAGATGAGATATGAAATCAAGGAAAGATTGAGTAAGGGCACATCGCAGGAAGTCACAAAACCAATCTCCCTACCTGCTGCCCTTAGACCATAGTATATCCCGCCCACCGGTCCCTGATAAGCTACCTCGTCTTGCACCAGCGTCACTGGCAGTGCCTGCCCTGAGCTGCGTCGAAGGGGCGGCAACTCCTGCTCGGGCGCTGCCACAACGATGGTCTCGGCGAACAAACGCTCAAGTGTGCGCACGATGTGCACGATTAGTGGCTCGCCGTCAAAGAGGAGAAGCGCTTTCGGCCGGCCCATGCGCGAGCTTTTGCCGCCGGTCAGAATGATAGCAGAGGCATCGTCTCTTGTCTCTTCCCTGTTCACTATCGTTGCCCCCTAACTCCTCCCCCTCTATCCTAAACACCTTCTTTTGAGCCTGCAAAGACCCGCAGTGAGTTGTATAGACCCATAAGGTCCAAATAATCAAGAGAAACGAGGATATGGATATGGGAGGCTATGCCAGCTTGCTTTTATCAGGGAGTTTCAATATAAGCCAGCCTTAAGAAGGAGAGGATTTTTGAAGGATTTTTTTAAAGTTGTTACTCCACAGGAGGCAAGGCGTATCCTCCTTGAGGTACCTCCCGTAGAGACGGAAAGAATAAAGACCGTCCATGCCAGGGATCGTGTTCTAGCAGAAGACCTCTATTCTCAGGTTGATCTCCCTCATTTTCACCGTGCGGCCATGGATGGTTATGCGGTGAGGGCGAAGGATACCTTCGGCTCGAGCGTGAGCCAACCGGCTTATTTGAACCTTATTGGCGCTGTTGAGATGGGGAAGGAGGTTACTCGACCTTTGGGGAAAGGGGAGGCGATGCGTATCTCCACAGGCGGGATGCTGCCGCCTGAGGGCGATGGCGTGGTGATGGTTGAATACACCGAGGAGGTTGGGGATCACATGGTAGAAGTCCATCGTGGCGTATCCCCCTGGCAGAACGTCATCCAGATCGGTGACGATATTAAGAGGGGAGCGCTTGTCTTTCGGCGTGGCAGACGCCTGAGGGCCCAGGACCCGGGTGCCCTCACGGGTATAGGAATCTCTTCTCTCTTGGTCTACCAAAAACCGCGCGTCTCTCTTATCTCCACCGGCGACGAGATCGTCGAGGCGGAGAGCGAGCCGCTTCCAGGGCAGGTTCGCAACATTAATCAGCACTCCCTTGTCGGTCTGATTGAGGAATGCAGCGCTGAGTTAAGAGATTTTGGGGTTATTCGTGACGACCGAGTTGCCCTGAGAACAACCATAGAGAAGGCACTTCAGTGGGGCGATCTGGTGCTGCTGTCAGGGGGCAGCTCGGTTGGCACCAAGGATATCGCCTTGGACTCGATTCTTTCTTTTCCCGAGGCCAGGGTCGTTTTTCACGGGATCTCTGTGAGCCCGGGTAAGCCCACCATCTTTGCCCTAGCCACAGGAAAGCCTATCTTGGGACTTCCCGGTTATCCGGTTTCAGCCCTAGTGATTTTCCAACTCTTTGCTGCCCCTCTGATCCGCACACTCGGCGGCGAAGATGCTACAACCGCCTGCCAGTTCCACAAAACTACCCGGGCTATCCTAAAAACCAATATCGCCTCACAAACGGGGCGGGAGGATTACGTTCGGGTGTGTCTTGAAAGGGGGGGCGACCGACTGTACGCTGCGCCTCTTCCCAGCAAATCAGGGGCCATCTTCACGTTGGTCAAGGCAGATGGCATGATCAAGATTGATCTCAACCAAGAAGGAATTGAGGAGGGAGAGGAGGTAGAGGTCATTCTATTTTAGTTTCGAGTTTAGAGTTTCGGGTTTCGGGTTAACTTAAAACTCGCAACGCGAAACTCGAAACTTATATTTGCCATGGCGCGGAAAAGGTATCTCAAGAAAACCCCGCTCAAAGAAGCGCGCGAGCTTTTTCTACAGAGGGTTGATCCCTCCAATCTAGACAACGAGACAGTTCGGATCGATGCGGCGCTCCATAGAATCACCTCTGAACCCGTCTTTGCCCGGATCTCATCGCCTCATTATCACGCTGCCGCCATGGATGGGATCTGTGTAAGGGCAGAAGATACTTTCGGTGCAACTGAGTTTGTACCTAAGCGGCTTAAACGCATCTCTACTGGGATGCCCGTTGACGGAGGTTTCGCCTATCTGGATACAGGTAACGCGCTCCCACTCTGGGCCAATGCCGTCGTTATGATCGAGAAGGTGCGCCAGCTAGATGATGAGACGGTAGAGATCTTTGAGTCAGTTGCCCCTTGGCACCATGTGCGCCTGGTGGGAGAGGATGTGGTAGCGACAGAGCTGCTCCTGCCCCGTTCGCATCGGCTCCGCCCCTATGATCTTGGCGCCCTGCTCGCAGCCGGGCATACCGCGCTTCAGGTTAAAGTTCGACCCAGGATCGCTATCATTCCCACCGGAGATGAACTGATAGAGCCTGGGGATGAGGCCCGGCCAGGGGCCATCATTGAATTTAACTCCAGCGTCTTGGCGGGTTTTGTCCAAGAGTGGGGCGGAGAAGCGGTGAAGTTGCCTAAGGTTGGCGATAATCCATCTCTGCTGAAAGAGGCTTTGCGACAGGCGCTCAAGCAAAATCACGTCGTCGCCATCATTGCCGGTTCCTCCGCAGGGGAGCACGACTTCACCGCTGAGATCATCGCGGAAGAGGGGGAGCTTCTCGTCCACGGCATCGATGTGATGCCGGGGAAACCCGCGGTCTTGGGGATCGTGGGAGAAAAGCCCGTCGTCGGCATCCCTGGATATCCGGTATCAGCTATTGTCATCGCGCGTGAGATCCTCCAGCCGGTAGTGGAGAAATTTCTTG
Organism: Deltaproteobacteria bacterium; assembly: GCA_023250515.1. Lineage (GTDB taxonomy): Bacteria > Desulfobacterota > Binatia > UBA9968 > UBA9968 > JAHFAO01. Next base: position 11,761 of record JAHFAO010000044.1, on the reverse strand, counting down.
GCTGCGGACCTCACCCTAGGCCAACGGTCCGAGCCTTAGTCCCCAAGAAGATCCCTTCCCATCTGGGATTGGAGGAGTTTGTCCGGGTCACTTTAGGTCGAGTGGAAAATAAGCTCATTGCGGTGCCCCTTGGGCGAGGGGCTGGAGTGATCACCACCATGGTGCGTGCCGATGGTTTTTTACGCATTCCCAGCCTAACCGAAGGGATTAACGGGGGTGAGGAGGTGGAGGTGGAGCTTTTGCGTCCTCTGGAGGAGATCGAGAATACGATCCTCTGCACTGGCAGTCACGATCTCTCTATCGGTGTTCTTGAGGATCGGCTTAAGCTCTGTTATCCGGAATTGAAAATCGCCGCCACGAATGTTGGAAGTGTAGGCGGGCTCCTCGCGCTCCAAAGAGGGGAAACACATGTCGCCGGCACCCATCTGCTCGATCCAAAAACGGGTGCTTACAATATCCCTGATATCAAGCGCACCATTCCCAGCCTCCCTGTTGTCCTGGTCCATCTGGCCCAGCGCGAGCAGGGCCTGCTCATTCAGAGCGGAAATCCTAAAGGGATCACCAATCTCAAGGATATAGCAAGGAGTGGAATTGCGTTTATCAACCGCCAGCCGGGTTCGGGGACCCGGGTCCTGCTCGATTTTCAACTAAGAGCGCTCGGGATTGATCCAGCCGTGATCCGCGGCTACGAGCGCGAGGAGTTCACCCATATGGCTGTCGGGGTGGCGATTGCCAGCGGACTGGCAGACGTGGGGTTGGGAGTACGCTCCGCGGCCAATGCTCTGGGACTCGACTTTGTTCCAGTGGGGGAGGAACAGTATGATCTCCTCTGTCTGCGCCCATTCTTCGAATCGGAGAGAGGAAAAAAGCTCATGGAGGTCATCCGCTCTGATGGTTTTAAAAAGTCTGTCGCGGCCTTGGGCGGATACGATACCTGTTCCACAGGAGAGGTTCTTTACCAGCAGTAGCACCGGAGTTACGAGTTTGGACCTTCGAATTTTGAGTTAGCCCCAGACTTAGCCTGCTCACTCCTAAAGCCTGGGCCTGCGCCCACCTTCCCGTCCGAGTTCCTCAGCCCTTCAGCCCCCTTCGCCTCGGAGCTTAGCTGCGAACGCCGATGCGAGAAGAGGTCGCTATTCCCATATTGTTTGTCACTTTTTATCCATTGAAGTTAGCCCATGTCCATTTTTGTCATTCACAACGACCAATCCCCCTCCTGCTAAGGTTAGAATAATCTTTTAAAACAACTAGTTAGGGATTTTCTGAGTTCTGGCATATCCCTTGCTCTATTGCCAGTACGGAGGCTAAATCCATGAGCATTGACCATGTGGAGCTTAAGTTACTAACCCTTGCAGAGGCCGCGGCGATCCTTCAAGTTTCTAAACGCACCCTCCTTAGAATGATCCAACAGAAAGAAGTGCCAGCTTTTAAAGTCGGGGGTCAGTGGCGCATTCGGGAGAGTCAATTTAGAAAATGGGTTAACGATAAAGAGAATTCAACTTCTGGGTTGGAGTAAGCAAGGAGGAAAAAATCCATGGAGGGAGACGGATATCTGAAACAGTATTGCAGAACTCTGCCCTTGCAAGTCTCTGCCATCCCGGTAGGTCGGATGAGGCAAAAGATCATTGCTGTCTTTTTGTTTTTATTCTTGACGCCTCTGTCCTCTTTGGCAGCGAGCAAGCCTCAACGCGTGGGAATCGTTCTTCCAGATGATGAGTGGCTAAGCTCTGTTGAAGGTTTTAAGGAGGGTATGAAAGGGCTGGGCTACGTTGAAGGGAGGGATATTCAATATCTCTTTGAGAATGCCAAGGGAGATATGAAGAAAGTGTCGGAGACGACAAAAAGGTTCGTTGCCGTGAAGGTAGACGCCATATTTACCATTACCAATACGGCACTCAAGGTCGTAGCAGAGATCACCCGAACCTCCAAAACACCCGTGGTGTTTGGCTCGGCATCAGGACCGGTAGAAAGCGGGATTATGCCGGCCCAGACTACACCGGACACACACATATCGGGGGTGACCAGCAGCAGCATCGAGTTGGTTGGGAAGAGGTTAGAGATATTAAAAGAGGTCCTCCCTCAGATCAAAAGGGTGGTGGTGCTAGGCGCCACCGGGTCAGATAGCTCGGAAGCGGCTTTTGCTGCGGCTAAGGAAGCTGCCTCTAAACTAGGGATTACCATAATTGAGTTCAGAGCTCGAAGTAGAGAAGATGCCATACAGACCCCGAAAAAGATTACGCGCAAAGAAGCGGACGCGTTTTTTCTTATTCCGGGTCTTTATGTGGTGGGAGCAGTGAGGGAAATCGCCCTAGAAGCTAAATCCGCTCGCATGCCCTTTGTGGGCTATCAGGTCGAGCATGTAAAGAAAAACGGCGCCCTTCTCGGCTATGGCTCTTCCTTTTATCTCCAGGGCAAGCAATCAGCCTTATTGGTCGATAAGGTTCTTAAGGGGGTTCACCCCTCTAAAATTCCTATCGAGAGGTCAAGCCTCCATCAGCTCGTTTTGAACCTCGATACTGCTGAGGAGATCGGGATCAGATTCTCTCCTGAGGTGCTTAACCGGGCAGATGAGCTGGTGGGTGGGGGGAGCAAGAGATAATCCCTTGAAGTTCTTTAAGTCTAAGACCATTCGTGCCCGCCTCGTTAAGATGCTGATCTTCGCCATGGGTGGGGTGGCAGCGATCGTCGCAGCGGTGTGGCGCTTCAGCTTCGAACCGGCCTTGAAGATGGATGTGGCTAAAAATCAACAGGAGATTGCTCGAAGGGCGGCGGATCAAATCCGGGAGTTCATAGAGGGAAGGATCGAGGAGCTCCTAACTGTGGTTCAGATTGGCCGTTTTTGGAAGATGGAAAAGGATACCCAAAGGGAAGCCCTCTATCAGTTGATGAAGCTTGATCCCGGAGTTCATGAGATCTCCGTTGTCAATAGGGAAGGGCAGGAGAGCCTTCGAGTCTCACGGTCGCGCGTCTACGCGGATGATGACCTTATTTCTTTAGACCGCGAAGAAAAATTTCGTAAGACTATCCAAGGAGAAATCTATATCGGTCAAGTCTACCACGTACCTAGAACAGGGCCCTTTGTTACCCTAGCTGTTCCCATTAAGTTTACCGCCACAGACATCAAGGGGGTCATGGTTGCCGAGATCAGCCTTAAAACTCTCTGGGATTCCATCTCTTACATCAAGGTAGGGAAATCCGGCTTTGCCTTTGTGGTGGATCTGAAGGGAAACCTCATCGCCCATCCGGATTACTCCAAGGTCCTCCTGGGGATCAATATGGTTCATCTTCAGAGGGTAAGAGAGTTCCTTGCCAATCCAGACCAAGGTCCAGACTCTGGCGAGGTCGTAATGGGGCAGGATGGGAGAAGAGTCGTTAGCACCTTTGCCGTGGTTAAAGGACACCGTTGGGGCGTCTTCGTTGAAGAGCCTGCCGCATCTGCCCTGGCAGAGGTCCATCGTATGGAGAGGCTTGGTATCCTGTTTTTTGCGTTCATCCTAGCCGGGGTCTTCGGGGTGAGTTACTGGTTCAGCGAGCGCATCGCGCGACCAGTGCGAGAACTCGAGGAGGGAGCCAAGCTTGTAGCCCAGGGAAATCTGGAGCAGAAATTGAAGATTTCTACCGGCGACGAGATCGAGACCTTAGCCGGTCAGTTCAATCAGATGGCAGAGACCTTGCAAATGCGGCAAGCCGAGACCAAGCGAGCCGAGGAGGCACTGCAGGCTCGTTATAGCGAATTGGCAACCCTCCACCAGGTGGGCCAAGCGATTCTGAGTTCTCCGGATCTTAAGACTACTCTGGAGAAGATCCTTGATAAAACCGTTGCAGCAGGGAGTTTCGACCTTGGAACCATTCTCCTCGTGAGCCCGGACGACGGCAGGCCCGAAGGGGTGGTGAGCTTTGGGTATCGGGACCTAGCCAACGTACGAAGGCAGCCGCAGGAGGAGAGAAGCGGAAGGCCTCGTTTTCGAGCCATGGCCTATAAAAAGCCTCACATAGTGGAAAATGTCCTGGAGTCTGACGGGATGCGCACGCTCAAGAGAGAGGGGATACTGTCAGCCATTACGGTTCCCGTCTGCACTGAAGAGATGGTCCTGGGAATTGTCCAACTTGGAAGTCGTACGCCAAGAGAGTTTCAGCCCAATGAGGTCCGATTGTTGCAGGCTATCGCAAGTCAGATGGGCATTGCCGTGCAGAAGGCCCACCTCTACGAGCAGACCAGAAGCCAGGCGCTTGAGCTGGAGAAGGTAAACAAGGACCTAAAGCGGCGAGAAGAAATTCAAAAGCTTCTAAAAGAGCTTAGCCAAGATATCACCTCTCTGGACATTGATAGCCTACTCAAAAAACTCACTGAAAAGGTGTGTGAGTTTCTGCAGGTAGACATCACCGATGTTAGGCTTTTGGAAGGAGTGACATGGCAACTGAGAGGGGTTTCTGGGATTGATCTTGGCCGCCTCCCTCAATCATGGAGGAGGAGCACCTCGTCCCGGCAGCGCTCTATATGGATCCAAGAGAACCGTAGGCCCCTGATGATCCCCGACATCAAGCAGGGACCTATCGAGTCGATGGGGAAGGTGCTCGAGTCTATAGGCATTCGGGGATTTCTCGGTGTTCCGATTCTCGCCCGCAGTGGGGAGGTGATCGGGATTCTAAGGGCCCTTACTTACGACCCCAGGCATTTTACCCAAGAAGAGGTAGATGTCCTGCAGCAGTTGGCCAACGGCACGGCCATTGCTTTGGAGAATGCCAGACTCTTAGACGAGACCAGAAAGCAGACGGTTGAGCTGGAGAAGGCTAACAAGGGGAAGGATGAATTCTTAGGCTTCATGTCGCATGAGCTTAGGACACCGCTCAACGTGATCACGGGTTATACCGAGATGCTCAGGGATGGGATGCTCGGGAAGATTAACGCGGAGCAAGAGAAGGCCCTGGGGAAAATGGCAAGCCACTCCAAGGATCTGTTGACCATGATCAGCGGCATCTTGCAGGCAACCAGCCTTGAGGCTGGGGCGGTCAACGTGAAGAGTGATGAGGTTTGTTTGGAGGATTTGCTTGACGAACTTAGATCGACCTATGGTGTGCCTTTAGGTAAAGAGCTTGCCCTGAAGTGGGACTATCCCTCTGAATTTCCGGTTGTGCGGACTGACATTGAGAAGCTGAAGCATATTCTCGAGAACCTCATCAATAACGCTATCAAATTTACCGACCAGGGTCATGTGGCCATCTCAGCCCGGCACGTTTCTGGGAAGAAGGCCGTGGAGTTCAAGGTGGCCGATACGGGAATAGGGATTCCGGAAGAGTCCCTGCCCGTCATCTTTGAGAGGTTTCGCCAGGTGGACAGTTCGGACACTAGGGCCCATGGTGGCGTGGGATTGGGGCTTCATGTTGTGAAGAAGTTTACTGAGATGCTTGGAGGGACAGTTGAGGTTGAGAGCGAAGTTGACAAGGGCTCGACCTTTACAGTCACGATACCCTACAACAGCAATCAAGCGGTCAGTAGTCAGCAGGGCAGCAGCCAACAGCTTCATTAACGATCACATCATGCCTTACGGCTAAAATGGGTCGATCCATGAGACGATTTTTCCCTTTCAGGATACGCGGACTGGACCATCAACGAAAGAGCGTCACGACAGGTATAACGGAACCTGGAAACCCGGCCGAAGACTCATTCCCGATAAAGGTCCTTGCGATGGTGCTAATCCTCTCGGTGGCGCTCGTCATCGGCTTGGGTTGGTACACTTGGAATTCGTACCGCCAGTTCAAGATGATTCAGGAACGAGACTTTCGGCTTCAGGAGTTGGCCGGTATTATTATTCACCTCGATGAGGTCCTGACTATGTCCGCACGTATGGCTGCGGCCACGGGCGATGTGCGCTGGGAAGAGCGGTATCGCAACTTCGAGCCGAAATTAGATGCCGCCATCAAGGAAAGCATTCGACTGGCGCCCCAGGCCTATGAGAGTGAGAGTGCTGCTCAGACCGACGCCGCCAATATCAAACTGGTCGAAATGGAGAACCAGGCATTTGCCTTAGTGCGTGAGGGTGAACGGGAGGCTGCCTCAAAGTTGCTTTTAAGTGGGAAGTACCAGGAACAGAAGGGGATCTACGCCGAAGGGATGCAGAATATCAGGACCGCGATTAAAGGCCGTGTCGAAGCCAACCTACAAGCCCAGCGTAGGAGAGTGTTCGCGGCCGTTGCGGCGATCGTCATGGCTCTACCGGCTTTAATATTTTCGTGGCTTGGTGTTCTGCGAACAGTGCGTGGGCATCTTGCGGAGCGCAATAGGGCAGAGGAGAGGCTGCAGGCTCGGTATCAGGAGCTCCAAACCCTCCAAGAGGTCAGCCAAAGCATCTTGAGTTCTCTGGATCTGAAAACAATTGCGGGGAGCATCCTTGACAAAGCTATGTTGAGTGGTTCCTTCGACCTAGGTAACATCCGTCTTTTGAGCCGCAGCGGTGACACTCTCGAAATGGTGGTCGCTCGGGGATATCGGGATACCGAAACTATGCGAATGCATCGGGAGATCGCGAGGGATGCAACAAGCGGACAGTTCACTTTCCGAGAGATGCTCTTTAAAGAGCCCCGTGTAGAGGAAAATGTGCCGGCGTGTGAGGGGCTGCGCACGTTGAAGAGAGAAGGGGTTCATTCAGCTATCATAGTCCCTGTCCGCGCTGAAGAGGAGGTTCTAGGAATTCTTCAGCTCGGAAGCCGCACACCGCGAAAGTTTGAGCCTGCAGAGGTCCGTCTCATGGAGGCCATCGGGAGCCAGATAGGAATTGCCGCCCAAAAGGCCCGGCTGTACGAAAAGACCCAGCACAATCTGGAGCGCATGCGTGCGCTCCACGAGATTGGGCTGGCGAGTAGCTCGACATTGGACCTCCATGCCATGTTGAATGTCCTGATGGAAAAGATCGATATCCTCCTACCCTATACTGCGGTCCTTGTGTGGTTAGTGAACAGAGAGAACGGACTGATAGAACGTGCGGCCTGCTGGAACCTCAATGAAAAAGAATGGAAAGGAAGAAGCTTGAGCGACACGCCTCCTCTCGTTAAAGCCGCTATCGAAAGTAAGGCACCCGTGGTGGCAAGGAAGGTTCAAACAGACCCCCGGACGCTGGACCCTGAGTTTTACCGCAGGCACGGGCTGGTCTCTTATCTCGGAGTCCCATTGCTTGCAAAAGGCGAGGTTCTAGGGGTCTTGGTCTTTCTCACGAGAGAGGAGCACGAATTTACCAACGAAGAGGTCGAGTTTCTCTCCACACTTGCAGGCCAGGCGGCCATAGCGATTCACAATTCCCAGCTCTATGAGCTAAGCGAGCTCTCCAAAGAAGAATTAGAGTTAACAAACCAGCGCCTTCTAAGATCGTTAGGAGAACTCGCCAGCCTTTATGCAGCCCTTACCCCGCTGGATCCTTCAGGCTCTATAAATCAGATGCTGGAGGAGGTTATTGACAGACTCATGGAGGCGACAGGAGCTGATGCAGCTCTAATACGCCTTCAGGATAAAGGGACGGAGGCTTTTATCTGTGCAAGTCAACGTGGATTCCCTAGCTACTACCTGGAGAGGGTACTAGCTATACTGCCCGGCTCTGCACTGGATTACGTCTTCAACAGAGGTGAGCCCATTATCGCCGCGGATATTGCAGCAGATCCCCGTCTCAAGGGAAAGGTTCAGCTTGAAGTAGGTTTTCACTCCTGCGCCTTTCTACCTCTCAAAGTTGGCACAGAGGTCCGGGGAATTGTTCATCTTGCCAGCCGTGAGTTGGGTTATTTCAATGAGGAGAAAGAAGAGCACCTTATGGCCATTGCTCGTCAAATGGGTATAGCGATGGAGAATCGAGAGCTTTTAGACGAGACCAAAAAGCAGGCGTTTGAGTTGGAGAAGGCGAGCCGGGTGAAGGATGAGTTTCTGGGCTTTGTATCGCACGAGCTTAGGACGCCTCTCAACGTGGTCATGGCTTATACCGAGATGATGAAGGATGGAATGTTGGGGGAGATTAACCCGGAGCAGGAGCAGGCCCTCGGGAAAATCAAAAGACAATCTAACGAACTTTTAAGCATGATAAGCAATCTATTGGAGGTAACCAGGATTGAAGCCGGGGCGATCATTGTAGGAAGGGATGAGGTCACCCTCGTTGATTTCCTCGACGAGCTTAGGTCAGACTCCCGGGTTCCATTGGGTAAAGAACTTACCCTTCACTGGGACTATCCCTCTGACTTGCCGGTTGTGAGAATTGACAGTGAGAAGCTCAAGCATATCCTTCAGAATCTCATTAATAACGCTATCAAATTTACAGAGAGGGGGTCGGTAAAGATTTCGGCCCGATGCCTTCCTGGAGCAAAGGCCGTGGAGTTCGAGGTTGCGGATACAGGGATGGGTATCCCGAAAGAGTCACTCCCCATCATCTTCGAGAGGTTTCGCCAGGTAGAAAGCTCTCAAACGAAATCCTCAGGCGGGTTCGGATTGGGGCTTCATATCGTTAAGAGGTTTACGGAAATGCTCGAAGGGAAAATTGAGGTGGATAGCGAGCCCGGCAAGGGCTCGACCTTTACTGTGACGATACCCAGCGAAAGCCATCAATCAGAGGTCAACGGTTAACGGAAACCCCATGAAGCAAATAGGGTGTTCATGATAAGGCAGGTGCTGATTATCGGTCGAGTCTCTGACGCCCTAGTGTACTGCGTCATTAAAACCTTTCCATGCCGTTCGTGGTGAGCCCTTCGCCACCGTTCGTCCTGAGCGCGTCGAAGGAACGAACGGTGCTCAGGACAGGCTTGTCGAACCACGTCGAGGAAAACCGCGAAAACACTCACCCTTCGACGCGCTCAGGGTGAACGGAATATGTAAAGAAGCGTTGGACGCACTACACTAGTCGCCATACGAAGTGCTAAGCCGCTTCTTGATTACATGGTCAGTCACTGAATTACACCGGCATCACATCGTGTTTCTTTTTTGGTCTCTCTTCCTTCTTTTCTCTGAGGATTTCTAGAGCCTGAATGAGACGCCTTCTGGTCTCAGCGGGTCGAATGGCTGCATGGGCGAACTGCTTGGAGAGGGCCTCGAAGGGACCGCTAAACCGCTCGGTGTATTCTTCCATCTTTTGTCTCCGCGTTTTTTCCGGGTCCTCGGACTGCTCGATCTCCCTGCGAAAGAGAACATTCACCGCCCCTCCCCCACCCATGACCGCAAGCTCTACGCCCGGCCAGACAAAGAGCTGATCCGCCCCCATCTCGCGGGTGCACATGGCTTGCTTCGCCCCTCCGTAGCCTTTGCGTAAAACGACTGTGATTTTGGGCACTGTCGCTTCGGCATAGGCATAGAGCAGCTTTGCGCCGTGGCGGATGATCCCTTTTTCTTCCTGCTGTTTTCCTGGGAAAAATCCCGGGACATCCATCAACGTAATGATGGGAATGTTAAAAGCATCACAAAATCGGATAAAGCGCGCGCCTTTATCCGAGGCATCCACGTCAAGACTTCCGGCGAGGAACATCGGCTGGTTCGCGACAAAACCTGCCGGATAGCCATCAAGTCGTCCCAATCCGATGACCAAATTGCGCGCGAACCTTCCCTTCAACTCAAGAAAATCCCCGTCGTCTACCAGCGCCTTAATGACCTGGACGACGTTATAGGCCTTGCGCATATCCTCAGGGACGATCCTGTCCATGGCGTCGACAGAACGTGCCGGATCGTTGCTCGGCTCCTTGCGTGGAGGGAGAGATTGACAGTTGGAAGGCAGGAAGCTCAGCAGTCTTCGGATAAGAGAGAGGCAGTCCTCATCGTTCTTGGCCGTTAGGTCCGCAACCCCTGAGATCTCGCAGTGGACTTTTGCCCCGCCTAGTTCCTCCATGCTGACCTCCTCTCCTAAGACTTCTTTGATAACCGGAGGTCCGGTAATGAACATTTGGCTCGACCCTTGGACCATGAGGATAAAGTCTGTTAGCGCGGGGGAATAAGAGGCTACCCCGATGCAGGGGCCCATGATGGCGGAGATCTGGGGGATCACGCCCGAGGAAATGCTGTTCTCGAAAAAGATTTTTCCTATGGCCGTAGTAACACTGAGCCCCTCTTGAATTCTAGCCCCGACAGAATCGTAAAGACCGATGAGAGGGAGGCCCATCTTGCGGGCGGTCTGGATCACATAGGCAACCTTCTCTGCATGGGCACTACCAACCGTCCCAGCCAAGACAGTGCGCTCTTGGGCAAAGATGTAAACGGGTCTTCTATCAATCTTCCCGTACCCCGTAACTACCCCGTCTGTGGGCTGCCTTTTTTCTGCCATGCCGAAGTCGGTAGATTGAGTCTCGGCCAACATGAACTCCTCGACAAAGCTCCCCGGGTCAAGTAGCCTTTCAATTCTTTCTCTCGCCGTGAGTTTGCCCTCGGCGTGCTGCTTCTCGATCGCCTTGGCATCTCCCTGAAGCACCTTTGCTTCTGTCTTAGCGAGTCTTTTCTCCAGATCTTCTCTTCCCTTTGGCATTTACGCGATCCCCATTCCCTTGAGCACGGAGAGCATAATCGCCGCCGCGATGATCGAGCCAATCTGCCCGGCGGCATTCGCGCTCATGGCATGCATTAGGAGATAATTCTTCTTATTATACTTTTGCCCTTCTGCCTGGACGACTCGCGCCGACATCGGGAAAGCGGAGATTCCCGCTGCCCCGATCAGGGGATTGATCTTGCCGCCCGTGAGAAGGCACATCATCTTCCCAAAGAAAAGCCCCACGGCAGTGTCCAAGCCGATAGCAATGAGCCCCAGTACCAAGACCATAATGGTTTCTATGCGTAGGAATTTTGCAGCCTCCATGGTCGCGCCGATGGAGAGTCCAAGGAGAAGGGTTACAATATTAGTGATCTCGTTTTCAGAAGCGTGTTTTAGCCTGTCCACCACGCCACACTCCTTCATCAGGTTCCCTAACATGACCATTCCGATGAGGGGAGTCCCCAAAGGAGCTACCAGTGACGCGGCGATGGTAACCACCACTGGGAAGAGGATTTTGGTCGTCTTGGAGACCGGCTGCTTCACGATTCCCATGACGATCTTCTTTTCTCTTTCCGTCGTGAGCAGGCGCATGATTGGGGGTTGGATCAGTGGAACCAAAGACATGTAAGAGTAGGCTGCCACGGAAACCGCTCCAAGGAGGTGAGGGGCGTATTTTGAGGTGACGTAGATCGAGGTTGGCCCGTCGCAGGCCCCGATGATGCCGATGGCTACGGCCTCAAGCTTGTCAAATCCCAGAGCTAAGGCAAGGAGCAGGGTGAGGAAGATGCCGAACTGCCCCGCAGCCCCGAGAAGGATAATCTTGGGGTTCTCGAGCAGCGGTTGGAAGTCTGTCATGGCCCCGATGCCGATAAAGATCAGGATCGGGAAGATCTCTGTCAGAACTCCGGTGTCATAGAAGAACCGCAGAACACCTTCCTCTTCCATAAGGCCTGCCAGCGGGATGTTGACAAGGATTGCGCCGAAGCCGATAGGAAGGAGGAGCAATGGCTCAAAGCCTTTGCTGATGCCCAGGTAGAGCAGGAGGGAACCGATCAGTATCATCACGGCATGGCCTGGCTCAAGATGGGAAAGGCCGAGCAGAAGACCTTGGAGTCCGGAGATGATTGCTGCTTCCACTTCTCTCTCCTATCGTTTTGCAGGTCCAGATTCTTCGGCCTTATAGGGGAAAACCTTTTTGAGCACGAGAATGAGTAGGCTCAAGAGCCACAGGACCAGCATGGTTCCTCCCATGCCGATCAGGGCTACGGTCCAGCCGAAGGTCC
>JAHFAO010000043.1 GCA_023250515.1 Deltaproteobacteria bacterium | reverse complement strand
GCCAAGCGGAAGCGGAGGGGACCTGCACCTTAGCGGGAGCCAATGGGTCAACCTATTTTGGATTTTGGATTGCCGATTTTGGATTTAATCTAAAATCTAAAATCGCAAATCGATTGTCGGATGTCTCCCGTGCTTCGGAGCAGACCCCCTCCGCTCAACAAGAAGGCATGGGATTGCGAGGGGAGGAAACCTAGAGGCCTGAGGAACGTGAGCGAAGAGGTTGGTGCAGGCCCTGACAGTTGGAATAACCACACTCAGGGGACGGGGAGGAGGCCCTGGCCTATTTCCTCAGGCTGACAGAGAGCCATAGATTCCTTGACGCCCGACATGTATCTGGGCTAGATGTATCCAAGGGAGGGACAAAGATGGAAAAAGAAGCACAAATTTTCAAGTATGAGCGGCCGGAGTTTGGGGGGGTAAAAAAATCCATCCAACTCTGCAAGAGTGATATCCTGCGAGGGTTAGTTCAGGTAGTGAAGAAGGGCGGGGAGAATAATCTTCATACCCACACCGGCGACGATGCCTTCTGGCTGGTCCTTAGCGGCGCCGTGAGATTTTACGGAGAGGGGGATAAGCTGATCGCGGAGCTTAAGAAGCTTGAAGGCATTATGATCCCGCGCGGCTTTATGTACTGGTTTGAAAGCGCAAGCGAGGAGCCGCTGGAAATCCTGCGCGTGTCGGCGCGCGATCAAAGCACGGAGAATAAGCGGATCAATTATACGCCACTAAAACCCTGGCAGCTTGAGAGTCGGGTAGACCGGGCTTAGAGCGAGAAAAAAAGAATGTTTTTCGGAAGTCGTCCCTATCGGCAGGGCCATCCTGACAGAATCATCGGCCGATGACTCTGTCGATGGCTCCCATCATATAAATAACGATAAGGAGAACCACAATCAAGAGACCATAAACAATTATTCTTGTCCTTTGGCTCATATAACCCCCTTCCGCTTCCGTCCTGGATACTCAAGTCGAGCTTTACGAACTGTCTCTTATCAGGAACGTTCCCCCGATTAAAACCTATTATCCCACTAGGCAATGAGTTCTGTCAAATGTTTTTATGCGTCCGTTGCCCCCAACCCCTTTTTTTCCCCTAAGTTAGGAGCTGAAGCCGTCTTCATAGGATATCTTTCGTTAGAGTGAAGAGGCGCTGACTATTGGTAAGGGGATGTTCAGGTATATAATGTGGCATGCCGTGCAGGATTGTGTGGTTGGCGACTTCGTAGCATTGGTTTACTTGATAGAAGGACAAGAAGCAGAAAGCGGAAACATGAAGGCAATAGTAAAAAGCGATGAAAAAGGCGGCCTTGGAGATCTGTAGCGTCTCCTATTCGATTGACGGGAAAAGAATCCTCGATTCGATTAATTGGACAGTCCAACAAGGAGAGCATTGGGCCATCCTCGGTCCGAATGGCTCGGGGAAAACCACCCTCCTTAAAATTGCCTGTGGTTATATATGGCCGAATGACGGGGGAGCCGTCTATCGAAGAGGCAAGGCCTTAATCGATCTTCGAGAGCTGAGAAAAAGTATCGGTTGGGTCACGTCGACCCTAGTGCCCCAAATACCTCCTCGTGAAAAGACCTTCAGAACGGTGGTATCAGGGAAATTTGCTCAGACTGGACTTTGGGGGGAGCCGACCAAAAAAGATTTTGCCCAAGCGGAGGACTACTTAGAACAGATGGGCTGTTCCTATTTAAGCAACCAAGAGTTTGGGACTTTATCCCAAGGGGAACAGCAAAAGGTTCTCATCGCCCGGGCGCGGATGACCAAGCCTTACCTGATTTTCCTCGACGAACCTTGCGCCGGGATGGATCCAGGAGCAAGGGAGAACTTTCTTTCTACCCTCCAAAAACTGGGAAAGCAGAAAAAGGTTCCTTCTCTTATTTATGTCACTCACCACATCGAAGAGATTCTTCCTCTGTTTAAGAGAACGCTTATCTTGAGGGACGGGAAAGTACTGGAATCGGGAAATACCAGCGCGATCCTAAAGAGAGATGTTTTGGGAAGATTGTATCAAGTGTCCCTCAGCATCACCAAGAAGAAAGGACGCTATTGGCCTGTTATCGAGTGAATTTAGGAATAAGGCTCTCAATAATAACGGAAGGGGTTGGCTATCAAAGACAGGCCGTGTCTATTTTCAGCAGTGTAGAGTTTATGGTAGGAGTTTGGTGAAGTAGAGTGGGCATTAAACTAACTGGGAGGTATGGGAGATGGAGAAGGTGAAGGTTTTTGATTGCGATGGGCACATCATAGAGTCGATTCCGGAGATGGCGGAGTACATGGATCCAAGCATCCGGGATGTGGCGCTTCATCCCTCAAGGAATCGGCAGGGGGTTTTTGCCGGCCTCGATGCTATTCACTACCCTCGCAACTTGAATGAGTCCGGGGAGGCTCTGAAACCTACCCGGGAGCGCGTCAATGCCAGCCAGCATCGCATGGGCTCTGCGGAGGATTGGGTCGCTTTTTTAGATAAGGCCGGTATGGAGCAGACAGTGATGTTTCCCTCCGAGGGACTCTCCGTCGGGTTCATCCAGCAGGCAAACTACGCGGTCAGGGTGTGCCACGCCTTTAATGACTATGTGGCCGATCGGTATCGTAAGGTGGATAAGCGCCTTCACCCCGTGGGCCTCATTCCCATGCAGGACGTCCAGGCCGCAGTGAAAGAGCTTCGGCGTTTGGTCGCTGACCTCGGTTTGCCGGGAGCCATGCTGCCGTCGCGGGGATTGCCTCTCCATCTCGGACATGAATACTACTGGCCGGTCTATGAGGAGGCAGCGAACCTGGGGTGTGCTCTGGGGATTCATGGCGGATCAAGCCTGGGGTTCGGGGCTGACACCTTTACCGATCCCTGGGCCGCACGCACCCTGCGCCACCCAATCCCGCTCGCGCTTGAGATGGTCTCTCTCATTTACCACGGGGTCTTCGACCGCTATCGCGGCCTCCGCATCGGTTTCTTCGAGGGCGGTTGCGCTTGGGTCGTGTTGCTCATGGACAGGATGGATCGTGACGAAAGCGTCTATACTGTCTCAACGGGCAGGAAGCGGTCGCTACGGGAATATCTGTCCAGCGGCCAAATTCTCATCGGGTGCGAAGGGAACGAGGAGGTCCTCTCCTATGTGGCTAGGCATGTCGGGATCGAGGCTTTTGCTTATGCCTCGGACTATCCGCACGAAGTTGATCTTGTGGCGGCGAAGCAGATGATTCACGAGACACTGGAGCGTCCGGAGCTCTCATTAGCAGAGAAGGAAGCCGTGCTGGGTGGAAACGCCAAACGATTTTTCAGGCTTTAGTTTAACGCAGTAGCTGCCCTCAGGTTTGCCCGTAGGAATTTCTCAGGTTTGTTAGGCCCCTGAGAGTTTTGTAACGTATTGAGTTGGGAAGAAATAAAAGGAGTATTTCATATGACTGAGAAGGCCACCTTTGGGGCAGGTTGTTTTTGGGGAATCGAATCAGCGTTTCGTAAGTTCAAGGGAGTTGTATCAACGACAGTCGGGTACTCTGGAGGACATCTCAAGAACCCGACGTATGAAGACGTGTGCACGGATCGAACCGGCCACGCTGAAGTGGTGCAAATTGAGTATGATCCGTCGCAGGTTTCTTACGAGGAACTGCTCGATCTATTTTGGCAG
Source organism: Deltaproteobacteria bacterium (assembly GCA_023250515.1). Classification (GTDB taxonomy): domain Bacteria; phylum Desulfobacterota; class Binatia; order UBA9968; family UBA9968; genus JAHFAO01. Next base: position 17,100 of record JAHFAO010000043.1, on the reverse strand, counting down.
ATCCACGACCCAACGACTCTGAACCGCCAAGGTCCGGACATAGGGACGCAGTACAGATCTGCAATATTTTTTCACAACCCAGAGCAGAAAGCGGCGGTAGAGATCTCCAAGGAGAAGCTCCAGAGGAGTGGACGTTACAAGAAGCCCATTGCGACGGAAATCACCCCCGCCTCGGAGTTCTACCGGGCTGAAGAGTATCATCAGCAATATTTCGAAAAGCGCGGAGTATCCGGAGACAAATTTTGGTGAAAAAGAGACCAATGAACCCATCTCGATTTTTCGTCCTTGAGATCATCGCGCTTACGCTTTGGTTTCTTCCTGGGAGTGGCTTCGCTCAAGATCATAAGGTGAAAGCTGCCTCCCGCAAGCCCCAAGCAAAACAGGTCGTTCCGAGCGAAGCGGAGGCCGTAAAGCTGAACGCTGAAGTTATTAAGGCCACGGCGGCATATAGAAAAAGCCTTGAAAAATTGCTGGTGATCTATGAACGCGACTTCCGGAGGGAAGTAGGAGAAGTCCAGGAGCGGAGAGAGCTGTACGAAAAAGGGTACATTTCAAGGCAAGAGCTTGAAGAGAGCCAGCAAAGGCTCGCCAGCACCGAAGCCAAACTAAAGGAGACTGAGCAGAAGATTGTTGAAGCTAAGATCGCAATCGTCGAGGCCTCAGCGCGCAAAGAGCTTTTGAAACTCCCCCCATTGGCGACGGGAGCATACATAGAAACGGCGGCTTTGATTCGTTACAACGGGCAAGCCCATTGGTCGCTTGCTGAGGCAGCCAAGATTGAAAAGTTCTTCTCTGAAACATTCGGTCGTTTCCTGCCGGTTAGCGCGTTAGGGCAAACCCCACTCCACGACCGGATGAAATTCGATCATCGCAACGCGATCGACGTGGCGCTCCATCCCGATAGCTCCGAGGGTCGAGAGCTAATGGCGTACCTCCGTAAGGCAGGCATACCTTTTATAGCCTTTCGGAGCGGGGTGGCGGGCTCGGCTACTGGGGCACACATTCACATCGGCAGGCCCTCGCTCAGAGCTGCTGCACAATGAGCTCGGCGTCTTTTGACTCCATCTGACGTCATCCCCCCAAATTTCTATAGACCTAGTGTAGTGTCTCATAAAAAGCTTTACTCACCGTTCGTGGTGAGCCCTTCGCCACCGTTCGTCCTGAGCGCGTCGAAGGAACGAACGGTGCTCAGGACAGGCTTGTCGAACGACGAAGAAAAAGACGTTGAAAAGATTCACCCTTCGACTTGCTCAGGGCGAACGGAAAAGGTAAATCGTTGTAAAGGTATTTTAGAGACATACCACTAGCTGATTTAGCTTACGGTCGACGCTGCCTCTTTCAAGAGCCTCTCTACCCCATGCAGCGCTCTCTTTCCTAGCGGAATAGACTTTTCTGTCTTAGCCGAGAGAAATAGAAAAACAACCTCTTTAACCTTTTTATGTGCGATGCTCTCCAGGGACAGGGCGTAGACGATCCCCTGCGGGGCATAGAGACGAGTCTTCTCTTCCAGTTCTCTTTCGTTCTCAATCATGTCAGTCTTAAAATCGACCACCACAATCTTCCCATCCTCCTCAAAGGCGAGGTCAATGAACCCCTCTACGAGATCGTCTCCATGATGGTAAACAAAGGGGAGTTCTTTCCACAGGTTAGAGGAGCGGGTTGCCCGGCTTAGAACAGGCGAGCTGAGCCCCCATTCTACAAGCGTGATGCCTTTCTCGATAGTCGCCTCATCCAGCCCATGCTCTCTTCCTAGAGACCGGGCTGTAGTCTTGGTCTCTTCTGGGTGATGAAAATCGATGGTGCGAAAGATATCGTGGACAAAGCTCCCGAAGATTGCACCCCGCCCGTGCGACCATCGCTCTCTGTCCAGCCCCTTGACCACGGCAGTTGCTGGGATGATCTTTCCCGTCCGACATCCCTTCAGCAGGGTTTCTTTCCGGTGGAGTTCCCACAGCTCATAGCGGACACGCGAAGGCTCTGCCTTTCCACTGCTGGTTTTAGACTTCTCAAAATCGAGGCCGACGCGGAAGGGTCTGAGTTCTCTCTTCTCAGTATCCAATGAACGTGAGTCCACTACCATCACTCCGGGACTAGAATCGGGATGGAGTTCCTTGCCCCAGGGAACTTCGTCGTCGATGCCTAGGCCCTCCCACAAAGGGCCAAGAAATCTCTTTTTCCGATCCCCTGGAATAAACGGCAGCACGAAGTAATCGCGGGAGCGGGTTATCGCCACGTAGAGGAGGCGGTAATCTTCCGCCTCCTCTCGGAGCCTTTCCCTTTTCCTGGCCTCCTCCCACCCCTGGGTCATGGCGCCACTCTCTCGGCTCCCGACCCGAATCTCCAACCGACCCTGAAGGCGGTTGACTATTCCACTCCTCGTTCGAGGTCTCCCTTCATAGGCCGCGTCTGCCAAAATCACCAGGGGAAATTCCAACCCTTTGGCTTTATGAATGGTCATGATCCGCACCGCATCCTCGGACTCTTCAGCCATAGGGGACTCTCCCTCCTCTGCCTCGGTGGCCTCCATCTTCTTTAGGAACTGGACGAAAGAGCGGAGTGTTATGACCCCACGCTCTTCCAGGGCGCGTGCCATCTCGACCATCTTTAGCAGGTTGGCCACCTTCTGATCTCCCTGCGGTTTCAGGTAGAGAAGGGGCAGGATGCGGGTGGCCTCGTAGATCTTAAGAAGGAAAGAGGAGACGCTCACCTGATTTCTTAGATCATGGAGCTCCTTGAGAAGACGGGTGGCCTCACGAATGGATTTTGGTATCCCGCCTTGCCCAGCGGCGGATGATCCTCTGTTGTCCTCGAGCGCCAAATAGTCTAGGAGGTAGCCCTCTTGGACAAGGATGAAGAGTTCATCGTCAGAGACACCGAAAAAAGGGGAGCGGAGTGCCGCGGTCAAGGCCACCGCATCTTTCGGATTATCCAAGGAGGTCAGGACGGCCAGCAAGGCGTTCAATTCCAAACGGCTGTAGTACCTCCTGCCTCCAGCCACGCGGTAGGGAATCTCGAAGTCGCGAAACTCCTCCTCGTAGAGGTCCATCGCCTCTTTGGCGCGAAAGAGGATGCCGACATCTCCGTAAGCAATTGCCCTTTTTTCCCCTCCGCGCCGGTCCCCAACGGACCAACCCTCTGCCACAATTCTTTTCAAAAAGGCTGCGACGGTTCGGGCCTCGGCCATGCGCAGCTCACTCGCGCTGCCGCCGTCAACCGGGATCTGAGGAGCTAGCGGAAGGACCAGCACAGAGGGACCTTCCCTCCATGTTCGTGAGGCTGCGATGGGCTGATAGGCAGGTTGGTAGGTGCCCTCTTCAGGCGGGCGAATCAAACGCGAGAAAAGAGCGTTGACCCATTCGACCACCGCTGGCCGGCTACGGAAATTAAGTGACAGACTGAGGAGCTTGCCCTGGCGGGTAATGATTTCCTTGGCCTCATGGTATGTCTCGATGTCGGCACGGCGAAACCGGTAGATCGACTGCTTCGGGTCGCCCACGAGGAAAAGCTTACCTGGCCGGAGCCCCACTTCCTGCCATCTCTCCGCTCGAGAAGACTTTTCCGCCAAAAAGAAAAGGATCTCGATCTGGAGAGGATCCGTGTCTTGGAATTCATCCACGAGAATGTAATCGAAGCGCTCATGGAAATAGTCCCGCACGCGCTTGTTGTTTTTGAGGAGCTCCCGGCAACGGTAGAGGAGATCAAAAAAGTCGAGACTTCCATTCGCCCTCTTGGCCTGATCGTAGCGTTCAACATAGCCGCACAGCCATTTGAGTAGACCCACTGCTCGGTTATGCAAGAGGGCCGAGATAACCGTTTCCTTTCCCTGCTGGATCTTTTCAAATAATCGCTTAACCTCCTCCAGGCACTCCTTCGGCCAGTTCTTCTGGTTCCCGGCGGTGGGCCGGATTTCAATACCAGACAGCAAGAATTCCCGTTGCCATTCAGGTCGCGCTTCTAATAGCTTTTCCAGGCTTTCTTGCAAAGATCTCACCTGAATCACGGCGCGATCGCTCTGGTCCCTACAGGCCGATTGAAGTTCGGTTAGCCTTCGCAGAGTGGTGGTTAAGAGTCGGAGGAACTCCTCCAGATCCTCATTCACGGAAGAGGGGAGCGAGTCGAGGGTGTCTCGATGTTGGAGCAGGAACTCTGCTGTCTCTTGAATCTCGTCAAGGCTGATTCCAGAACGGAAGAGCTCGAGCGGGAATCCATTGCCCTGTTCCATTTCTGCCGTCACCCAGTCTTCCCAAATCCGATCCATCAGGAGATTGCTACCCAGTTCATCCAAGACCTCGAAGCCAGGATCGACCTTAGCCTCGACGGGCCTTTCACGCAGGAGATTGGCGCAGAAAGAATGAATAGTTGCCACCTGTGCCCTCTCGATATCCGCCAAGGCCCTCCGAACGCGGCTCCACTCCTCGCCCTCGAGCTCTTGCAGGGCCCGTTCAAGCTCGAAGCGCAGTCTTACCTTAAGCTCGCCTGCCGCTTTTTCCGTGAAGGTGATGGCCACGATATGCTCAAGATCGCTCTTGCCTGTTATAACGGCGCGGAGGATGCGCGAGATTAAGACGGTCGTTTTTCCTGTGCCTGCGCCGGCGTCCACGATAAAGCTCTGCTTGAGCTCTCTGCCTGCTCGATCGCGGATATCCAAGTCGTTCATTTCTGACATCATCGAACCTTATAAGCACCCAGCTATCAGCTCTCAGCCGTTCCAGGACTGAGCTATGGGGACTGAATGCTCCTCTTTATGGGATCTCCTTAACTCGCTCAAAAAATTCTATTTGAGGATCTTGGCATTTCCTATCATAGAGAACGTTTGCCGCAGGGCTGCAGATCCAGGGATAAGGGCAGGCGCCGCAGGAAGAGGGCCGGGCCATAAAAAGGCCGTTGCGGATTCCGCCTAGCAAATCGGCCACAATGCTTTGCAGGTCTCCGACTTTGTTTTCCCAATCCTTCGTTGTGAACGGTACTTTTCGGTATTTCGCTTTTCGGGTTACGTAGTAATAGCTGGCCTCGGTGAGAGCGAAATTCTTAAGGAGCAAAGAACTGGCGTAGAGGTAGATCGGTAGTTGCAGGGCTTCCCCGCCCTTGAATTGGCCGTCTTCTAGGAGCCGCATCTTGCCGGTTTTATAGTCAATCACCCGCGCCCGGCCTTCTTCTTGGGCGAGATCAATCCGATCCATGTGGCCTTGAAGGCGGAGCTCCTCTTTTCCATCTTTCCCATTGATTGGAAGAAGGCAAGAAAAAGGCACTTCCAAATGTGCGGGGAGAAATTCTCCCTCTTCCGTCCACTCTGTTTTAAGCCAACCCTTGAGATCCTCCATGATCTCAGACTTCTTCAGCGACCATAGGAGGGAAAAGCCGGTTGCTTTGTCCTGTTCAAATTCCTTGAGGACTTCATTCGCCACCTCAGTCAAGATCAGCTCTAGAGGGTTTAGCTCCTGGTTTTTAAAAGGCAAACGGCCTTCTTCTTTGACGCGGCTGAGAAAAAGAAAAAGGATGCGATGGATGAGAGATCCTCGATCCAAGGGGGAGAGTGTGGCAAATCGATCAGGCTCCTCAAGGGGAGCCAGATGCAGAAGCGCCTCGAGGAAAAAGCGGTAAGGGCAGCGGGCATAAAGCTCAAGCCTGGTAGGTGAAAGTACGGTATTCTTTTCAGGATAGAGTCGCCTGAGACAGATTTGAGCCCTGCGGCTCTGGAGGAGCCCGTCAAACTCGGTAAAGAGCCTCTCGCCCCACCTCTCTGCCTCTGCCTTGAAGGAGCGGGAGAAAAAGGGAGATAGGGAAGAGAGATAACCAAGTGGCGCTAAACCTTTGCCCACTACCGCTTCATCGGCCTGGCTCAAATCATATTCTAATAGATCCATGGCCTCGCTGCTTTCTCCTGGAAATAACCTCGATAGAGAAATCCTTCGCATGACCTTCCATCCTTCAAGGTCAGCAAAGTTCACGGGTTGGCCTGTGACAGTCTCCATGAGACGGAGGAGGAAAAAAGAGGGGATTCTCTCCCGCCCGGTAAGGGGCTCCAAGCGGGGAAAGGTGAAGAGGATGCGCTCATTGGCGGCCATGAGGGTCAAGGTGAATAGGAGTCTTTCCTCATCGTAGCCCCTGTTTTTCTGGACCAGCTCCTTCTTCAATCCTTCGCTGATGTACTGACGCTCAGGATCCAAGAGGATCGGGTCCTGCCGCCAAGGGCGGGGGAAAAATTTCTCCACCATGCCCGGTACGATGACCGCCTTAAAGGAGAGTCCACGAGCGGACATGAGGTCACCGATGAAGACTCCTCCCTTGCCAAAACCGTTTGTGCTCTCGTGAGCGGCGCTGAGCGCGGACTCCGCGGCGCGGGCAAATCGCTCTAGGGTCACTTCTTCGCTTAACAGATCGAAATGGCCCAAGCTTACTAACTCCTCTATCACCCTTTGGGTCTCAGACGAAGGGAGAAGAAGTTCGCGCATCAGCGTAGAGAGACTCCTGGCCAGATCGCTCCAACGGCCTTGGCGAGGGATTTTTTCCATGGCGTTAAAGAAGAGATTCAAAAATGCAATAAATGCCTCAAGGCTGATCAGAGGCGGCGTCTCGAAGTTATTCCCTTCTGATCTCTTGCGTTCTTCTTTCTCCCATTGGATTCGGCGGTAAAGACGCCAAAGTCGCTCTTGCCACCCCAGGCGCCCACGGGCGATCCCAGCCTCGATAGAGAACAGATCCCATAGGGCCGGATTTGCATGGGTTCCCTGATCCAAGAGGCAGTCGAAATTGATCGGGGCATAGGTGATGAACTCCATGACGCTGGTCCGGCTAAAATCTTCCGCAAGAATCTTTAAAAGAAGCCGAAAACTCTGACCGGCTCGACTTTTCCAGAGCGGTCTTTCCCCATGTAGCGCGTAGGGAATCCCGAGATGAGAAAAGGTGTCTGTAAAGAGGGAACTGTAGGGTTCGGGGCTGCGCAGCAAAATACCGATGTCAGAAAATCTGAAACCGTATTTGTCCACCCAACGAAGACACTCTCTTCCGATTTCTTGGACCTCTCTTCTCTCTCCCGGAGCGGAGATAACTGACACAAAAACTTCGACGTCCTCTTGATTTCGGCCTCGCTCGGGCGGATCGAATAGGGCAAGGGCCAGACGCTGGATGGGGCCTGCCTTGACGGGTTTTAAAGGAATGTGTTCACAGCGGAGCGTCTTAAGCCATGTTAGAGAGGGAAGGGCATAGTCAAAAGCACACCCCTCCCGCCATGGGAAGAAGATCAGCGCCCCCTTTTTTTGTAGAAGCACTTCAAGAAACTTCCTCTGGAGGGGATTGAAGTCATAGAAGCCATAGATGAATAGGGTAAAATCAGCCGAAGGGTCAACGAAATCAGCGGCGCGGTCCATGAGGTCATTGCGATCGATAAAAGCCAGTGCCTCGAAGCGACTTCTATAGCCGTGATAGATTTGAGCCAGCTCTTTGAGTTTATGGCCTCCTTCCTTTGGGTCTGAGAAAGTATCGGCCCAACGGTTCAACTCCTGTGTACTGATGCAGGCCTCTTTGAGGTCCGTGACTGTGGAATAGAGACTGTGGCAAAAAAATTCTTGTCCTCTGGCCGCGGCAAAGTATCCGCCGTCAGGGACAGTTGAGGAGACCACTTGGTCGAGGAGGAGCTGCTCTAACAAGGGAGTGGGTTGCTGGTGTCCTCTCCTGAGGAACCAGCCAGAACAGAGCTCGCGGGCAAGATCCACTAAGGTCATGAAGCGAATGTTGGCATGGCCGGGTATTCCACCTTTCAAAGCCAAGCTACGCCGCAGATGGAGGCCGAGCAAATTTCCCGGCACAAGAACAATGACCGGAGACAACGGGTTGGTTTGTATGTGTCTTAAGCCGGTGAGGCAGGCGTCTTCCAAAGTCTGGAGGCAGCCGCAGGTAAAGAGCTTAGATCCCACAAATCGAGATTAACATAACCGAGATTGGGGTCAAAGATTTTTGTGTATCATGGAACATCAATAGGTCAGGTTCCCAGCAACGTGAAAATTTCAGGGTAATGGCTCGTAAGGGTTCTCGCCAAATTTTCCTCTTGACGTCGCTCGCTTTTCAAGACTATTGTTGACGAGAGGGCTCGCTGCCTGGTTCCGTTTCCTTCGGCGGCCCCTAGTTAGAGAGGTGGAAAATGGAAACGTGGCTAATCGCACTGCTTATCCTTGTGGCTCCAGCAGCACTTGGAGCATTGGTTACCTATTTTTTTTGTCGTGCCCGTCGTGTTGTAGTTGAGAAACGCATCCATGCCGCTGAAAGAGAATTCAGAGACATGCGCCAGCGCTTTGAAAGCGTCAGTGCTATGCTGCGAACTGCCTTGGACTCTAAAGCCCGCACCGAACAAGATGCAAAGAGGCTGCCTGAGCTGGAGCGCGAGGTTACGGAACTAAGGGAGGAAAACCTCGGACTTAAAGAGCAAGTTGCCAGACTGGAAAAAGAACCGAAAGCCAGCGAAGACCCGGTACAGTGGCTAGAGCGGGCAGAGGAACACCTACGTGAAACCTTTCAAGGATTGGCCTCTCAGGCACTTGAAAGTAATTTCGCTGAGTTTTTAAAGCGCGCCCGCGTCCAGATGGATAATGTTTTCGATCGGGCCCGTGGGGATTGGAACCTTCAAAAGACAGGATTTCAAACGCTGGTCCAACCTCTAGAAAGAACCTTGGAGACCCTGGACAGCCAGGTTCGGGAGATGGAGGAAAAACGCGAAGGAGCCTTCCAAAAATTGCAGGAGCAGTTGTCGCAGCTTGGACAAACCCACGAGCAGCTTCAAGTGAGCACTACCACCCTTGTCCAAGCCTTGAAGGCGCCTGGAGTCCGCGGCACCTGGAGGGAGATACAGCTTCGCCGCGTCGTGGAGATGGCAGGAATGATGGAGCATGTGGACTTCAATGATCAAGCCGGGGATGCGCGACGCCCGGATATGATAGTGCACCTGCCGAACGAAGTTGTCCTGCCTGTGGATGCAAAAACGTCTATGCAGGCCTATCTGGAGGCGATGGAAGCTACCGACGACGAGCTACGCAAGACGAAGCTAGATGCGCATCCTCGGGCCATGCGGCAGCGGATCCAGGAGCTAGGAGAGCACGGCTACCGGCAGCAGTTCAAGCGTACTGCAGAGGTAGTGGTTATGTTTGTACCCAATGACGCCTGCCTTTGCGTTGCTTTAGAGCGCGACCCCGAGTTGCTGGAGTACGCCTTACAGCAGGGGGTTCTACTCACCACGCCGCTGACATTGTTGGCGCTCCTCAAGGCGGTTGCCTATGGGTGGCAGCAGCACCAGGTCGCAGAAAACGCGCACCAAATTGTGTCCCAGGGTAAGTACTTGTATAAATACCTGAGAACCTTCCTTACTAATCTGAGTGACTTAGGAATCCGTCTAGAGCAAACGGTCCTATATTATAATAAGACTGTGGGGTCGTTGGAGAGTGGTGTCCTTCCTGCTGCAAGGCGATTGAGGGAAATGGGGTCAGGAGGCATGGGCTTGCCCTCTGTGGCATCTGTTGCCCACCGAGCTATACCACCTGCCAGTCCCGCCTCAGACGGAGAATTGGAAGACGGTTCCACCTCCCCGTAAACTACTTGTGGGCTGCTGACTTCCGGCGGGCGATGGCAGCTTCAGCGCGAGGGCTGATGGCGCGCTGAACCGCGACGTTCAGAAGCGCAGGGCGTCGCGAGGCGAAAGCACGCTGCAACGCCGGTTCCAGATCCTCGGGCCGTTCTATGAACTCGCCGAAGCCCCCTAGACCCTGGACCACCTTTTCGTAATGGGTCTGGAGTAAGTCGGTGGCTACCGGACGACCATACAAGCCAAGCTGGATTTGCCGATCAATTCCCCAGGCAGAGTCGTTACCTAATAGTGCCACGATATTCAGCTTGTGGCGCACTGCGGTGTCAAATTCCATTCCGTTAAACCCGAAGGCCCCATCTCCGGTGAGCATGATCACCCGGGAATCAGGGTAAGCTAGCTTGGCCGCCAAAGCGGTGGGCACCGAGGAACCCAACATTCCGAGACTGGAAACATAGAGCCATCGCTTCGGCTGCAGAGCTGGCAGAAGGGAGCGTCCAAAGTGGCAGAAGTCTCCCCCGTCGAACACGAGACAGTCGTCGGGGCGCAGCATGGATTCAAGCGTTTTGTGAACAAACATGGCGTGCATCGGAAATTCGGGGCGGGCCAAACCTTTTGCCCACTCAGCCTGGGCAGCACGAACAGCCCGGAGTTCGTCTAGCCAGGAGAGCTCCTCCCACGTATGGGAGGCCGCCTCCTTGGTTAACTGTTCCAGAACACTGGTAACGTCGCCGACCATGCCGATGGCGACTCCTCGGTTGCGTCCAATCTCCGTGGGGGAAGGGTCAATCTGAATGATCTTGGCATCGGCGGCAACGCTCGGCGGACGGCAGAAGCCGATAGTGAAGTCTTGTTTGCGACCCAAGAGCATCACCACGTCAGCATCCCGAACCTTCGCGGCGGCTCTGTTTAAGCCCCGCTCGAAAAAGCCGAAGGCATAGGGATGGTCGTCAGAAATCAATCCACGAGCCTGCTCCTCGGTTAGCACCGGCAAACGGGTTGTTTCAATGAACTTCTGCAATGCCTCGCCGGACAGGGTATAACCTGCGGCGCTCCCAGCAATAACCAGAGGCCGCTGGGCTTGGCGCAAGAGCGCAATAGCTCGGCGCACGAGATCAGGGTCAGCAAGCGTCGATTCTATAGGTCGGTATTCCGCGGAGCTGTAGAAGACTATCTCTTCTTCACCAACCATCTGTTCTTGTACATCGATCGGGATGGTCAAGTGGACCGGGCCACGGCGGGCGCTGAAAGCCAGCCGCACCGCGCGGGCGATGAAGTCAGGAATCCTCCGCGCGTCGTGGACTATGAACGAGCCTTTGGTCACCGGGACGGCCATGCTCACTTGGTCAATTTCTTGCTGGGCACCCCGTCCCAGGTCGGCCAGGTCCGCGCAGCCGGCGATAGAAACAACTGGGCCTTCGCTGTGCATGGCGTTGGTGAGCCCCGGGATGGCGTTGGCAAAACCTGGCGTGGTGTACATGCAAATGCCGGGCTGCCCGGTAATTCGACCCCAGGCATCCGCCATGTGGACTGCTGCCTGCTCGTGCCGGGTGTCGATGAGACGGAAGTCCTGGTCTGCCATCATATCCAGCAGCGGAAGGATGTGGTCACCGGCCAGGGTGAAAATGTTGGTTACACCCTCAAGCTTCAGGGCCCTGCAGATGAGGTGACTCCCGGTAACTCGTGCCATTTTAGCCATCAGCTCTCAGCGATCAGCTTTCAGCTCCGGAGCCGAGTGCTGCTGAGTGCTGAGAGCTGACCGCTGAATGCTAAATCCTACGCGCCGAAGAACTCGACGAAGCGCTTCTTTATCTCCTCGTTGCGCCGCTCCAGTTCCTCCGGGTCGACCGTGAGGAGCTTGAGCTCGGAGAGCTTGGGCTTGTCCGGCGGGTAGGTGACCTCTGGGTGGGGGACGTAGAGCCCCTCGCTATCCGCTAGGTATTGCTGGATGTCCTTTGTGAAGATGAAGTCGGTAAAGAGCTTAGCGGCCGCGGGATGGGGGGCGAAGCTGGTGATCGCCGAGGGCGAGACAACCAGCGGTACTCCGTCCTGGGGATAGACGATCCCGAGCGGATTACCCTTCTTCCGCTGCGAGTATAGAAAGTATTCCGCCCCATTGGCCCCTACCATCCGCTCTCCGGATGCCACTACCTGGGCGGGATCATGGACCGATTGAACGAGAAATGGCTTGTTCTGCGCCAACTGCTTGAAGTAATCCCACCCGTAGAGATTCACCAATGCCAACATGTAGGTGGCGATACTTCCGCTGTAGCCAGGGTGGGCAGTCACAAGCTTCCCTTTCCACTTTGGATCGAGGAGATCTCTCCATGTTTTCGGAGTCTGGTTGCCAGGGAGAAGCGTGGAGTTGTACGAGATCACGATAGGAAAAGCCCGCCATCCGAAGGCGATCCCTTCCGGGTCCCGGAAGCCCTCAGGGAAACGCTCTGCCCCTGCAGGCGTGTATTTGGCCAGCATACCCTTCTTTTTGAGAAGCACATAGTGGCCGGTGTCGGAGGAGTTGAAGACGTCGGCGTTTTTGATCCCGGCTGTCGCCTCCTGCATGAGGCGCTGGAGGATCCGCTCCGAGCCAGAGCGGTGGACTTCTACCTTGATTCCGGGATGGGCCTGCTCGAAAAGCTTGGCAACGCGCTCGGCGGTTAAGAGAGCTGCCCCCGTGTACCAGACGACTTTCCCTTCTCTGCGAGCCTCCACGAGCCTCGAGTCTTGGGCCAAGCTTACCCCGGCCATCAGAGAGATCGTTAGAAAAACGGCCAGCGCTTCACTCCATCTGAATTCTCGTCTCTTCGCGCGCATCGTCCCTCCTTAGAGAGCGTTCCTTATGAAGGAACAGACCCCTCACGGTTCCAGAGTGTCCTTTAGTGCCTCTTCGTTCGGCGTGAGCCCCAGGCCGGGCCGTTCAGTGAGCGTGACTGTCCCGCGGGACGGCTTCGGTGGGTCCCGGAAGATCATCTCGCCCGTCACCCACATCGGCACATGGAACTCCACCCGCCAGCCGTTCGCCACACCCGCGATCAAATGCATGTTGTGGTGTGGCCAGCCTCCGCCGTTGGCAATCGGCAGGTTATACGCCTGCGCCATGGCAGCGACCTTCACTCCCTCAGTGTAGCCGCCAACATAAACGACGTTGGGCTGAAGGATATCCACCGCCTCGTGAACCAAGAGCTCCCGGTGCCGCCACTTGTGTCCTTCGTTTTGACCCGCGGAGATGGGGATCCGCGTCTGTCGTCGAAGATTGGCTAGAAGCCGGGCGTCGTTGCCGTAAACTGGCTCCTCGAACCAGGTGATCCCGTAAGGCTCGATGCGCTTGGCTAAATCCAGCGCGTGGGGGAACGAAAAAAGATAGTTAGCGTCCACCATCAACTGGACCTGGTCTCCTACCGCCTCACGGACGGCGCGCACTCGAGCGGCATCCTCGGCAGGGTCTTGGCCTCCATGGATGGCCACAACCATTTTGAGCTTGTCGTGCCCCTGGGCCGTAAAGTTTTTCGCGACCTCGACGAGCTGCTCCCGGCTATATTCCAGCAAGCCGAATGTGATGTAGGCAGGAACGGTGGCACTATAGCCGCCAAGAAGCCGCCAGACCGGTTGGCCGAGATGCTTTCCCTTGACGTCCCATAGCGCAATATCTACGGCGCTGACACCAGAGGACCAAGTGCCGGTTTGAGCGCGCGGGTTAAGCCGATAGAACAAGTCATACCAGTGGCGCTCCGTCGCCAACGGGTCCTTGCCGATAAGAAGGGGGGCGATCTCCTTGTTAATAAGCTCCCGGGTTGCAAATCGCTGGATCGGTCCTGACAAGCCGTACCCGGTCACTCCGGTGTCTGTCTCGAGCCGCACAAACACGATCTCGCGCATGATCGGTTCGTGCAGCAGAGGCACCGTCGCCGGGACGCGGTGGGTGGTTGCCTCGAGGCGAGTGATCTTCACGAGTCTCTCTTTCTGCCTGAGCCCTGGAAGAGATGCACGGCAGGATTCTATGACACAATGCCCTTTTTCTGTCAATCGACATAAGTCCACTTTGACATAGGAGCTTCTTGTCGGATACTCTCTCAAGGATCTGAATGGAGGGCGCTGATGGTTGGAAAACAAGAAGAACACGTTTTCCCCATTGAATACTTGAAAGACTTCTCTACCAAGGTATTCATGCATTTCGGAGTGCCGGAAGCTGACGCTAAGGAGGCAGCCGAAGTGTTGGCCAAAAGTGATTTGAGAGGGATTGACTCTCACGGAGTGGCCAGGCTGCATAGTTATTTTGATATGCTGACGCTGGGCAGAATCAATCCTAACCCTGATATCAAAATTGTCAGAGAAAAATTCAGTGTGGCTACCGTGGACGGTGATAATGGTTTGGGACTGGTAGTAGGTCCTAAGGCCAACGAAATTGCGATGGAAAAGGCCGAACTGTATGGTTCCGGCTGGGTCAGCGTATGCCATACCAATCATTTCGGCATCGCAGGTTACTATCCTTTAAAGGCTCTTGAAAGGGACCTCATCGGCTGGGCCATGACCAATACGACCAAGCTGGTTGCTCCCTTGTGGGGAGCAGAGAGAATGTTGGGTACGAATCCGATTGCGATTGCTTTTCCCGGCTACAAAGAGCCCCCGATCGTGATTGACCTCGCTACCAGTGCCGCCTCCTACGGCAAGCTAGAAATAGCAAGACGAAAAAAGGCGGAAGTACCCAGGGGATGGATTATCGATAAAGACGGCCATATGACTACCAATCCTGATGAGATGGTCCAGGGAGGGGCTTTATTGCCTTTAGGTTCTGAAAGAGAAACGGGCGGCCACAAGGGTTATGCTCTCGCGGCCATGGTGGATATCTTGTGCGGTGTATTAGGCGGCGCCAATTGGGGACCTTTCGCTCCCCCTTTCGCCTTAAGACAGGAAATTCCGGCCCGAAGCGTAGGTAAAGGCATCGGCCATTTCTTCGGAGCCATGCGGATTGACGGTTTCATTGATAAAGATGAGTTTAAGAAACAAATCGATGAGTGGATACGCGTGTTTAGAAATACCCAGCCAGCGCCTGGCACCAACGGTCCGCTGATACCCGGTGACCCTGAAAGGGAAGCCGAGGCGATCCGTAGTAAGCAAGGCATCCCTTTAATGAAGCCAGTGGTCGATGATTTATTAGACATCTCGCAAAAGACCGGTATTCCCTTTGAGGTGAAATAAGGGGCAGAGAACTTTAGAGGGTTGACAGTCGCGCATAGAAGAGGGCATTGTCGGCTGTATAGGATTATGGCTATGCTTATTGATTGGCACGCGCACCATACCCCACCCGAGATCGTGGAAGAATTCGCCAAGCTTACCGGCAACGCTCCGCGGATAGACAAATACGACTCTCTGGATTTCGCCCAGCGAATCTCAGAAATGGATGCAGCCCGAGTGGACATCCAGCTGGTATGCCAGGGTGCCGGGATCTATGCGGATCTATTTTCCCCCAACCAGGCCATGGAAATGGTACGGAGATCCAATGATCTCATCGCCGAGCGCATAGCTCCGTTCCCTGACCGACTGCTCGGCGTTATCGCCGTTTCCATGAAAGACATCGAGGGGTCCGTAAAAGAGATAGAGCGAATGGCAGCGAAAGGGTTCCGGGCCGTGTTGATCTACCCGAGGGCCGGCGGGGAGGTGATTGTGGACTCGCCAGAGGCCGATCCGTTGTTTGCAAAAATCGCCGAGCTGGAATTGCCTATCTTTCTTCACGGTGCTGCCTCCTCGAAAGACCCTAGCCTGCGGCGGTTGGAAGACGAGGGAGCCGGGGTTATCTATAGCGTCATCGCCGATGCTTCTGTGTCTGAGTGTGTGGTCCGAATGATCGCCGCCGGCCTTTTTGACCGCTATCCGAGCTTGAATATCGTTGTCAGGAGCGGCGGTGGAGGGCTTCCTCTCTTGCTGCATCGACTGTTTTGGAAACACAAAGGGCTTAAAGGCGAACAGCGCTATTCGGACATTCTTCTCGACCATTTTTTGATCGACACGGCCGGCGTGAATGTTCGGACATTGCAGTTTCTTATCGACACGATGGGGGAGGATCGAATCGTCTTCGGATCCGACTATTGCGGAGGCCTCGGTCCTCTTCTGAAAGCTCTCCCTGTGATCGAGGAGCAACCCGTCCCAGATCACATCAAATCATTCACCGAGCGCAATTCAAGACGTTTGCTCCACCTCTAGCGTCCAAGGGCTACTTTTCCGACACATAGGTCTACAGGGAGAGTTGGAATGGCTACAGGCTCTCTTCTTAGGACTTGTTTGTGAGAAGGAACATAAAGTGAAAATCCAACATCAGTTGATTTTGGTTCTCGCTCTGTTGTCCACTATTGGTTTATGGCACAACGTTTCGCCGCTTCAAGGCCAGGTGCCTGTGCGAGCCGTCATTTTGTCTTGGGATGGCGCGGTTCCGGCGCAGATTCACGATCTCCTGCGCCAGGGGAAACTCCCTAACCTCCAAAGGCTGATCGCGGGCGGTGCCTTCGCCGACTCGGTGGTTACGGTCTTTCCCTCAAAGACCGCGCCCGGGAACGCTTCGTTGTGGACCGGTGCACCCCCTCGGATCAACGGGATCAGCGGTAACAGCATGCCGCGCACACCCAGAAGCCAGTTCACGATTCTGGAGAGCACCTTAGGATTTCATTCCACATCGCTGCGTGCAGAACCGCTCTGGATCTCTGGAGCCCGATCAGGCCGGCGCGCAGTTATTGTCCAATCGACACAGGTATGGCCTTTTGAGCCCTATCTTGCTGGTGGCCTATTCGGAACCGGACTTTCAACGCAACCCGTCTTCTTTGAAGGATATGCCGGCACGGTTGGGCGAGATAACGTTCTCACGGCGAGACATACATCGCCTCGCATGGCCCAAGGATGGAGGAATCTACCCGAGAGCGCAACCCTACCGCGCGAGATTACCTTCGCTATCGGGACGACTCATTTCTTTGGTCTCTTGATTGACGACCCGGAAGATCCGCTGCGCGGCTACGATACGCTTATTGTGGCGCGGGCCAAAGATGGCCAAAAGGCCGAGGCCAGGCTCAAAGCCCGGAGCGCAAGCCGCGGGGTGGACCACTGGAGCCCTCCTGTCGAGCTGGAGAGCAAAGGCCAACCCAGTCTAGCGACACGCTTGAGGCTCTTCGAACTCAAGGCCGATGGAAGCGACTTCCTCCTCTACTTTACCCGTCCTGCACGCGAGTTCAGCTCGCACCTAGAACTCCTGCCAGAGCTGCGCAAGGCCGCAGGTGTCTTCGTCGGGGATGGCGCTCGGAGCCTCTACCGTCAAGGGGCTTTTGGTCCCACGATTCCCCAAGGAGGAGATGGAAGTGCCGAACGGCGCTACTTAGAGACTGTCCTCCTTAACCAAAGACAGTTCATGGAGGCCACCCGTTGGGCCTTGGAGACTCTTCCTTGGGACCTTCTCTTCACTTTTACGCCCTATCCCGATGAAGCCGAACACCTCTGGCGTGGGCATCTCGAACCAAACCTGCCGGGATTCAGGCCCGAAATAGCCGATCGCC
>JAHFAO010000181.1 GCA_023250515.1 Deltaproteobacteria bacterium | reverse complement strand
TGACTCGTCCTTTCATTTGAGGATCTCCGTCTTTATTTTTTATCAAGGTCTAGGGGTCACTAGGCACCCGGCCCGGCCAATATAACTGACCCATTAGTAGTATTTTGGTTGGTAGGGGTCAAGTCTGCTGTGAAGCTTGACAGGGGCCAAGCACTCCTTATAACGTTTTACCCTGACAGCCACAGCGAAAAAAGGAGGAAACTATGGTTAAGAAGTCAACCGCCAGAGGGGTCGCAATGATCACCGCTTTTTTTGTTGCAGCCGGAGCCTACGTTTGCACGGTCAGTCCTTCCATGGCCCAGATACCCAAGGTAAAGGTGGGGACTTTAGTCGCACCTTCCACAAGCTCGTGGATGGTAGCCATTATGGAAGCAAGGAAAATCGATATTAACAACGGCGTTGACATCGAATGGATCGAGCAACCCTCCACGGCCTCGCTCTACAACGATTTCGCTGCGGGAGCTTACCAGATCGCGACCGGAGGTATCATGACCTACGCGAATCAATACGCAAGGGGTGTAAAGGCCAAATTGTTCGCGACCTACCAAATCTTCGGAACTTCAGTCATTGTCAATACCGAAAGGGCACCTAACATCCATTCCCTAAAGGACCTCAACGGGAAGGAGCTTGCCGCACCCCTCGCCTCCGAGAACTACAAGGCAATGACGATCTATATGGTCTGGTCCGGGGTTGACCTCAAGTCGCTGAAGACCCGAAACTTTGAGCATCCGGGTGTAGCCGCCGAGCTGAAATCTCCGGCGGGCACAACTCCGGCGGGGGTTGTATGGGCTCAGCTCCCAACAAGGCTCATTACGGAGAACCCTAAGAAGTTTAAAGATATGGTTTCTGCCGATGAAATCGAAAAGCTTTGGAAGCAAAAAACGGGAACGGAGCACCATTGGCTGCTGGGCTGGGCGGTCCACGATGACTTCGTCAGGAATAATCCCGGTCTTCTTCAACGCATCCAGAATGCGATGAAGGAGACCGTAGACTGGTTCGATAGAAATACTGACGAAGCGGTTAAGTTAGTGGCGGAGAAAACTAAAGATTCCGTCCCCATTCTCAAAGAGACCATCAAGGCCGGAAGAGTAAAATTCCTCCAGACCACGGCGGAGTCACAGGAAAAGGCCATGATGGAACTACTCAAGATCTCAGTGCAGCTTGGATATGTGACGAAGCTACCTGATGCCAATTTCTTTCATCGAGGACTACGATAGCTTCCCAGAGACACGAAGAAGATGACCGTTGAACCGCTCCCTAGGAAAAGAGCCTTAAACATCGAGATGGGCATTTCCCTAGGGGTTCTCCTCTTTTCTTGGCAAATCGCCTCATTATGGCTGCCCGAGTACGTAGTTCCAGGTATACAACTCATCGCGGTCGAATTTATTAAGATGGCTCAAGAGGGGACCCTCTTCTGGGACACTTTGCTAACCCTCTATAGAATCTGGCAGGGGCTGATTGGCGGCTTTATCGTCGGAGCCCTTTTAGGCGTTGTCACGGGGACAATAAGAAAGACCGAGCATTACGTTGTCCCTATAGTCAACTTCATTATGGGCATACCAGCCCTCTCTTGGACCCTCATCGTTATACTTTGGTTCAGGGGAACAGAGCCGAGAATCTTTGCGCTAATGGTCGCTGTTTCTTTTCCGGTCTTCGCCCACAGCGTTCTTGACGCCATAAAGGGTGTCTCTAAAGAGCTTATGGAGATGACGCTCGCCTTCAGACCGACAAGAATTCAAGTGCTTCGCATGCTGATCTTCCCCTCCATCATACCCCACGTCCTGACCGCGTGGAAGGTAACCATCGGTTTCGCAGTGCGGGTCGTCATTGTTGCCGAGCTTGTCGGCGCTTCCACAGGGGTAGGATTCAGGATGCTGCAGCAACAGTCGCTCCTGAACATGAGTGGAGTGCTTGCCTGGACGATGGTGTTGGTGATTAGCGGGCTCGGATTGCAGTTCCTCATAACGAAGATGGAGTCTCGGCTCCTCAGGTGGCGCCCGACCACGCCCTAGCATGTCCAAGATAGAATGTCGCAATCTCACCAAGGTCTTCCGCCTCGGCAGCGGCAATCTTGAAGCGATCAAGGATCTTAGCTTTGAGGTTAATGCCGGCGAGTTGGTCGCGGTTGTTGGCAAGACGGGGTGCGGAAAATCTAGCACATTGAACATCATCCTCGGACTGGAAAAGCCGACCGCTGGAAGGCTCGCCATCGACGGAAAAGAGCCTTATGCCGAGTTCGACTACTTCCGTGGAAAACTGTCGGCTGTTTTCCAGACAGATCGCCTGCTCCCATGGCGCACAGTTCTGCAGAATGCGACTTATGCCTTGGAAATTCTGGGGATCACGGAGGTCCGTCGGCTCGAGAAGGCAAGGTACTGGCTCGAGAAAGTTGGACTGTCAGGTTTTGAAAACGCCTATCCGCATGAATTGTCCGGCGGCATGAGGCAGAGAGTTGGAATAGCGCGCGCTTTTTCCATCGATCCCGACGTCCTTCTCTGTGACGAGGCCTTCGGACACCTCGATGAGGTGACGGCCAATAAGCTTCGCGCCGACTTCCTCAATCTGGTTCGTGAGACCAACAAAACATCGGTATTCATTACCCACGATATAGACGAGGCAATGGAGTTGGGAGAGCGGGTGCTGGTCTTAGGTAAGCCGGCTCGTCTTCTTATGGACGTTCAGGTCTCTCGAAGTATCAAGGACGATCATACCAAGCGGGGAGAATTGAAGAGCCGTATCATCAAGGCTATTGAGAGCGACGAACCCGCGGAGCACGGATAGCAAGAGGTTTATTTCAGTGCTTAGAGGCGAGGGCCTTCTCCAGCTCCTTTGAGCTGATCTCTCCTTCCCGGATAATTCTCAACTCATCTTGCGTGATAGCCACGACAGTAGAACCCTTTTTGCCTTCTAACCTTCCTCCATCGATAAAAATGTTAAGCTTATCACAAAAGTAGACCGAGGCCTCCTCGATGGTTCGGGCCGGTTCTTTTCCCGAGGGATTGGCGCTGGTTGCGGTAATCGGGCGGCCTAGGTCTCGCGTCAGCCGCGTGGCTAGCGGATGGCTTGAGACCCTCACACCGACTCCACCGTCCCTGTTCAAAAGCCGGGCTGGAAGCCCTTTTTTGGCAGGGAGAACCAAGGTCAGAGGTCCGGGCCAGAAGCGGGCCATGAGTCTCTCCGCCACAGGTGGGATCTCTGCCACAACGTTCTTAAGCATCTTCTCATCCGCGACGATTATCGGGATTGGACTGTCACCATCCCGCCCCTTTACGGAAGCGACCCGCTCCACAGCGGTCTCGTCGAACGCGTCCGCCCCTAAACCGTAAAAGGTCTCGGTGGGGAAAACAATGACTTCACCACGCCTAAGCGCCTCGATGGCTCGGGAAAAAACTTCAGCGCCTCTGTCTCTCTTCTCTAAGTTTTCTATCTTTTTCTTCGACACCCGAGGCCATCTCCCTTTTGAGCTGCGCTAGCTTGGCAGAAAGCTGTTGATCCGTACGGGCAAGAATCTCTGCAGCAAAGATCCCCGCGTTCGCTGCACCCGCCTTACCGATGGCCATGGTCGCCACCGGCACGCCAGCAGGCATCTGCACAGTGGAGAGCAGCGCATCCAGACCCTTCAGGCTGGAAGAATCGATGGGAACTCCGATCACTGGGAGCGTCGTATTCGCCGCCACTGCACCGGCCAAGTGGGCTGCCGCCCCAGCCCCCACAATAATCACCTCTATCCCCCGCTTAGAGGCTGAGTCCGCATACTCCAGGGTTTTAAGAGGAGACCGGTGAGCGGAAAGGATGCGGGTTTCATGCGAGATGCCGAAATAATCGAGGCGCTTTTCGGCCTCTTGCATCACCTCTAGATCTGAGTCGCTGCCCATTAAGATCCCCACCTTGGGTTGTGATAGAGCTTTCTTTTTCATCCTTGAGCCTTCTCCCTTCATCCTTTCTTCAAGGCCCGCTGGGCGATATCCTTTCGGTAGTGCATCCCCTCCCACTCTATTTCGCCTATGGCTCGATACGCCTCCCCCACTGCCTCCTCAATATTTTTTCCTAGAGCGGTAACGCCCAAAACCCGACCTCCAGAAGTCAACCATCGATCACCTACATTAGCCGTACCTGCGTGAAAGACAAAACCCCGCTCCCAATCCTGCAATTTTTCCAACCCCCGGATCTCTTTTCCCTTCTCATAAGGGCCGGGATAGCCCTTAGCACACAGAACCACGCAGACAGCAGCATCCTTGTGCCATTTTGCCTCGACGTGA
The DNA here is from genome assembly GCA_023250515.1 of Deltaproteobacteria bacterium. Classification (GTDB taxonomy): domain Bacteria; phylum Desulfobacterota; class Binatia; order UBA9968; family UBA9968; genus JAHFAO01. Next base: position 2,736 of record JAHFAO010000181.1, on the reverse strand, counting down.
TCGAGCTTTCCCTCGATAGTAGCCTCCAATAGCGGCACGAGATCGCTATTAAGTCGCATGATCACCGGCTGGCACTCGGGATCACCGAACCTGGCGTTGAATTCCAAAACCTTTGGTCCATGCTCGGTAATCATAAGCCCCACATAAATCACGCCGGAGTAGTGAACTTCCCTTTTCTTCAGGCCTCGAAGCAGGGGTCTAAGAATCTCATCCAGGATACGGCGGTGAACCTCAGGGGTAACGACCGGCGCCGGGGAGTAGGCACCCATGCCTCCCGTATTCGGGCCCCGATCTCCATCAAAAACGCGCTTGTGGTCTTGTGACGAGGCAAGGGGAAGAATGTGCTCCCCATCCGTCAGCGCCATGAAGGAGGCCTCTTCGCCCTTCAGGAACTCCTCAATCACCAGCTTTTCTCCCGTCTGACCGAAGAGTCTACGCACCAAGATGTCATCAATAGCAGTCTCCGCCTCCTTCGGGCTAGGGCAAATGAGAACCCCTTTTCCTCCAGCCAGACCGTCAGCCTTGACCACATACGGCGGCTGTTGCTGGGCTAGATACCTTTTAGCCAAAGTTGCGTCTGAGAAGATCTCAAAGGAGGCTGTCGGGATACGATTCTCCTTCAGGATCTCTTTGGCGAAGGCTTTGCTGCCTTCGAGCTGAGCGGCCGCGCGGTTCGGGCCAAAAAGTTTTAGCCCTCTTTTTTCGAAATGATCAGCGATGCCAAGCGTCAGAGGTAGCTCTGGCCCAACGACGGTAAGGTCAATTTGTTCTTTTTCGGCAAAGTCGGCGAGCTTTTGAATTTGGTCCGGTGCAATAGCGACGGATTCTGCCATCTCGCCGATGCCGCCATTTCCCGGCGCACAATAGATTTTCTGTACCTTCGAACTCTGGCGGATTTTCCAGACCAAGGCGTGCTCCCGCCCGCCACTACCGATCAGTAGAACTTTCATCAATGTTCCCTGGCCAACTTTGTAGCGCCGTCTTCGCCTTGGACATCGCTATATTTCTAACCGGCTGCTGCAAAAAGGAAATACATGCTTCGACGAGCTCACCATGAACAGGAAATCAGACCTGAGGCGTCCCGGGCGGCGACCGAAGAGTTGCGGGTGTGCAACAGAATCAGCGGCCGCGCCTTGAGGCGCGCTTACCGACCGAGACTTCGGCGCCAGGCTTTCTGGTGACGGCGGATGTACGACTTCTTCTCCGGGTCGAAGTACAGTCTTTCTTCCGCAAACTCTCCGTGAACGACGGCGATCATCCACGTGTCATCGTTGCGGGCCTGAAAACCGTGGATGTCGTGCGGCGGGAGCGGGCAGACACTGAACTCTCCAGCCCGCATGACGCCATCCTCTATGATCTGAAGGTCGGCGTAGCCGTCCCGTGAGCCATCGTCCAACCGGTTGAAGAGCCTGTATTCGAGCTCGCCTTTGTACACACCGACGATCTCCCAAGTGCCGTGGTTGTGAACCGGAACTCCCACGTCCGACGGGCACCTGGCGGTGAGGATACCGATCTCGCCGTCGTAGTAGAGCCATTTGGACTGGGAGACATGGTTGCCGTCTCTCGGGAGGCCGATGTCTAAGAGGTTTTTCTCCTGCGCCAGGCGATTCAGGATCGGGACGACCTCCCGCTGAGTTGCTGGAAGATTTCCAACGTTCGAGCCGAGAACTGCGAAGATGTCTCTCGCGCACTGACCGGGGGTGTAGAAGCGCTGCTTGAGGTCAGGGCCCATAGGATTCTCCTGTGTCACCGAGCTAAGTTTCGAAAGGTTTCAAGCCGCGGGCCCATCGTATTGGCGGGCATCGTGACTGTCAAGCATGATGACACCCTTTATCTGACATGTCTTGATATTGTTACCAATAACTAAACGAGCCCCCATCCATCATGTAGGTTTTTCTAGTCACTTTTGCTTAGCCCCACAGCGCTCGATGCTATATCGTGGCTCTGTGATACTCTCACTGTGGCAGCGAGGGCAACGGCTCGGGCGGGTGATCTTGCTGCGGTCTCGGAAAGCAAAACCGCAGTGCCGGCATTCACAGGGTTCCAAGATAAAGCGAAGCGAGCGGTCCCGTGCAACGGACTTGATGATGTGGTTGATATGGTCTTCGACCTCTCGTTCAGATATCCCCACAATCTCCGCCAGCCGACGAGACGACATGGGAGTGACCATGAGCAGGTCCTTGACGCGTTGCCGCGGAGTACGATCGGGTGACTGCATGCTTGGCATTGTAAGTGATGTGAAGCCGAGAAGCCAAGGTCAGGGGTTTGACTGAATGGTAGGAATTGCCATTTCGGGGATCAGCCGCCGGGAACTCAAAATTGCCCCGACGACCCGATGCATGTCTGCCGGGCACAGGCAGGCCAGCCCGGGCTTGAGAGACTCCAGCTCGCCTGCGCGAGCGCGTAATCAGGCACCTATCAGAGAAAACGAACTGGCCGCCACCCCCCCGTTTTTGGGCAGAGAGTATCCGGTAACGAGCTGCTATGTCAACCTCACATCGGTTTAGGAAACGCTCTGCTCGGTCTCTAGGATTCTCCGCACCGTCGGGCGCTTCAGCATGCGGTCCCGCCATGCCGTGTAGGCGCTGAGCTCGTTCATGGGAAATCCGCCGCGCACGCCCCAGCCGTAAAAAACCAGCGCGTAGCCATCGGCGAGCGTGTACTGACTGCCCATGATCCAGTCTTTTCCTTGGAGCATGGAGTCGATCTCCTGGCAATTGGCCCAGAACGATTTCC
>JAHFAO010000313.1 GCA_023250515.1 Deltaproteobacteria bacterium | reverse complement strand
TTTACCGGCACGATTACGGCCGGTTCTGAGCCGATGGACCTTTCGGAGAAAAAATCGTGCTCGGTCGGAAGCGAATGGGTGTATATTTTCAATTGCCGGAAGGCCAAAAAGGAAATCTCGGGCAAAATGTCCCCATCGATGAATCCCGGTTCATCAAGCCCCAAGGTAGTTAGGAGGACACTGGAGCCGAAGCGCCCGATTCACTTAGCCAAGTACACAAGTAGTCGCGGAGATCCATCGGAGTCTGGGCGAGAGGGATGGCGAACCGAATTGTATTCCGTCAATTGCAAATAGATCAGCTTTTCAAGAGCCGAAAAATCCTGCGTAACGAAGCTAGCCCATGGGGTATAATTTCGGCGACCAGCTCTTGGAAGAAGAGTCTGGGTTAGTATTTTTTGAAATGCGGGAGGTTCCCATGAAACCCAAGCAGCCGGGCCGAAGACGATTCCTCAAAGGTGGTGCTGCGCTGGTCACGATGGCTGTGGGAGGAATGCAACTGGCTAACTCTCAAGAGGCAACGGAGCACGAAGTCGTCCCAGCCACGGCTGTACGTCCGCTTGGCGTTCTCTCCCCATTTGAAACATCGGTGCGAGTCGGGACGGCCAAAGAAGGATTCGCCCCGCTTCAGGACCTGCGCGGAGTCATCACGCCAGCTGCGCTCCATTTCTATGTGAATCATGAATACGGGTTTATTGTGAAGATCAACCCTAAGGACTATCGTTTAACAATTTACGGCATGGTGGACCGTCCGCTGATTTTTACCTTGGCGGAACTGAAGCGCTTGCCTTCGGTCTCGCGGCTTCATTTCCTTGAGTGCCTTGAAAACAGCAATCCCAACATGGTCAAGAATGGAAAAACCGCTCAGGGTACACACGGCCTCACCAGTTGCGCGGAATGGACCGGAGTATTGCTCTCTGTATTGCTAAAGGAGGCTGGTGTCCGAAAGGAAGCGAGTTGGATTCTTGCGGGTTCGGCGGACCCATCGAATCATGCCATCACTCTTCCTATGGACAAGGCTTTGGACGATACGTTGGTGGCGTATGCGCAGAATGGAGAGTCATTGCGCCTGGAGAACGGCTATCCGGTGAGGATGGTGGTACCTGGATGGGGCGGGAGGATTCACGCGAAGTGGTTGAACAGTATTAAGGCGATCGATGAGCCCTACATGACCATACAGGACCGTGCGACCAACATGGCCCATAGCCCTGCTGGGGAGGGAGCCTACTTTGCATTCAGCGAAAAAGGGCGCAACTGGCAGTACGAGATATACGCCAAGTCCATCATCACGTGCCCCTCGGGCTCCCAACGGCTACCGGGACCGGGATTCTACGAAATCTCCGGGTTGGCTTGGTCGGGCTCTGGCAAAGTCCTCAAGGTGGAAGTGTCGACAGACGGTGGAAAGGCCTGGAACGCAGCGCAGCTTCAGGAGCCAATCCTGCCGAAGGCTCACACACGGTTCCGCTTCCCCTGGAATTGGAACGGTGAAGAAGCGGTCTTGCAGTCCCGTTGCACCGATGAATTAGGCCAGGTGCAGCCTTCCGTCGAAGAAGTGAATAAGAATTGGGGAGTTGATGAGAGCCCAGCCTGCGTAAATGTACTGGGGGAACTCTGCAATCATGTCCCAAGAAGGGCTAATCGAGCTTACATCATGTCGTGGCGAGTCTCCCGCGATGGGGCTGTTGACAATGCGTTCGTAGCAGGAACCAATCCGGAAGACCTCATGGGTACTCCGGGGGTTGTTGATCAGCACCGCCATTGACCGCGTTCGCGGTTGAGCCGAAGCCAACCGAGGGGACGAATAATAGACGGAGGAGGTTTCGCAATGCGCGAGCAGAGTTTTGCGATGTTAGCGATTGCCTTGTTGGCCGCTATGGTTTTGCAAGCTCAATCTCCTACGTATCACCTGGGCCGGACTCCGACTCCTGATGAAATCAAAGCCGTGGATACCTATGTTGGTCCTTCCGGAAAAGAGCTCCCACCAGGGAGCGGAACCGCCAAGCAAGGTGTAGCAGTTTTCGCGCAAAAGTGCGCACATTGCCACGGCGTTGAGGGCAAGGGGGAAAAGTATCTTGAGCTAGTGACAAGAGAACTTCATCCGTTTCCAACCACGATTTGGAGCATGATCAACAGCTCGATGCCTAGGTCTTTTCCAGACATCGGTGTCCGAAAGGAGCAACTCAACACGGACCAGGTATACGCGCTGACAGCATTCATCTTGTTCAAGAACGGACTCATCCGGGAAGACGAGGTCATGGACGCGAAGACTCTGCCGCGCGTTCGCATACCAACTCGTGACCCCAGCCTGGACAGGTTGGTTCAACCCATCGAGGGCAGAACGGATTGATCTCATGTTCCCCCAAACGTGACAAGAGGCACACAAAACGCGAATCGCCTTTGATTAGGGTAATGGGGCGAAAGAACCGAGCGAAACAACAAAGTGTTGGCCCGCTCAA
>JAHFAO010000312.1 GCA_023250515.1 Deltaproteobacteria bacterium | reverse complement strand
AGTCAAATTAAGCCGCAGGCTCCACGCCTGGTGGTGCCCTTCCGTCAATTTCTTTAAGTTTCAGCCTTGCGACCATACTCCCCCCAGAACCCAAAAACTTTGATTTCTCGTAAGGTGCCGAACGGGTCAAAATACTAACACCGTCCGATCCCTAGTCGGCATAGTTTATGGTTAAGACTACGACGGTATCTGATCGTCTTCGATCCCCTAACTTTCGTTCACTGATTAATGAAAACATCCTTGGCAAATGCTTTCGCAGTAGTTAGTCTTCAATCAATCCAAGAATTTCACCTCTGACGATTGAATACTGATGCCCCCGACTATCCCTATTAATCATTACGGCGGTCCTAGAAACCAACAAAATAGAACCACACGTCCTATTCTATTATTCCATGCTAATGTATTCGAGCAAAGGCCTGCTTTGAACACTCTAATTTTTTCAAAGTAAAAGTCCTGGTTCCCCAACACGCCCAGTGAAGGGCATGAGGTTCCCCAGAAGGAAAGGCCCGGCCGGACCAGTACACGCGGTGAGGCGGACCGGCCAGCCAGGCCCAAGGTTCAACTACGAGCTTTTTAACTGCAACAACTTTAATATACGCTATTGGAGCTGGAATTACCGCGGCTGCTGGCACCAGACTTGCCCTCCAATTGTTCCTCGTTAAGGGATTTAAATTGTACTCATTCCAATTACAAGACCCAAAAGAGCCCTGTATCAGTATTTATTGTCACTACCTCCCCGTGTCGGGATTGGGTAATTTGCGCGCCTGCTGCCTTCCTTGGATGTGGTAGCCGTTTCTCAGGCTCCCTCTCCGGAGTCGAACCCTAATTCCCCGTTACCCGTTGATACCATGGTAGGCCACTATCCTACCATCGAAAGTTGATAGGGCAGAAATTTGAATGAACCATCGCCGGCGCAAGGCCATGCGATTCGTTAAGTTATTATGATTCACCAAGGAGCCCCGAAGGGCATTGGTTTTTTATCTAATAAATACACCCCTTCCGAAGTCGAGGTTTTTAGCATGTATTAGCTCTAGAATTACCACGGTTATCCATGTAGTAAGGTACTATCAAATAAACGATAACTGATTTAATGAGCCATTCGCAGTTTCACCGTATAGTTGCTTATACTTAGACATGCATGGCTTAATCTTTGAGACAAGCATATGACTACTGGCAGAATCAACCAGGTAACTATCTTCGGCGGCCTTCTCACCGGAGCGATCAGGCCTAACCCCAATTAAGGGGTCGGAGTAGTTAATTGGTAGGGGCGCCTCGAAAGGTCGCCCGGCCTTTGACTCGCCGCAGGCGTTAGCCTTTGGTTTGCCGTCAGGCCATCCGATTGCCATAACTGGATTCCCCAAGGTAAGGTCCGCCGTGGAACGGGCGGGCATCCGTTAAGATGCCGCCCGACCAAGGCATGCCTACCTCAAGAGGAGGTTACCCGCCGCCAGTCACGTCGGTTAGGACGGTTACCGGTGCGCGGGCATGCCCCCGATTGCGTCTTAGGTAATGATAGCCAACGGCCAACAACCCACAGACTCCCTCAGTGCCAGATACTCGTTAGAGCACCCGGTCTTCAGGCACTGCGGCCTCTCGAATCGCTGTGGCAGAGCTAATTGAATAGAAGTACCGCCAACTTTCCGACAAACCGCAGCAGCGGCCCACAACCGACCTCGAGGCGACAGCGCTAAAGGCGTATCCGGCTCCTCGAGGCCCTGTAAATGGTCCTTGCGAATTTGGGACGAGATTTGAAAGGTCAGGGGGCCAGGGCGGCACCCGTGGTCCCAGCCTAATCAATTCCGCCCCCAAACCTCCTCCGCGCCTAAATACGCCACTTAAGGCTAGACAACTTTGGAGGCTCCTCTAACGCTGCCATACCACCCCCATCCGAGCCATTAACCCCCTAATGAAATTCGAACTGAATCGGGATCTCAAGAGGCGGCAAGACAATCTTCGGAGGGTGGCATAACCACATTAGAGGAATGGGGCGGCGACTAGGTAGGGACCGCCGGCTCTATCAATTCGAACTGAATCGGGATTGATGGAGTCGCGGGTGCCTATCACCGACTTTACAAAACCCTTTCAATCGATTTAGTTTGAATTAATCAATCTTAATCAATTGAGAGGCTTTTGCCTTTCCTTCTTATATACCCTCCGAACTGGTTTGGGGCAAAAAGGCGTGTGCAGCGGTTCGCGCGCGAGATGGGGGTCCGCTGCCGGCCACTTTTGTATGTAAAACGCCTAAAAGCCTCCAACCTCGCACCAACCTGACCAACGAAACTGGTCGGCACGGCGGGGACTTGGTCGTTTTTCGACCTCGTTGCCCTCCCGCCTACCAAAAACACCTCGCCGTCGCTGTCGACCCCCTACCACTACCTCGACCTCGCTGCCGACCCCGCCAGACCATCCTGTCGACACCCCTAGACCCCAAGGATAATACCAGTGTCGTCGCCGCCTCGATCCGG
>JAHFAO010000311.1 GCA_023250515.1 Deltaproteobacteria bacterium | reverse complement strand
CGACCTCTACATCAACAGGCCCGGGTTCTGGCGCAGGCTCCGTCAGGCTTACTTGACCGTTTTCATACTTACCTTTGAGTATCTTCATCGAAAAACCATTTTATATGATATCCGGTGCCTCGTCTATACCACCGCCAGAACCTGGAAAGATGCTTGCCTGTGGGAAAGCTAAATGATAATGATAGGAAGTTCCTTTTTGAGGCAGCGCAACAGAGAACTCCCAAATTGCCCTCATGATCCGCGTCAGCCCACCGTCGAAGGAGAAAAAGAACCTGGCATAAAGATTCTGCTGAAGAACCCCATCTTTTTGAGACGACATTGCGTGCGTGCAAGCAAAAATATCCCCAAGAGAGGAATTGCTTGCCAAAAAAGTCTTAGCAAGCGTAGTGTGACACCTCTCTATTACATTTCATTTAAGCTGCCTTTAGGGTGGCAGGTCTTATCTCAAAAGCCATCAGATTTAAGTATCGCTTAACATTGCAGGCTGCCCCCATCAGGTAATGGGACAGACGGACCCGACTGATCCCCCGATATTTGGTCCGCCTCAGCCCATGTCCCCGCACTAGCTCGCTCAGTGTCCCCTCGACCCCGTTTCTGGGATGCATCTTCTTTGCAAAATCTGCTTGCCTCATCTCCTCTCGCCGCTTCTCGACCAGATCGTGGCGTAGTCCAACCACCAAGATCCGCCGGCCACTCTTGGAGCGGGTGCACTGCTTTTGAACCGCACAGCGCTCACATTGGCTTGCCCACTCAATGCGGTAGTACTCGGTCCCCATATAGGTATCCCGGATACGACTCCACTGAGTGCTTAAGTTCCCCTCAGGACAAATTGCCTGTTGTGTCTCAATATCCACAGAGAAAGCATCGGCATTGTACGGCCCCCGATGAGGCTCAGGACGAGTCGGACCCAACAGCTCTATCCCACTCCCTTCAGCCTCACTTAAAGTCCGCTCCGTCACATAACCGGCGTCAGCGTAAAGCGCCTCAGGCTTCATCCCATGATGCTCTGCCTCCTCCTTAAGCGCCTCAGCCAAACCTGCCATCTCGTCTTGGGCTGCCTCAGTCGTAACGATCTCGGTAATGAAATGCTCCCCTGCTTCTCCCTTAACCTTCGCAGGCCTTTCAGGATCAACGCTCTCCACCACCTGCACCTTGTAGCCCACCCACTGCCTTTTCCCCTTGTCCGCATAATGGGCGTCAGGATCATGCGGGTTCTGCACCGAGCGGGGCGGCCGCTTTGGGGTGGGATGGACTTCTCCTTCAATCACCTCAAAGTGCTCCTCAAACACCCGTCGCAAAAGTCTCACCTCCTCAAGTTCGCTCCACTTTGAAGGCTTCCCCTTAAGCCAACCAAGCAGCTCATCCATATCTCGACCACATTGCCGATAACGACTCTGACGCTCTGACTTGTTTAACCTCCAATCCACCTCGCTCTGAACATATAAGGCCCAAAGAGTCCCCCAAAACTCTGGTCGCTCGGTACTGGGAAGCACTTCCTCTAAGGCCTCCAAGGCCAGCCGCAGCGTCTCTACTGCACACTCCAACCGACTCATCTCCTTGACGTAACCCAAGATATGAGTGCTATCGAGTCTCTGCTTTCCCTTTCTCTTCACTAACCCCATCTCTATCAGCAACTCCAGCACCCCGTCAAAAATCACCCGCTCCGCCCCCTTCTGCTCCAGTCGATCCCGAAAATAAACCAGCACCGTGGGGTGAAAGCCTCCATAGTTAAGCTCCAAATCCAAGGCATACTTCCAGCCCAAATGGAACACCACATGCTCCACCGCCACCCGATCAGGCACCCTCTCCATAAACTGCAAGAGCGTCACCCCGGCCAGCACCACAGGATCAATGGCGGGCCTTCCATTCTCCTCGCAGTAAAGAGACTCAAGCTTTGGTCGAAGCGCAAAGAGCTTCGGCAAAATCCGCTCCCGAAACAATCGGTAACGATCGGTCGGTCCAAACATCTCGCCACACAGAGTGCTCGTGTGGTAAAAGCTCCTTTGGGGATCGATAGGTTTTAGGCTCATGAAGGCAGGATAAGGGCAAAGGGGAAGCTTGTCAACATCTATTTAATTGACTAGTATACCATCATGCAGTATCTTACCAAGATTCAGGCCATCCGACGTAAAAAAGGTCTCTCCCAGTGCTATATCAACCTGCCCTTGCCCCTAGCGGCGGCCATTGACATTGAACCAGGAGAGATGGTGGAGTGGAAAGTGGATCACCGCTACAAACTCTGGCTCGTCCGCCAACGGCCACAGCCAAAGAAAAGAAAAAGGCCGTAAGAGGTCTTTCAGCAGAATCAGATATAGAAGTCAGACCCCAGAAGCCTACGAAAGTGGCCTACTTCTGCTCGATGTGCGGTCCACACTTCTGTTCCATGAAGATTACTCAAGACGTGCGCGACTACGCCGCTCAAAAAGGGCTGGACGTCGAGACTGCCCTGACCGTCGGCATGAAGGAGAAGGCC
>JAHFAO010000180.1 GCA_023250515.1 Deltaproteobacteria bacterium | reverse complement strand
CGAACAGATCTTCAGTCAGCTCATTGGTGGAAATCGAAAAGTGCTGCCACAGCCCTGGCACATCGACAAACTTTAAATCCACTATCTCCACTTTGTTCTTCTTGGCAAACTCCAATACTTCTTTGGGTGTCATCACTTCATCTCCGTCCTTTCATTTTTTAAGTCTTCTCGCTCTCAGCCACCAAGCGACCATGAGGGACAGCGACACTGGCCAGACTAGAACCCCCACCAGAGATCCCCTCGCTCGGCAACTGAAACTCCGGGTAGGCCATAATCCCATGCTCGCCCACATCCAATCCTGCCAACTCTTCCTCAGGCGGGACACGCAGGCCAATAGTATTTTTAATGAGACTCCAGAAGATTAAAGAGCTTACAAAGACAAAGATCCCGACACTCACAACACCCGTAAGCTGGGCAAGGAAGAGCTTGAGTCCGCCCCCAAACAAGAGACCGTTGCCGGTGGTTCCGGGCATAAACTGATCCTGAGCAAAGAGCCCAAGGGCCAGTGTGCCCCAGATCCCGCAGATAAGATGGACCGAGATGGCTCCAACCGGATCATCCACCTTGACCTTGTCGAAGAAGAGAACGGAGAGAACTACCAATACACCGGCAATTAAGCCGATCCACAGGGAACTCGGAACACTCACAAAGGCACATGGAGCGGTAATGGCCACAAGCCCTGCCAAGGATCCGTTGAGAATCATTGTGAGGTCAGGCTTGCCCAAAAAGGTCCAGGCCACAATCGATGCGGCGACCGCGCCAGCCGCTGCTGCGGTGTTCGTGGTCACAGCAATCCGGCCAATGGCATTGAAATCAGCAGCCATGGTGCTACCAGGGTTAAAACCAAACCAACCGAACCAGAGGACAAAGGTTCCCAGCGTAGCCAAGGCAATGCTGTGCCCCGGAATAGGATTGATCTTCCCGTCTTTAGCGTACTTGCCAATCCGAGGGCCTAGCAAGATGGCACCTGCCAAAGCAGCCCATCCGCCTATGGAATGGACCTGAGTGGAGCCAGCAAAGTCGAACATCCCTAGTTTTGCGAGCCAGCCGCCGCCCCAGATCCAGTGACCCACCACAGGATAGATGAGGCCGACCATGAAGAAGCTAAAGATATAGAAAGCGCCGAATTTGATCCGTTCGGCCACGGCACCAGAGACGATAGTGGCTGCGGTCCCGGCAAAGACGAGTTGGAAGAAAAACTTCGCCCAGAGAGGGGTTCCGGTCCAGTTGAGAGAGGAATAGACCCCTTTGTAGGCCTGTGCCGTAGCAGGGCTATTGTCGGCCCCGCCCACAAACCAGAGCCCCTGAGTGCCAAAGAAGGGTGTGCCATCCCCAAACATGATGCCAAAACCCACGATCAAGAAGGCCAAAGAAGAGACCGCAAAGACTATAAAGTTCTTTGCCAGGACGGTAACCGCATTCTTTGCCCGGCAGAAGCCTGTCTCTAGCATCGCAAAGCCAAGGTTCATAAAAAAGACCAAAAAAGCCGTCACCAGCGTCCAGACCGTATCCATGGCCACCTTGGCGCCGCCGAGCTGGTCCAAAAGTTCCTGAGTAAAAGGCACCGGGGCTTTGCCCGGGTCTGGCTTCGCAGCCGCTTGTGCGGGAGCTGTTGCTGGCGCCGGCGGCGCTTCCTGCGCAAAGGACAAGCCCATCAGCAACACCAACGCCAGCAGCGTAACAAGAGACATAAAAACCCGTACCTTTTTTTCTCTATCCATTTTCCCCTCCTCTAATTTTAGATAGCGTCTGGACCCTTCTCTCCGGTCCGGATGCGTATGACTTCCTCCACTGAGGTAACGGAAATTTTGCCATCGCCAATCTTCCCAGTCCGGGCCGCCGTCGTGATCGTTTCGACCACCTGCTGCGTCTTCTCATCTGGAACCAGCACCTGGATCTTCACCTTCGGCAAAAAGTCCACCGAGTACTCAGCGCCACGGTATAGCTCTGTGTGTCCCTTCTGGCGTCCGAAGCCCTTAACTTCGCTCACCGTCATCCCCTGCACACCTGCCTTCGTGAGCGCATCTTTAACTTCGTCCAGCTTAAAAGGTTTGATAATAGCCTCTACCATCTTCATAAAGCCTCCTAGGATATTTTACCATGTCAAGCACGAATAATTAGTGATTGCTGCCCCTCATTAAACAGCAAACCTTATGCCAACTTAGATTTGAGTCAAAATGTGCCTAATTACGAAATTCTTATTATCGGAGCTCAACGGAGAAGAAGGTTTACTTGCCTAATCTTTTGGCGCCCTGCCTAAATTCTGAGCAGGAAGAAGAGGAAAGTTAGCTACCAATGCACGAGCTGAAGAAACTGCTTTCCAAACAAACAGTCTCGAAGGGTGGATCTGGCGCATCTCTTCTAGATGCTTCTCCTTAACTAGCGCGATGGTGGGTATGGACTCTTCCAACATACTTTCAATCATAGCCGATTGGGAAACCACCTGGACGTGATTGGGCAAATAAAATGAAAACGACTCGGCACGGATGGTGACTACCCGGTATTCCTGCGTCGCATTCCCCTTTACGATTCGAGCGAGAGTCCGTGTGCTTCTCAACTCGGAAATTTCAGGAGCCTTTACCCCGTAAAACCATAGGACAAGCCACAGCGACGAAAAGGACACAATCCATGGGGTCCACCTCTCTTTCCTCAAAAACCAGGCGAGCACCATAAACACGATAAGCGTAGAAGAAAGGAAAAAACCTGGATTCAAGGGGAGATACTGCGGATAGCGATTTCTCAGAGTCAACTCGCCCAACGGGGAAAGAGATAAGAGAAAAAAGAGCCAGGCAAAGCTCGCGTAGAGAATCCAGCGGCGTCTCCACGGCCTAACCTCTCTCCGCTCCATAAACTGCCTTATAAAATCCCCAGTTAACAACGCTAATGGAGGAAATGCAGGTAGGACGTAGGTACCGAGTTTGTTCCGTGAGAGAGAAAAGAAGATCAGCACCGTAGTCAACCAGACCATGAGGAATAATTTCTCCTCTTGTCCCTCCTCGGCTCTCCGCTCCCAGAGATTGTGCAAAACTGGCGGGAGAAAAAACGTCCACGGTAGGAAACCCATCATAAGGACTGGAAAGAGGTAATAGATAGGCTCCGGGTGAGCTATCCCCGGCTGTATGATGAAAAACCTAAGTACGTTATGATTCCATAGGAACGTCTTAATGTATTCCGGATCGCGAAGAGCCGTCAGGAGATACCAGGAACCAGAGATTAAAACCACCATCCCCAGGCCCGGGAGCAACCGCATCTCCCGCAAGAGGGCCCAGCTTTTTCTGAGGCCCATTGTGATTCCCACGATCAGTAAGGGAAGAAATACCCCTACGGGTCCCTTGGTAAGAGAGGCAAGGGCGAGAAACAAATAAAAGAGCCATATCCATCCTTTGCGTTGTTGCTTCCACCGAAGGAAGGAGAGTAGAGCAGCAGTAAAGAAGAATGTGAAGACCATATCCATGTTGGCAAATCGGCCCACAGCAACAAACTCCATAGAGGTAGCTAAAACCAATCCTCCCCATAAAGCCCACTTCCAACCCCCAAAAGCACATCCCCACAAATAAACAACCCCAACCGTTAAACTTGCCGCCAGGGCCGATGGCAGTCGAACAGCCAACTCGTTGAGGCCTAAAAGTTTTATCCCCAGGGCTATAAGCCAAAAAAAGAGTTGTGGCTTGTCATAATAAGGCTCCCCATTAAGAGAAAGGGTCAACCAGTTTCCCGAAGCCACTATTTCCTTGGCAATCACTCCGCTACGGCCCTCATCGGGGTCCCACAGGCCGTAATCACCCAAGCCGCGAAAAAAGGTGAGATAGCAGATAAAAACTAGAAAGAGAAAGGTACCTAGATGAAGTTCTTTGGTCAGGTTCAATTCTTAAACTACCTTAAATGCCTTTCGATGAAAGAGGGCTGGCAACTCAGCGCGCACCTTAGCCAGGTAGACCAAATCGATCTCAGCAAAGATCACCTCGGAAAAGTCAGAAGCCCGAGCTAGAACCCTGCCCCACGGATCCACGATCATCGAATTACCGTACGTAGCAAAGCTCTTCGGGTTCTTACCCATTTGGTCTGGAGCGATGATATAGACCTGATTTTCTATGGCCCGCGCCCGCAAGAGAGGCTCCCAGTGAGCCTCTCCGGTCAATACCGTAAAAGCGGACGGGACAAAGATCAATTGAGCACCCTCGGCAACCAAGGCACGATACAGTTCGGGGAAGCGAAGATCATAGCAGATTGTGAGTCCCATTGGGCAGAGCTCGGTCTCGGCCATCACAATCGTCTCCCCGGCTTGGCGGGTCTCTGACTCCATCGTGGAAACACCCCGTTCGATCTGGACATCAAAAAGGTGGATCTTGCGGTAGCACGCCAGGAGAACTCCCTTAGGATCAAAGAATAGACTTGTGTTATAGGCCTTATCGCTTGCGGGGATCTTCTCTAGAATTGAGCCCGCCAGGAGATAGATACCAAGCTCGCGGGACAGACGTGCCATGAAATCAGCGGTGGGGCCAGGAATGGATTCGGCTTGGCTTCTCCCCTCCTCCTTGGCCCCACGCCAATTAAATACCTCAGGTAGAGCCACAACCCTGGCTCCTCTGGCAGCGGCCTCGCGAACCCTCGCCTCGGCCTCCGCAAGGTTCGCACCTTTATCGGGAGATGCCAGCATTTGAACTGCCGCAGCCAGGAACTTCGTTGCGGTCATCATCCTAACCTCTAAGGGGATCAAGGGTTAAAGGGTCCAGGAGTTCAAGGGTCTACCCCTTTCTTCTTTTGTCCCTTGATCTCTTAATCCCTCATTTTTTTAACGATTCAGGAAAACTGGGCAGGGACTTTTTCTGAGCACGTACTCTGTGGTGCTACCCAGGACCATCTCAATAATCCGACGATGACCATAGGCCCCAATGAAGAGGAGATCGTAATTGAAGTTGACCAAATAGTCCACAATCTTTTGCTCGGGGTATCCTCGGGCCAGTTCATAGCGGGTCTCAATCCCGTAAGATCCCAAATAGGACTTCGCTTCCTGGAGAACTTTCTCTCCCACCTTCTCCTCCTTCGGGACATAAAGAACGGTCAGCGGAAGGCTTAGCTGAGTACAAAACTCAGCCGCAGATTCCATGGCGGAGCTAGCCCTCTGGCTGCCGTCGTAGGCTAAAAGGGGACGCTCAATGGTCTTAAATCTCTTGGTCGAGACGAAGACTGGGCGGGGGCACTTCCGGGTTACACTCTCTGCCGTGCCCCCCAAAAGGCCCGAAGAAAATTCTTCGTTGATCCCGCGGTGACCTAAGGTCACGAGGTCTGCCACCTTGGACCGCTCACAGATTTCGTTGGGGATGATACCCATGTCAAGGAAGGTCTCATGCCGTATCCCTTTCTGCCTACAGCGCTGGCTAAACTCCTCGAGGATAGCCTTCCCCCTCTCTTCTAAGACCTCCCGCATCTTGGTCGAGAAATCCAGATAGGGCTCGAATCCCAGGGAGCCGGAGATATCATGGAAGAAAGTCCCCTCTATCGAAACCGTGTCAATCACATGCTGACCAAAAAGGGTGCCGCTGAACTTCTCAGCCATCCAAAGCCCATATTCCAGGGCTGCCTTAGAATGATCCGAACCATCGAGGGGAACCAAGATATTTTTAATCATCTTTCCCTCCTGATGCTTCGCAATGAACAGCGCCTCAGTTGCTCAGTCTCAAGGCGTCATACCTGGTGATAGAAGCCCTTCCTTAACCCCTACCCCTTCTCTTTCCGTGGATAAGATACCAAGCCCCGCTTTTTTTGCAAGTTATAAGTTTCCCTAATCGGGGGCTTTACAGAGAAGATTCATTGGGAGATAATGAGGTTTCAAATCTGGGACGGAGATGGCACAGGTAAAAAATAAAAACGAATCCCTTCTTCAAGAGCTTATGGCCGCGGCCAAGAGGCTAAACATAGAGGTTCGGACAGAAAAATTGCTTCGGGAAGTGGGCTATCGTGCCCATAGCGGCCGTTGCCGGTTAAAAGGACGAGATCTCATCATCATTGATCGAGATGTTTCTCTACCGGACCAAGTGGATTTCCTCGCAGCCGAGCTAGGCCTTCAGAAAAAGTCAGCTATCAGAAATCAGCAACAAGCTGAAAGCTGATGGCTATTTGATAATAATATTACTGAACTCTAATCTTCTTTGCTGCCTCAATACCTAGAGAAAACTCATCCCTTCCCACCTTGAGACTCATGATCCCTAGTGAAGGAGCAACATCTAGGACTTGAACCTTGGCCCCAGGAACGAGTTGGTGTTGCTGCATGAAGCTGAGCAAGCGGGCGTCTCTTTCTCCAATCTCTGTAATGCACTCGAGGGTCACCTCGCTCCCGGCAGGGACACGATTTAAAGGCACCCCCTTGCTGTGAGCAGAAGCTCCTTTACCTGGAATGGGATTTCCATGGGGGCATGTGGCAGGGTGGCGCAGGAGCTTCGCCAATCTCTCTTCCACCTCTGCGGAGATCGCATGTTCCAAGCGGTGGGCCTCCTGATGCGCCTTCACCCAGTCGAGTCCTAGTATGTCTGTCAATAATCTCTCGGTCAAATAGTGGCGCCTGAGAACACTCTCGGCAGCCCTCTTCCCTTTTGCGGTTAGAAGAATTTCCTTGCGCCGTTCGACCTTGACGTAGCCTTCTCTTTCTAGCCGACGCAGGGCAGTGACCATGGTCGATGGTGAGACCCCCATCTCCTCTGCCACCCGAGCCGCGATGACCGGTTGGTCCTCCTCTCCCAGCGCATAGATGGCCATCAAGTAATTTTCAATGGCCGCTGTGATAGCAACGCGTTCCATAGGACTTGACAAACCTTTTTTATTCGACTATACGAACTTTAAAAACTTGACAATGCAAACTTGCTTTGATAAGGGGACGAATCGCCGCTCCCAGAAAGTACCTGGCGATCTTATTTCAGGAATCGGCAAAGATCAAGGTAAGGAGGGAAGAACGATGCAAGATTTTTTCCAAGTGTGGAAGATTGGCGCTGCGCTCATCTTTGTTGGGCTTCTCCTTGAAGCCCAGGTTCGGCCTGCAATTGCGCAGGAGGTCGTTGTCTACTCGGCGCGGATCGAAAAAC
>JAHFAO010000042.1 GCA_023250515.1 Deltaproteobacteria bacterium | reverse complement strand
CCAATCCGCTCGATGCCCCCCATATAAGGACGAAGCACCTCAGGAACAACGACGCTCCCGTCTTTCTGCTGATAATTTTCCAAAACCGCGACAAAAGTCCTTCCCACCGCTAGTCCAGAGCCATTAAGGGTGTGAACGAAAGCCGGTCTGCCCCTCTTATCTTTCTTATCTGCCCGATAGCGGATTTGAGCTCGCCGCGCCTGAAAATCCTCACAGTTGGAGCAGGAGCTGATCTCCCGATAGGTCCCCTGCCCCGGAAGCCAGACCTCCAGGTCGTAGGTCTTTGCCGATTGAAATCCCAAGTCGCCGGTGCAAAGCTCGACAACGCGATAGGGGATCTTGAGCCGTCTGAGAACCTCCTCCGCATCCCGCACCATCTTTTCCAGTTCCTCATAAGAGCTTTGCGGTTCCGTGAATTTTACCAGCTCTACCTTGTTGAACTGGTGCAGGCGTATCAAGCCGCGCACGTCTTGACCATAGGAGCCTGCCTCTCGGCGAAAACAGGGAGTATAGGCGACATAACAGACCGGGAGATCTTCCTTCCCCAAAATTTCTTCCCGATGGATGTTGGTCAACGGGACCTCGGCGGTCGGAGCGAGAAAAAGGTCTGGCTCCAAGGTGCGAAAAAGATCTTCCTCAAACTTGGGCAACTGCCCTGTCCCTGTCATGGCGTCCCGGTTTACCAAAAAAGGGGGAAGCATTTCCTGGTAGCCACGCTCACGCGTGTGCAGATCCAGCATAAAATTAATCAGTGATCGCTCCAGCAGCGCCCCCTGACCGCGGTAGAGGGCAAAACGGGACGCCGCGATCTTCGCCGCCCTAGAGAAGTCAAGGATCCCCAGCTCTTCTCCGATCTCCCAATGGTTCTTGGGGGTAAAGTCAAATTGAGGGAACTCGCCCCATCGTCTCACCTCTTTGTTGTCTTCAGGACCGGATCCTAAAGGCACGGTCACGTATGGCAGATTCGGGATCAAAAGCATAAGATTCTGAAATCGCTTCTCGATCTCATCCAGAGGTCCTTCCCCATCACGGATAGCTTGCGCGATCTCTTCTACCTCCCGCATCAGAAATGCTGGATCTCCCCCCGATTTCCTGAGCCTGCCAATTTCACCGGAGAGCTGGTTTTTTTTCTCCTTCAGCCTCTCCCACTTCGCAATTGCCTCCCGGCGCCCCTGGTCCACAGCAGCAAATTCTACCCAGTCTATCTCTGTTCCCCTGGTAGCGACCCGTTCCTTAACAAGCTCCGGATGATCACGGAGTAGTTTAATGTCTAGCATCAAAACCTCGAAGAGAAATCAAAGGCGTTTTGGATATGTTCTACAACCGGCTCTCGAGCCGCAAAGGAGATACCGATAACATCAAATCTGGCCTCGCGATGATGCAGGCGGCGCTGGCTTAAGAAAAAGAGCGCTGTCTTAATCATCTTTTGTTGTTTCCATCGATGAACCGACTCCAGAGGTAACCCAAAGCGGTCATCCGAACGGGTCTTCACCTCCACAAAGACTATCACGCGACGATCTAAAGCGATGAGATCCATCTCTCCCACAGGACAGCGATAGTTCCGCTCCACAAGCTTGTAGCCTTTCCTCTTGAGATACCTCTCCGCAATCCGCTCCCCCTCTTTACCGAGAATCTGTTTTGAATTCTGCACACCTACCCTTGGCGGAAAAGAGAGGCAGGACCAACCTCGTCGACATCAGCTAGATATTGTCGGACCGGTTTAAAGCTCCGACGATGAATCGGTGACGGACCATAGCGGCTGAGCGTAGCCAAATGCAAGGGAGACCCGTAGCCCTTATGTCGTCCAAAGCCGTATTCGGGATAGGTTCTATCATACTCCACCATCATCTGATCCCGTGCGGCCTTGGCCACTATGGAGGCCGCCGCAATCGAAAGGCACAGTCCATCTCCCTTCTTGATCGCCCTTTGGAATGGCAAGGCGTGAGCCGTAAGGCTAAAGACATGAGGATCCAGATTTACGCTTGTTTTCTGTTGCTTTCCGCCTTCCGTCTTCAAGAAGTCCAGAGGGATTTTATGGGGGCCGTCAATCAAGAGGTAATCTGGCACTGGCTTAAGTTGCAGGAAGGCATGGGCCATAGCTAGAAGGCTAGCATTTAAAATATTCATCCGGTCAATCTCCTCGGACCCGACAACCCCTAACCCCCAGGTCACCGCTTTCTCCTTAATCCAAGGGGCCAGCGTCTCCCGCTTCCTGGGTGTAAGAAGTTTGGAATCCTTGATCCCCGGATTGCTGATCCCAGGAGGCAGAACCACCGCAGCAGCCACAACCGGACCGGCCCAAGTCCCCCTGCCGACTTCGTCCAGCCCCGCAATGCACCTAAATCCGCGGGAGTAGGCCTCTTCCTCCAACCCCTTAGCCTCCAAGGATAAATGATGAAGTAGGAGGCTTCCTTCCACCTTTCCACCCCGAATCCTCCCCATAGAAACCTTTTTAACTGGTCAATATCAAATTGTAAATAGTTAATGGCAAGAACGAATAGGTTTAGCGGGTACTGTTGCTTTTTCACTATTTGCTATTTCCTATTTGCCAGCTTATCCTTAAACAAGACATGAAGATCACGCATGAAGAAGTTAAAAGGGTCGCGGCACTCGCACGCCTGGAGCTTGCTGCGGCGGAGGTGGATGCGTTAACCCAGCAACTTGACAAGATCCTTCAGTACATGGAGACGCTGAACCAACTGGAGACTGCAAACGTAGAGCCCCTTGCCCACGTAATGGATATCGTCAACGCCTTCCGTGAAGACCGTGTGGTCAATCAACCCTCAGCGGATACCCTCCTTGCCAATGCTCCTGCAAAGGAAAGAAGCTTTTTCAAAGTCCCTAAGATCATTGAATGAACCTCCACTCCTTAACCCTTCACGAGCTGAACGGGAAACTCAAAAGGCACGAGATTTCCTCTGAGGAACTTACTGAGTCGGTCTTCCGCCGGATCTCCGCCACCGAAGAGAAGGTACACTCCTATATCACCCCTTGCTATGAAACGGCTTTAAGAGAGGCGAGGAAAGCCGATGAACGGTTCAAGACAAGGGAAAAATGGTCTTCCCTTCTGGGCATTCCGATCGCCCTAAAGGACATCTTTCTCACCCAAGGTGTGCTGACAACCTGTGCCTCGAAGATCCTGGGCAACTTCGTCCCACCCTATGACAGCACCACAGTCAAAAAACTGAAAGAGGCCGGAGCGGTCACTACGGGAAAAACTAACCTGGATGAGTTTGCAATGGGCTCCTCGACAGAAAACTCGGCCTTCGGCATCACTCGCAACCCTTGGAAATTGGATCGGGTCCCGGGGGGATCCTCCGGTGGCTCGGCTGCGGCAGTGGCTGCAGATCAATGCATCACTGCCTTAGGCACGGACACCGGAGGTTCCGTCCGTCAACCCGCAGCTTGTTGTGGAATCGTGGGGCTGAAACCAACCTATGGTCGGATCAGTCGGTTCGGCATCATCGCCTTCGCCTCATCTCTGGATCAGGTCGGCCCGCTGACCAAGGATGTCACTGATTGCGCCCTAATGCTGGAGGAAATTGCCGGCTATGATCCATTAGACTCGACTTCGATCGACGTTCCTGTCCCGTCTTACACCAGTTATCTAAATGGCGATGTTAAAGGGTTAAGGGTCGGAATACCCAAAGAATATTTTATTCAAGGAATGCAAGCCGAAGTAGAACAGGCCTTAAAGGAAGGAATCCAGGTGTTGGAAAAAACCGGGATTGGAGTTGAAGAGATTTCTCTCCCTCACACGGAGTATGCGGTTGCGGTTTACTATATTATTGCTACCGCGGAGGCCAGCTCTAACCTGGCCCGCTATGACGGAATGAAATATGGTTATCGTGCGCCGGCCAAGGACCTCACTGAGACCTACATGAAGAGCAGGGAGCAAGGATTTGGACCGGAAGTAAAGCGACGGATCATGTTAGGAACCTATGCCCTCTCAGCCGGCTATTATGATGCCTACTACCTGAAGGCCCAGAAGGTCAGGGCGCTGATCAAAAAAGATTTCGAGGATGCCTTTCGAAAGTGTGATGCGATCATTACCGCTACAGCACCGACCACAGCGTTTAAGATCGGAGAGAAGACTCTAGATCCGCTGCAGATGTACCTCTCGGACATTTTTACTGTTCCCACGAACCTGGCAGGACTCCCCGGACTCTCCCTCCCCTGCGGTTTCGACTCTGAAGGATTGCCCATTGGGATGCAGATCATCGGTAAACATTTTGACGAGGCCACGATCCTGCGGATCGCCTTCGCATATGAACAGGCCACAGAGTGGCATAAAAGAAAACCCAACTTGTGAAAAGAGCCGATGAGCGAATATTAACTCTACTGACCTCTGATCTCAGCCATGATTGGAACGGCAATTGACTTTCTGCTAAAAGCCCAGAACCCCGATGGTGGATGGGGTATGGGAAAAGGAAGACGGAGCATTACGGAAGCAACTTCTTTCGCCCTTCTAAGCCTTAGTGCCTTCGGCGATAAATCTCTAGCCAATAGCATCGACCGAGGATTGAACTGGTTGACCGATCGACAGAACTCAGATGGAGGCTGGCCGCTAGACACCCATCTAAAAGTGAGCTCGTGGACCACGTCCCTTGCTATACTTTCCCTCACGCCTTTCGAGGATCACCGTCAAAAGGCCCTCCAGGCGGCAATCTGGCTGATCCAACAGCAAGGCAGGGGGCTTGGGTGGTTAACCTCGCTTATCTACCGATTGAAAAAGCTAGATGTTCAACTGAACCCGGATTTGAAAGGATGGTCCTGGACCCCGGGCACTTTCAGTTGGGTGGAACCGACGGCCTATGCGCTGATCGCCTTGAAAAAGCTAAGACCTTACCTTCGTGGAACGCAAGCCGAGGAAAGGATCCGCCAGGGAGAACTCATGGTATACGACCGCATGTGCGAAGGTGGAGGTTGGAATTACGGAAACTCAAAAGTTCTCGGAGAGAATCTATGGGCTTATCCTGATACGACCGCCTTGGCCCTAATTGCCCTTCAGGACCACTATAAAGCAGAGCCTAATCAACTTAGCCTACAAGCTTTACAAAAAATGCTAACACAAATCGATTCGGGCTATACTTTAAGCTGGTCCATCCTCTGTTTTTCGCTCTACGGCCACGACGTATCTGAATGGATAAAACTCTTGGCAAGGAACTATGCTAAGACGGGATTCTTGGGCGAGACAAAAACTATGGCTCTGGCGCTCCTTGCGTCCGGGGACGGGCACAGGGTCTTTCGTGTCTAGGCTAACATGGTTAACCGCAGAGAATTTCTCAAAGCCTCGCTAGCGGCCTCTCTTTCTCCCGTCGTAGGTGGATGTAATCAGTCCTCGCCATGGGAAAAGGAGGCCTACCGCAAGAAGGGTCGCTCTCAGGTCGCTATTCTCGGGGCAAAAAGCTATGACGTCCCTCTCAAGTATACTTTGCTCAAAGGGATAAAACTTTTTCGTTTAAGCGTGCAAGGTAAGATAGTAGTGTTAAAACCGAATTTTGTGGAGTTTGACTCCTCGGGCATGATCAATACTCACCCCGCTGTCATTTCTGCGGCGATTGAGGCCTTTAAGAGTCTTGGGGCTCGAGAGGTCCTCGTGGCCGAGGGCCCTGGTCATCGCCGAGATAATGAGTATCTCCAAACCGCCTCCGGTCTCTATCCGATTCTCAAAGACTACAGAACCCGTTATGTGGACCTCAATCACGACGATGTCCGGTTGCTAAACCTAAGGAGCCGCTTCACAAACCTAAATCACCTTTACTTCCCTGAAACCATATTAAAAGCGGATCTCCTTGTATCGATGCCAAAGCTCAAAACCCACCACTGGGTCGGCGCTACGCTCTCCCTAAAAAACATGTTTGGTATTATTCCTGGCGGGATCTATGGGTGGCCCAAAAACATCCTTCACTGGGCTGGGATCCATGAAAGTATCCTGGACATAAACAGCACCCTGCCCATTCCCCAATTTGCCATCGTAGATGGAATTGTAGGGATGGAGGGAAATGGCCCGATCCAGGGAGGACCCAAGCATTGCGGAGTGCTGGTTTTCGGAGACGACCTGGTGGCAGTGGATGCCACAGCTGCTCGGCTCATGAAGATCGACCCAAGGAAAATCAAATATCTTGAATGGGCAGAGCGATTCCTTGGAAACGTCATACAGGAAAAGATAGTTCAAATAGGCGAGAACCTCGAATCGTACCAACAGGACTTTCGAGTAATCGAGTCTTTTGGGTATCTTAAAACCCTTAGTGGATAGTCCCTCCCATTTTTGCCCTCGCCCATTAGTATCGTGATATAGCCGTTGAACCCTTGACTCCAAAGATCCCTCTCTTTCTTGACACTAGCCACTGACGATGAGTTGAAACCAAGGGTCGCTTGCTATACTTTAAAAAATGGTGGAATACGAATCTGTCATCGGCCTTGAGGTCCATGCCCAGCTCTTGACCGAATCCAAGATCTTCTGCGGTTGCTCAACCCGCTTTGGCGACGAGCCCAATCAAAATACCTGCCCGGTCTGCATGGGATTGCCAGGGGTCTTACCCGTGCTGAACAAAAAGGTCGTGGAGTTTGCCATTCGCGCGGCCCTGGCAACACATTGTGAAATCGCGCGCTACAGCCGCTGGGCAAGGAAGAACTACTTCTATCCAGATCTCCCCAAGGGTTACCAGATCAGCCAATACGAGCTTCCCCTCTGCCGCAACGGAAAAATCGATATCGATGCTAATGGAACAAAGAAAAGAGTCCGACTAAATCGCATCCATATCGAGGAAGACGCAGGGAAAAATATCCATGATGTCCGCGGAGACTATAGCCTTGTAGATCTGAACCGAGCCGGGGTCCCGCTCCTGGAGATCGTAAGCGAGCCCGACATTCGCAGTCCTGGGGAGGCCGGCCGCTACCTCAAAAACCTAAGAGCTATCCTTCAATATCTAGAAATTTGCAATGGAAATATGGAAGAAGGAAGCTTCCGCTGCGACGCAAACGTCTCAATTCGGCCTGAAGGAAGCAACACCTTGGGAATTAAAACGGAACTTAAAAATATGAACTCCTTCAAGGCAATCGAAAAGGCTCTAGAATATGAGATCCAGCGGCAAATCCACACACTTTCGAAAGGAGGCAAGCTCAACCAGGAGACCCGGTTGTGGGACACGGATCACGAAGTCACTCGCTCCATGCGCTCCAAGGAGTATGCCCATGACTACCGCTATTTTCCCGATCCTGACTTGCTTCCCTTAGTCATCGATGACAAATGGATCGAGGAGATTAAAGCGAGCCTGCCTGAACTACCAGGGCAGCGTAAAGAACGTTTTACCTCCGAATATGGTCTTCCCCTCTATGATGCAGAACTCCTCACCAGTCGGAGAGACGTGGCGGACTACTTCGAGACAGCGGCAAAAATCCACTCCAACTCTAAGGCTATCAGCAACTGGGTTATGGGAGACCTCTTCCGCGTCATTAAGGAAAGAAAACTGGATGAACAGCTCTGCATTACCAGGTGGCCTATCGCCCCTGAGCATTTAGCCCAGATGGTACGGATGATCGATGAAGAAAAAATCAGCGGTAAGATGGCCAAGACCCTTTTTGAGGAGATGCTAGAACGTGGCGAGCCGCCGGCAGAGATCGTTCGCAAGAAGGCTTGGGAACAGGTTACGGATCTGGGCAGCATTGAAAAGGCCGTAGACCAAGCGTTGGCCAAGCACGCGCAGCAGGTATCAGAGTACCGATCTGGGAATGAGAGAGTTCTTGGCTTTCTGGTTGGTCAAGTTATGAAACTGACCGAGGGAAAAGCCAACCCAAAAAAAGTTAACGAAATCCTACAAAAACGACTGGAGCCGAAAGCTGAATAAAGCAGACTGCCGCTGACTCGTTATCCACCCAAGATCACGCACCTGAAGGAGGTTCCGCAAACTCTTCAAACTCGGCGTCAGTTCCAGTTGAAAACACTTAGGATGTTTGAAAAATCATCGGTCCACACTGCTGCTACAGGCCAGACCGCCAACGGTTTCCATCTCGGGTCCTGAGCCAGCCTACTCAGATCGGATGGTTTGCGAGCCATCACTACCCACGTTGATGCCTCCTTACCGCTGTTTACCTCAACCTCGCTGATTTTCAAATCATCTTGCACCAGGAAGACCAGACCCATATCCCTCGCCAGATTAGCAAGCACGGGTTGCAGATTGAGAGATCGATTGGAGATATGGAAAGCCAAGATGCCCCCATCAGCGAGTTTGGCAAGGTAAAGTGCTATCGCCTCTCGCGTAAGAAGATGTATAGGAATCGCATCGGAGCTAAAGGCATCAAGTACAATCAAGCCATAGTGCCGGTCCGGCGCCTTCCCCAGCGAGACCCGAGCATCCCCAAGAACCACCTCAAGTTTAGGCAGACAATCGCGCAAATAGGTAAAATATCTACCGTCGCGGGCAATCCGTTCCACCGCAGGGTCAATCTCGTAGAAGGTGAATTGCTGCCCAGGCTCCCCGTAACATGCCATCGAGCCCGTGCCCAGGCCGATAATGGCGACTCGACTCTTGGCATTCTCTCCTGAGAATACGCTAAAGACCTGCCCGATCGGCCCGGTACGATAGAAATAAGAAAGCGGTTCGCGACGGCGCGCTGGATCAAGACTTTGTGCGCCGTGGTTAGTGTTGCCGTGGACAAGCAAGATGTATTTTTCTTCCAGGTCGAACATGATACGGTAAACGCCAAAAAAACTCCGCTCAGTGTGCACCACGCGCCCAAAGGGGCCCGTGTAAAACAGGGTGCCCAACATAATTGCCGCGACGCCCAATCCGAATCGAATTGGCCGGCTAGCAAAGCTCAAGCAGACCACAGCTGACAAACCAAAAATGAGGATATGGGCTAGCTGGCCGCCCCTCAAGTCGCTGCCCTGCAAGCCCCAAACGAGCCCAGCAGTTATGGCGCCCAGCGTCAATGGGAGTAGGAAGTCGAGCCAGCGGCTAAGCGGTCTCTGCTCTTCCGAGCCTGCTGTGGGCCGAAGCAAGCAGGCCGCCACCATCGCCAAGGGATATTCCGCCACCGTCTTGAACATCAGGGGCGCTACTAAAGCGTTAAACAGCCCTCCCAAAACACCCCCAACGGACATCCACAGATAAAACTCGGTCAAGTGCGCAGGCGGCGGCCGATCCTTAGCCAACTCCCCATGGCAAACCATCGCTGCAACGAAAAAAGTAAGCAAGTGCAGCAAGATCAGTAGCCACGCCGGTTGAGTCGCTTGGGAGTAAATCGTTATTGCCGACGCCAACATCAGGAATGGAAGCCGTCGAACCATCAAGAGATGGGGCAGGACAGGCCTTTGGGCAAAGACCAGAACGAACGTAAGCAAGTAGATCGACAACGGTACCACCCAAAGCAACGGAATAGGCGTAATGTCGGTCGAAAGATGGGTGGTCACCCCCAACATCAAACTCGATGGAACTAAAGACCAAACCACCCAACGCACACGCCGTCCCACCGTAACTCCACCCCCCCTACCTGCCACCATCAACACACTCTGTTCATCAGAGGACCCCCTGAAACCCCTCTCCCCTCCACTGCGCCATAACAACACCGCACACCCCAACATCAACACCAACAACACCCCGTAACCACCCGCCCACACCCATCCCTGCTCCACTAACCGAAGTCTCGGCTCCATCAACAGCGGGTACCCAACCAATGCCAACAAACTCCCCAAATTGCTCGCCCCATACAAAAAATACGGGTCCTTCGCAGACCGATGTCCCGTATCGGCAAACCACCTCTGCAACATCGGCGCACTGGCAGATACCACAAAGAAAGGCAACCCCACAGACACCCCCAAGAGCCCTAACAACCATGCAATCGGGCTACCCTCTACCGGCGCTGACCAACCCATCGGTACCCCAATCGGTAATGCCAAGAGCGGCAACAAAAGAACCCCTACATGCAGCAAAGCCTGACAGCGCACCCCCAGCCAGGCCGTTGTTGCGTGGGCATAGACATAGCCCGCCAACAACGCCGCCTGAAAAAAGACTATGCAGGTGTTCCATACCGCAGGGGTGCCCCCCAAAAGCGGCAGCACCATCTTGGCGAACATCGGCTGAACCCAAAACAGCAGGCTCGCACTGACGAATAGAGTGATCGCGAAGAAGAGCAGATGAACAGTCTCGTACATTACCATTTTTGGTAGGGTGTCACATGATTGAAGACATACAGAGCGGGAAAAGACCAAGCGTCCTTATCCCGGGAAAGGTCAACCGAGGAAAGTTCAATGAGGTTCTACATGCAAAACTGAAAGGGAATGTATGATCTCTATTTGGGCACCTGAAGCACCGATCCAGTAAGACCCTGTTTCTGTAACTTTCCAAGGAGGTTTCTCGCCTCTTCAGGTGAAGGAAAATTTCCAACACGGAGTCGAACCAACTGACTTTCACCGATTGTGCTCATTGAGGTGGAGTATCCCTCCCGTTTGAGGAGATCGGACCAGCGCTCTGCATCTCCTCTCTCTGGGAACGAAACCTGAATGATGTATCCTTGCGGGACCCGGGGTTTCATCCGTTGGTCTGGAGCAATTGCAGGAGCTCTCTCTTTCCCTGCAAGTCTATTTGTCTCCTCTTGCTTCGGTGCCTCTACTTGTGGCGCTGAAGGGGCCTCTTTCTGAGCCGGAGCCCGAACCTCCGGCTTAGGAACTACGGGAGCTTTCTCTTTCCGTGCAAGCCTGTCTGTCTCCTCTTGCTTCGGTTCTTCTACTGGTGAGGCTGAGGGCGTAGGAGGTTGCGTTAACTTTACTGGCGGAACCTCACTGGTCCCTCCACTCTCTTTCTGAGCTAAAGCTGGAGCCTCCGGCCTAGGCACCTGGGGAAGATAACGGACAAGTGCGGCGGGACGCTCCCCCTGGGCAGCGAAAATGACTGAATCCCGAAGAAGAGCCTCTTTGTTGACCCGTCCGCTAACAAAATCCCGAGCCCCATCCTTAGGAATATAGATTACTGCCGATTCTGGTGTAACGCGGGGGCCGGAAGCAGCGTCGGAAGTGCTCCGCCAAGAAAAGTTCAAAGCATAACCCGCTACTTCTTTATCGTTGTAGATCTCTGAATCGCTTGAAAGAATAGATAGAAGCGTCGAGCCAAATTGAGAAATTAACCGCTCTATCTTCGCCGTAAAGTCCGTCTTTTCATCCAAACTATCCGGAACCCCAAGGATTACCTCAAGGTATCTCTCGTCGGGAGACTTAGCAAACGAATGGGTAAAAAAGCCTATGCCTCCTACGGAGACAATATTGTTAGCAAACTGCAATCTCCCGGTAACAGGATTCCGACTCACCTGCGTCACCAATCGTTCGAGATTTTGGTTATACTTTTGCCCTAAGTTCCTGGCCTTCTCTGTAGTGTAGGAAGAGGGCGGGGTGACGATAAGAAAATTTTTCTTACTGGGTTGCTCAATCAGGCCGCAGCCAAAGAAAGAAGTAGTAAGAAAGACCAGATATATTCTCAGGAAATAAACAAAATTCCCCACTTTGATTCCGCCCCCCTCTGTTCTTAAATTAGAACCCCATTTTTCTTAATATAACCTTGAGACGGTAAAAAAACAACTGCCTTATATATTATAAGGTTATAGCTAGCGTCAGGGACCCTCTTCCACCAATCTTCTCCCTAGGTGGCGAATTTTGTACAGTTCGATCTACATTTTGATCTGCTCGGAATAGAAAATCCCCTGAAAAAACAACCTGTTCCTTAAAATGAAGTCATGATTGCATGTTATGGCACAATTCCTGCTTTGATGGAGCTTTTTGGGGAAATTTGGGAAATAAAGGGGGTCCCTCATGGCTTTGGGTGATGTATTACTGGCGAAAAACCTCCTCGACAAGAAGCAGCTTGATCTGGCTCTGGAGCGGCAGAAAGTGGCCGGAGGGCTTTTGGGGGATAATCTTGTGGCCCTTGGTCTTATTACACGTGAAAAGCTCGAAGCGATCCTCCAAGAACCTCCTACTATCCCCAAGTCCATCCGCGACACAGGTTTGGATTTCACATTCCTGGTTAACTCGGTTCTCAAATCAATCTATGTTTCAGGGTTTCAAACCGTACTCGAAATTTCAAATCACATCAAATTGCCTCGAGGGATCGTTGAAGAGTTACTTCAGGTTTTAAAAAAAGACGGCGTAGTCGACGTGCGCGGTGCGGCCGACGTCAATTTTACCGTTCTGAGACATGCCCTTACCAGCGTGGGAAGGGAACGGGCAATCGAAGCCTTAAAACAGTCCCAGTATAACGGCCCTATCCCTGTCCCCCTGGCCGAATACCAAATCCAGGTGCAAAAACAGACTATTACCAACGAGAGGATCCATGCCGATGACCTTGCCCATGTCCTTTCTCACCTGGTTTTGCCAAAAGACACCCTCCGTTGGCTAGGACCGACAATAAATTCAGGCAAGGCTATACTCTTTTACGGCGCCAGTGGAAACGGTAAGACATCCATCGCCGAAGCTGCCGGACATACCTTCCGGCAAGCCATCTATATTCCCTACTGTATCGAAGTGGACGGGCAAATCATTAAAATCTTTGATGCGGCGGTGCATAAAGAAGTCCTCTCTCAAACCAACTCAGGGGACTTCGATACGAAGCAAATCTACCTCCCACCAGTGGAGTTTGATCCGCGTTGGGTTAGATGCCGTAGACCAGTCATTATCGCAGGCGGCGAGCTGACCTTGGAAATGCTCGATCTCGATTTCGACCCTCTCTCCAAGTACTACGAGGCTCCTGTCCATGTGAAGGCAACAGGAGGGATCTTCGTCATTGACGATTTTGGCCGCCAACTTGTTCGCCCGCGGGACCTCCTAAACCGATGGATTGTGCCTCTGGAAAGGAAGGTAGATTACCTGACCCTTCACACGGGAAAAAAGTTCGACCTTCCTTTCGACGAACTCGTTATTTTCTCAACTAACCTTCCACCCGAGGAACTAATGGACCCAGCATTTCTGCGCCGAATCCATTATAAGCTACGCATTGACCCTCCTACGGTTGAAGACTACAAGGCGATATTCCGCAGGATTTGCAATCTTCATAAGCTGGAGCTGCCCGAGGAGATCCTCTCTTACGTCCTGAACTTTTTCTACGCCAAGAACAGAGCACCGCTCGCAGCCTTTCACCCAAAGTTCATCGTCGAACATGCTATTGCCGCTTGTAACTACGAAGGCATCCCTCCGCGTCTTACCTATGATTTGGTAAGGGATGCCTTACAAAACCTGGTCATCACTGAGACCCCTTCTCCGTAAATCAAAGAGCTATTTGGGAGCGGTCACTAATACGTGAAACCCTAAAGACAAACCAGAAATAAGAGTTCAGGATCAGGGAGGGGTTGAAATTGAGGGCTGCTAGATTGGCAAAAGAAGACGAAGAGCAAGGGAGAATGGCAAGCACTGATTAACCTGAAGCTAAACGCTAGAACCTAAAGCTCTCACCCATGGAAAGATTTCAAGTCTTATTGG
The DNA here is from genome assembly GCA_023250515.1 of Deltaproteobacteria bacterium. Classification (GTDB taxonomy): domain Bacteria; phylum Desulfobacterota; class Binatia; order UBA9968; family UBA9968; genus JAHFAO01. Next base: position 7,572 of record JAHFAO010000042.1, on the reverse strand, counting down.
TTCATTCCCTTGGTTTTCCTCTAGCCCCAGTTCAAAAACTATTGGAAGAACGGGGCTTCTATATCCATCTGAGCCGGACCTGGGAAGATGCAGAGCGGGTCTATTCGGCCCTTCCATTAGAGCAGATCAAATATCTTATTATCGATATTACTCTCTGTTTCGGGGACAAATGGGAAAAGTTTATTCATAGAGCCAGAATCCGGTCCACGAACGCGGTTTTTATCTGCTTTCATCCGGAGTTTCCACAGAGCCTCTTTAGTCTTTTTTCTCACGCCCCTAGCATCCCAAGTCCAGATATCGATAAAGAAAATCCACAGGCGCCGCTCATTGTGGGAGAGACCCCGAAGTTCAGCGAAGTCCTCGACTTGGCAAGCCGTTATGCCCACCACGACATCACGGTCCTTATCACAGGTGAAACAGGCACAGGCAAGGATGTTATAGCCCGTTATATTCATGCCCACAGTGCTAGGAAAGACAAACCTTTTGTGGCCTGCAACATGACCGCTATTCCCGAAACATTGGTCGAAAGCGAATTGTTCGGCTACGTTAAAGGCGCTTTCACAGGGGCCGACAAAAATAAAGAGGGATTGATCGAGGCAGCTGAAGGAGGAACTTTGTTCCTGGATGAGATCGGAGACCCACCACCCTCCATTCAGCTTAAACTCTTACGCTTTCTGGAAAGCCGGGAGTTTTATAGGGTAGGGGAATCCTCCCCCAAGACCGCTGATGTACGGATCATCGCCGCCAGCAATAAAGACCTTGACAAGGCAATCCAGGAGGAAAACGGGTTTAGAAAAGACCTATACTATCGTCTCAACAGCGCTAGAATAATCCTGCCTCCCTTGCGCGAGCGGATAGAAGACATCATCCTTTTGGTCGCACATTTTGGATATCAAGCCTGCTGTCAGACTCAAAAACCTTTTAAAAAAATCAGCAGCTCAGTGAGGGCCCTTTTTGTAGACTATCCCTGGCCGGGAAATATCCGCGAGCTCAAGAACGTCATCGAGAGCGCAGTCATGGTTTCTAGTGGAGAATACCTGACCCTGGGCGACCTACCCATGCACCTACAGCAGTATGCCACCGGCCATCGAGAAGAGATCGGCGCCAAGGCCATCCGAAACATCGCCGAGGCAGAAAGGAACCTACTCGAAGGAGCCCTGCAAGAAACGAACGGAAACAAGGCTAAAGCTGCTGAGCTTTTGGGGATCTCCACCCGTACGCTCTATCGCAAGATAGAAAAACTTTCCCTAAGGAGCACATGATAGAATGCTTAGAAATATGAAAAAATTAAATAAGAAGGTAATGTTGTGGATGGGGTTGCTTTTCTCCACTGTTTTGCTTGCTTCCTCAAGCTTTGCGGAATTTCAGGACTCACCTATGCTCTCCGTTAAGGGAAGCGAGGTCTATCTCTATGCTTACCCGGAGGAGCGCTCCGAGGTAGTTACCAAACTTGCAAAGGGAGAAGATTTAATACCGGTTGCCGGCGCCCTCGGGAGGGACGAGCGATGGTATATGGTCAAGACTCAGAAAGGCGCTCTCGGATGGGTTAAATCTTCCGACGTGCAAGGAGCCGACAAACTCGAAAGAATCTTCAAGGAAAGCGATTCTTCACCTCCCCTTGCTGTTTCACCTAAAGAACTCTCTGCCTCTTCTTTGGAGAATGCCAATACGGTACCTGTCGAGATGACCGGCTCGACCATTGTTGTCCCGGTTGTGTTGAATGGCTCATTGAAAACCTACATGTTGATGGATACAGGCGCCACCTACACCGTGGTCACTCCAAGAATAGCAAAAAAACTTAGCCTGAAATTAGACCCTCATGCCCCAAGAATTACCCTCATCACCGCCAACGGTCCCATCGCGGCCCCCCTAGGCCGGCTAGCTTCGCTCAAAGTGGGCAAGGCCGAGGTCCACGGTTTGGTAGTCGTTGTCCATAACTTTTCACCTTCTCCTCGAATCGAAGGTCTATTAGGACTTAACTTTCTTAGCCGTTTCCATACCTCGATTGATTCACAGCGGCAACGTCTGACCCTGGCTCCCCGCTAGAAGGATCTCCCTTAACCTTACGTACAAATTTATCCTTATTGGACAAAATTGTAATAGCCTACCCACTTTATCAGCTTCCCATAATTCCATCTCTTTGAAAAACAAAGGAAATTTTTGCTATCGGAGATGGCGCAGATCTTGCTAGTTTTCGATAACCTACAGTATTTTTATGTTCGGTCGCGGTACACAGTACCCGGCCAAAATTACGTTGAAACTCCGCCTCAGTGAATCGGAGGGGTTGCATTGTCACTGCCAAATGAAGATAAGCGATTTGAAGCGATCCAGGATTTCTTAAACCTATCCTCTGCCAAGTCGATCGACGAAATTCTTGAATCTATTCATCGCATTGGGCAATTCACACAAGACATTAGTCTTAATGAAATCATTGAAGCTGATGAGAAAGCAAAGCAACTGCTCCAACACCTCTCATCTTTACAGAAGGATCTAAAAAACCTTAAAGAGATTAAGCAACGGCTGATGGGGGTTAAAGCAGATAACCGCGAAGAGCTTAGCAAGGAATCGCTTAAAAGATTTTCCCCCGGGCATGATACGAACCTTCCTACCAAATTAATCCGTTTTCCTGCTCTGACCAGGAAAGAGGAAACAAAGACTAGCATATCGGACCCTCTTCCTGCCAGCGAGAAAGGTGAGCATCCAAATATAGAGATAGAGACAGAGTCCTCTGGTTCGAAAAATCTGCCGGTCAAAGAGAGCCAAGTAGCTACTAAACCTCAAGATGCTTTACCGTCAGAGAGAGAGGAGAGTCTAACCACCCAGCCAATTAACTCCATGCAAATATCCCAGAAGCGGCTGCTGTGGAAGGAAATTAAACCGGCCTTTGCCACGACCGAAGTCGAGGGAAAAGAAAAGGCAAAAGAACCGGAGGAGAGAATTGCAAAGCAAGGTACTGCTGGCCATATCCAGAGTGCCAAAGCCCAGGCTACTGACAAGACTATAAACCAAAGCAGCCATCATGACCTGGATAAGGAAGGACTGGATTTCGATCAAAACTTATTGAAGGAGATTATTAGGGATTATGGCGAATTCGATACCTACTCGAAGCACACCGGCGAAGCCAGAAAAAGCACCATTGCCGAAGCGAATCGGAAAATGGACTCCTTGCAAACACTTCCGGATCGCTCGGTAAGAGTCGAATTCGACCGAAAGCTAAAAAAACTGATTAAAGATTATGGCGCGTCCGATATTTATGCGAAGCACACCACGGATAGCAAAAAGCGCAAAATGAAGAAAGCGATCTTCGCCGCCTCTGTATCGACCGCCGTGGCTTTATTCGTGTTGAATTCCTTTTTTCCCTTCTATCGACTCGGACAATCTAGCACACGAGATTCTTTGCCAAGCATCCAACGTCCTATTGCTGATAATAGCGCTTTAACCGCTACGAATATGAGCGACTCTTTACCTTTAAACCCCATTAAGTCGATTAAAACGAAAAGAAAGCCTGGCCCCCCCCCGACAACGCAAGATGAAGAACCCCTAACGACCCCCTCGTCCAGTGAATCTTCCGCTAACAAGATGGAATAGGAAATATTAGGACAAGTATGAAAAACGAACTGCAAAAACTGACAGGAGATGTCCTCCGACTCTATGAAGAAATTAATCAAAAGACAGAGTCGTCGTTAGGTCAGATTGTCAGCATCACTCGACTATACGACGAGCTACAAAGCCAGCTTGAAGGAGTCTCAGCAGAGGAAGTCGATCTCTTGCAAGATCAGATCAAATCCACCCTTGAGAAACTGCTGGCCATCAGCAAGAGTTTGAACATGATCAAGACGCTCAAGCTAACGCTGGCTGGCCAGGATGAAACCCGCGATCCCGCCAAAAGGAGCCAGGTTGCTTTACAGACGCGGCGCGGCCTTGAAGAGAGATAGGTAAGCTTATCAACGAACGAGAGGCCATCATGCGAGGGACTTTGTCGCAAATCCGCATAACGGATATTCTCCTACTGGCCACAGAGGGAAAGAAATCCGGACTCCTGAGGCTCTCGAGTGGTAAAGAGGTCGTTGATATTTTTCTTGCGAAAGGTGACATCGTCCATGCAACCTGTCCTATCGGTGAGGGAGAGAAGTCGGTTCTCTACCCTGTGACCTGGAGTGAGGGCACATTCGTTCTGCTTCCCAATAGTTCCCCGCTGGCGCGAACCATAACCAAAAAATCCGGCGACCTCCTCGCCGAAGTTAAGGCGATGTCTCAGGAATGGGAACGGATTCTCCAAATAATACCAACTGAAAAGAGCATTTTTCGAATGGCCGATCTAGGGGAAGATCGGAATGGGCCAATCACTATTCCGCACGTCGGTTGGAGGGTTCTCAGTAAGATCAACGGATCCCGCGATGTGAAAAACATCTCTGAAATTTTACGCCTCCCGTACGCCTATACTGCTAAGGTGATCTACAACCTTTATCGGTCAGGACTCGTGGAGGTCGTACCGGCACCAAAGAAACCGGCAGAGGAGAGCTGTGACCTTAATGCACTACACGTCAACTCTGCCGAAGAGGTAAAACGGGTCGAAAATCGCAGGGTATCGGCCTGAACCGGAAGACCACGGAAACGTTCGTTGCGAGTAAACCTTTGAACTGCCACGACGTCTAACGGGTTAAAGGCTGATAAATGTTTGAAAGAAATCAAGGAGGCCCCTGGGAATAACTAGAACGATTTAATTCACAGTTGGGTGCCAGACTCTAACCGATAAGGGTAAACCACTCGAAAGAGTGGGGCACAAAGCCTCGGTCTAAGGGATCCAGAGGGGGTCCTATGATAGCGATGCTGCCGAAGTTAGGGATTCAAGAATAGTAAAAGATTTCAAAAAGCCCGCCTTCGGCCGTGCTCATGAGTTCGAAGGCGGGCTTTTTTTATAAAATGAGGCGAGAGAAATGACAAAAACGTCAAAAAGTAACTCTAGGGGTCAAGGTATCGTCGAATTTACCCTAGTCTTACCCCTTTTGCTGGTTCTAGTAGGTGGAGCCACAGATTGGGGCCTCGGCTTTTTTGTCTCCCATGTAGTCCAAAATGCGTCTCGAGAGGGGGCACGCATTGCTGTGACCTTGCCAAACCTGACGGCAAATGATGCCAGGGTGTTGGCCGCAGTTAATTCAAAAATCCCGGGCATCAGCCTTTTTTCCGGTTTTACGGTAACCAGCACCACCCCCGCCGGCCCTCTCTGTGGACAAGAGGTGACCGTTCAAGTAGCTGGCAGCTACAGTTTCTCGTTCCTGCGTCTTCTAGGTTTCACTACCATACCAATATCGCGCGCTACCACGATGCGCTATGAACTCCAACAACCATGTGCTTAAGGAGGATAATATGGAAACTTTAAAAAATAATCGGGGAACGGTCCTAATTTATGTGACCGTATTTCTAGCCCTCATGACGCTACTGACTGGCCTGGCTATCGATGTGGGGTGGATGGCCTATGTGAGAACCCAGAGCCAGGCTGCCATAGACTCGGCCGCGCTTTCAGGGGCAGCAGCGATTCCTGACTATAACTTCAATGGAACGACCGGTCAGATACAAGCCAGAGTGGAAGCCTTTAACGGCCCCGCCAACGATCCCAGCTCGAACAACGTCATGAACCAAGATGCTGGGATCATCGGTTCTCAGGTGAGTCAAGGGGGTAATGCAGAGGTCGTCACCTATAACTCAACCACCGATACTATTACCGCACCAGTCAACCCTGCCGCAGCCAATGGAGTCCGAGTCACAAAGGGCTTTAACACCCCACTCTTTTTTTCGCGACTCTTGAATGGCGGAGATCCGACGACGATTAATGTCAGCGCCACCGCAGTGATACGCATGAGGCCCAGCCTGCCCGTTGACTTGATTTGTAATCCTGATAACTCTGCGTGTCCACCACCCTACGGATCGCAAATAATACTGAATGTAACCCAAACGCCGAGCCCTAAGGATGACTCTTCATTTACTTCCTACTATATTCAGAATGCCAGCGCTAGCGAGTTCAAAAACATGGTGCAAAACCCAAATTCGATCCCTTGTCTTACGATGGGAGATCCGATCGAAATCGCTAATGGCCAGGATAATAGCGTAATGAAGGACATTAGAGACGCTTTCGATCAAAATAAAAAGCCCATAGACCTTGACAACGATCCTAGTACTCCACCTGTGCTCGCTTGGCCTGTCATTCTTCCGGTTGTCTCTACTTACTTTAATCCCAACCAGACCTCTCCGGTTATAGGATTCACCTGGATAAGTATTTACGAGGTAAATACGAATCCCCAAAAACAGATTAAAGCTATCGTCGGCGGAGGCAACCCCGCCCTAGGTTGGTGTCCTCCTCATTTAAGGAGGTAACGTAAGGATCTTAAGGGAAAGAAAGGTGGCAAAGATGAATAGAACCGCAACATTTAGCAAAAGAGTTTCACTCCTCGCAATTGTCATAGCTCTTATCGGTTTGACCGCCATGGGTTGCTCTGGGGGACCGCTATCGACCCGAGAAAAGGCAGCGGGGATAGGAACACTTGGAGGGGCTGCGGCAGGAGGCCTCGTCGGTGCCGCAGTTGGTCGTCCTGCTGCAGGGGCGCTCATTGGTGGTGCTCTTGGTCTAGGCGCAGGTGCTCTAATTGGTGACCAGCTCCAAGGTCAGGAGAACCGCAGCCAACAGCAGGACCAGCAGATTCAAAGGAATCAGGCCGAGCTTGAGCGCCAACGTCAAGAGCTAGATCGAACAAGGCGTCAGGGTGAGTATTAAACTAGGTCTATTTTTGTCGAATCAGGATTAAGATGCGGCAAAGCCCCACACTCTCTTTCCTCGCAGGCCTTCTCTTCCTCGCTTTTCTAAACAGTTGCGCAGCGGTCGGTCTAACCCTCTTTGGGGTAGGCGCCGGTGTCAGCACGGGTACAGCGGTGTCTTATACCCTCGATGGTACCGCCTACCGCACGTTCACCGCACCCTTGCCTCAAGTACAAACGGCCACATTAACCGCCCTGAACCGGATGGGAATCCAAGTGGAAGCTAAAGAGAAGACCGAACAGGGAGAGCTTATTAAGGCAAGTGGCGCCGAGCGGCAGATAGAAGTTGAGCTTGAGGCGGTAAGCGCCAAGACCACGCGCATCCGCACCGTAGCCAAACAGGGGATGTTTTTCAAGGACCGAGCCACTGCCACGGAAATCATTTTACAGACGGAAAAAGTACTTAACGGAGCGTAACGAGCTAATCAAAGGAGAATGATCATGAAAGCAAAGATTGCCTTAGCTTTGTCTATTCTGGCTCTTTTGGCCGTACCCATTGGTTTGGAGCTAAGCCAGGCGCAGACTCAGACAACTTCAACCCTCACTACCGAGGCCTCCCGTATGGACAAGCTAACAACGACTCAAGGAGAACCCAAAGCCGTCGATAAAATAAGCTCTGACTTCAACTCCTTTCTCGGAACTGATGCCAAAGCCGTTGTCACCGGCCTGAGGAATGGCACCCCCATTACTTTAATGAGAACCACCACACCGAGCACCACACCCGGCACTACAGCAACCAGCACCACCACGACCACCACGATC
>JAHFAO010000041.1 GCA_023250515.1 Deltaproteobacteria bacterium | reverse complement strand
GCGGATGGGCGCGTGGTGCAACGCCACGTGTTGTATCTGGGCGAGATCAACTCCTCGCAGGAGTTGGCGTGGCGCAAATCGATTGAAGTATTCGAAGAGGGTCAAGTGCGACCGAGCACGCCTTTGTGTTGCACGCAGGAGTTGACTTTTAGCCGTGATGCGGCTTATAGGCGGGATGTCTGCGCCGGATTTAGGAGGTCACAAAATGACTCAAAGATCGACCCCCTACCCTGATCTTATCCTTTACAACGGCAAGATTCGTAGCCTTGCGCCAAGCGGAGCTGTTTATGAGTCCCTTGCCTGTGCTGGCGGACGCATCGTCGCGGTCGGCAAATCAGACGATATACGGAAACTCTCTGGACCGGATACCCAACAGATCGACTTGAAAAAGCGGACTGCAATACCTGGACTTACCGATACCCATGTTCATCTCGCTGAAAAGGGAACAGCCGAAAAGGAGCTAGTGGACTGCCGCGATTTTTACACCGAGGTCCACTCGATCCCAGAGATTCTGGAGCGGCTAAAAAAACGAGCCTCTGAGCTGCCGAAGGGCACATGGGTAGTCGCTCATGGGAGCCCCATGCAGGATTTCCGCCTAAAGGATAAGCGCTTTCCTAATAGAAACGATCTTGACCGCGTGCTGCCAGATTATCCTGTATCTATCTCCTTTGGCGCCCACATCACCGTGGGAAACAGCAAGGCCTTGGCCCTGGCGGGCATCACCCGAGATACTCCAGACCCAGCAGGCGGCGCGATTCGACGTGATCCTCAAGGCGGAGAGCCTACGGGAGAGCTTCACGAGCGGGCCCAACTTATCCTGAGAAAAGTCATGCCCGAGTTTAACTACCTTCAGCTAAAAAATGGCATCGTCTTCGCACTCGATCAGTGCCTGGAGCGGGGAGTAACCACAATCCACGATATCGTAAGATCGGGCGAGCCGGTCCGCGCCTACCAGGGGCTTTTCCGCGAAGGCAAGCTCCACGCGCGCGTAAGCCTTCTCCCTCGGGTCATCGAATCTCACATCGGGTCGCGCAGCCTCATCGAGCTTGGACTCGCCACGGGCTTTGGCAACGAGTGGCTGAGGATCGGCGGGGTGAAGATGAGCATCGATGGAGGAATCACAGGCCGAAACGCCTGCTTCTATGAACCCTACGAAGATGACCCAAGCAACTGCGGCATTATCCGCATCCCCCAGGATGAGCTTAACGACACCGTGCTTAAATGTCATCAGGCAGGTCTTCGCTGCTGCGTCCACGCCATCGGAGATCGCGCCTTTGACATGGCGCTGGACGCCTATGAAACTGCCCTGCAAAAATTGCCCCGAAAAGACCACCGCCATCGCATCGAGCATATGGGAAATTGGTTGAGCACGCCGGAGCGGATGGAAAGGATTGTGCGGTCGGGCATCGTTGCAATCCCGAACATCTCCATTGGCTACTACGTCGGTGATGCGATTCTGGACTGCCTTGGCGAAAGAAGGATGACTAAGTCTTTCCCCTTTAGAACCCTGCTCAAGAACGGAGTGATTATTGCCGGCGGCTCGGACGCACCTGGCTACTGGCCAGTCGATCCTCTAAGAGACATTGCCGCCTGCGTGTCGCGCAAAATGCGCTGGGGCGAGGTCCTCGTACCAGAGGAAAGGATCAGCGTGGCTGAAGCCTTTGCCATGCACACCACCACCGCCGCCTTCGCCGGCTTTGAGGAAGCCTACAAGGGCACGCTGGAAGTAGGGAAGCTAGCTGATATCGCGGTCCTTGCCGAAGATCCGTTTGAGATTCCCGGAGAGAGGATCAAAGACATCAAAGTCGACCTGACCATCGTCGGCGGTGAAGTGAAATACCAGGCGTAAAACCCCACCTTGAGAACCCCTCCCGATTGACACCATGCTCTAGCCCGAGGAGGAGAGTTCGAGACGGTTGCCGCTGGGATCGATAACGTAGACTGAGTAGCCAGGCCCATTTCCATGGCGCCGGATCCCATCCACTTTAGCCCCTTTGGCCTCAAGTTCCTTCACCAACTCTTCCGGCTCACTTGGGCCTTGGATGTCAAAGGTGTGATGCGGAACGCCTTCGAAGCGCTCCTTGGATGCGTCGAAAAGTCCAACCCCGGTCCCGCCCAGCCTGAGACGCGCGACGTTAACGCCGCCGATGGTCTGTGTGGCGCGAAGCTCTGCGCCGAGCACGTCTCGGTAGAACTTTGTCATCTCATCCAGGTTGTCTGCATGGAAGTTCCATGACCGCATACCCAATACCTTAAGCATTGGAACCCTCCTTTGTGACTCAATGAACGCGGCTGACTAGGATGGGAAGATATCGTGTTCGTATTCCCTTGACGTTGACTAACTTCCCTTCCTTAAATCGAGACTGGTAACCCGAACTCGAAACAGAACTGAACGCAGATGCGTTCTACGCTCGGATCTTCATTTCAAATGCAAGGATCTGTTCATCCGGCCGAGGCTTCCAGATAACGTTCCTCACCACTCCGTAGATATCGGCCAGGTCGTACAAGGGAACGAAAGGCACATCTTCCATGAGAATCTTGCTGGCCTTTTGAAGCAGCGCCAACCGCTTTTTGTGATCACCCGTCTTTTGCTCTTCGTCAATGAGTTTATCAAATTCGGGATTGCTGTAGCTTACACGCTTTGTTGTCCCTGTTCTAAAGTACTGGTCATAGAGTGTATCTGCGTCGGTGAGAGATCCTCTACCGATGTAATACATCGGAAGCTTTCCACCATTGACTCCGCTAAGCCCCCAAAAGATCGCCCATTCTTGAGCAATGAGATCCACCTTAAAGCCGCCCTTGGTGAGTTGGTTTGCGATTGCCTGGCAGACTTCTTTGTCTTTCGGATACCGACCAGGGGAGTAATAAAATTTTATCTCAGCTCCACTTGGATAACCCGCCTTGGCCAAAAGCTCTTTCGCCTTCTTCGGATCATAAGGATAACGTTTGAGGCTCGGATCATGACCAATCACATTGGGGCCGACTGGACCATTCAGTGCAAAGCCGTTACCGTCGAAGATATTCTTGATGAGCGCGTCGGTATCGATCGAGTAGTTGACCGCCTGGCGCACGAGTTTATTGTCAAACGGCTTGAACGCCGGATTGAGCGCGATGAAGTACATTCTTAGTCCCGCAACCTTCTCCACCCGCACTCTTGGATGGCGCTCCAGTCGGAGGGCCTCGTGAATAGGCACGCTATAGATGACGTCCGCCTGTCCCGCTTCAAGCGCCGCTATCCGAGCAGCCTCCTCGGTGACCTTTCTCCAAACGACCTCCCTAATCTCCGCTTTGGGGCCCCAGTAATCGTCATTGCGGCGAACGACAAATTCGCCGTCGCGTTTGAAACTCACAAATTTATACGGTCCCGTCCCTATCGGGTGCTTATCCAGATCATCTCCATATTTTTCCGCTGCGGCACTGCTTATAATGACACGATTCTGAAGTCGGTCCAAAAGCACGACGTTAGGCTCTTTAGTCACCAGAACCAACGTATGGTCATCAGGAGCTGCCATTTCGACGACATCAGCGAAATTGGATTTTTGAAGGCTCAACTTATCATTCTTGATCCGATTATAGGAAAAGATCACATCCTTTGAGGTAAACGGTGACCCGTCGTGGAAGCGAACACCTTTTCTCAGCTTGAACACCCATTTTCTCCCCTGGAATTCCCACGATTCAGCCAAGCGCCCAGCCCACTGGTTCGTGGTGTAATCAATGTCCACTAGGTCTTCCATGATATGTTCCCATAGACCATAAAGGGGACTGCTACTATGATTGTATGGATGTAGGCTATCCATTCCGCTCCCGTGATAAATCGTGACTCGGTCTTTGGATGCGGCCCAGCTCAGTCCAGTCAGTGATGGACTCGTCAGAGCCCCTAAGCCAATTGCGCCTTGCTTTAAAAATTCTCTCCGATTCATCCCCGATTTTTCCTTACGCATAAAAGGCTCCTTCAATTGTCCTTCAATACCACGCCAATTCAGAGCAACCTAACGACCGATGGGGAGGAGGGCGAAGGTCAGGGGAACCCAACGAGCAGGTTGCATTCAGGCCCTGACAGGGGGAGAAACCACCAGAAGGGGACGGGGTGGAGGCCCTCAAGGTAGTGACCCATTTCCCCTGGCTTGAGAACTCCTCCCCTGAGGCCTATGCCCTGATCTTCATTTCCGCAACGAGAATCTTCTCATCAGGCCGGGCCTTCCAATTAATGTTTCGTGCCACGCCATAAACCTCGGCCAGGGTATATAACGGGGCAAAAGGCACATCCTCCATCAGGATCCGACCCGCCTCCTGGAGCAAGGCGAGCCGCTTCTTTTGGTCTCCGGCCTTTTGTTCTTCGTCGATCAGACGATCAAACTCAGGATTCTTGTAAGCGACCCGTTTTGTGACACCTGAGCGAAAATACTGGTCGTAGACTGTATCGGCATCGATAGCTGGCCTCCCAACATAGTAGAAGGGAAGCTTTCCTCCATTGACGCCAGAATTTCCCCAAAAGACCACAAACTCCTGGGAAATAAGATCAGCCTTAATGCCTCCCTTAGCCAATTGATTCGCAATGACCTGGCATACCTCTCTGGCTTTGGGATAGCGGTCCGGCGCGAAATAGAGCTTGACTTCAACCCCGTTCGGATAACCCGCCTTTGCAAGAAGTTCTCTTGCCTTTTTTGGATCGAAGGGATAGCGCTTTATCTTGGGGTCATAGCCAATCACATTGGAGCTCATAGGCCCGTTCATGACAAAGCCATTGCCCTCATAGATATTTTTTACGACCGCTTGAGGGTCAATCGAATAGTTAACAGCCTGACGCACTAGCTTATTGTCAAAAGGCTTGAAGGTGACATTCATCGCAAGAAAATACATCCTTAGCCCCTCTACCTTCTCGATGCGCACTTTCGGATGGCGCTCTAGGCGCGGAATCTCTTCGATTGGAACATTGTTGATGACATCCCCCTGCCCCGCTATGAGACCTGCCACGCGTGCGGCCTCCTCTCCCACCTTTCTGTAGACGACCTCCTTAATGTCTGGCTTCGGCCCCCAGTAGTCGTCGTTACGGGTCATGACTAAGTTTCCATCCCGCTGCCAGCTCACAAACCTGTAGGGTCCGGTCCCTATGGCATGTTGATCCACCTGATCTCCGTACTTATCTGCTGCGGTCTTGCTCATCATGAAACGGTTATGAAGCCGGTCGAGAAAAACAGCGTTGGGCTTCTCAGTAATGATAGCTACGGTATGGTCATCTAGGGCTTGCGTCTCAACGACATCCTTGAAGTTGGGACCTTGCAGGCTCCTCTTGTCGTTCTTCATCCGGTTAATGGAAAAGATCACATCTTTTGAGGTAAACGGCTCCCCGCTATGAAAACGGATGCCCTTCTTGAGATGGAATACCCACTTCTTACCCTGAAATTCCCAGGATTCGGCCAGATGTCCGATGTATTCAGGCTTGCTATAGTCTACGTCGATCAGGGGCTCCATAATGTGTTGCCAGATGCCATAGGTCGGACTAGCGCTGTGAGCATAGGGATTCAGGCTGTCGACACCGATCCCGTGAAGGATCGTGACTCGATCTTTTGAAGCTGCCCAACTCATTCCTGCCAGAGAAGGACCCATTAGGGCACCTATACTGAGAGTCGCGCTTTGCTTTAAAAACTCCCTTCGATTCATTCCCGATCTTTCCTTGCCCATAAAAACCCCCTTTCTAAGAAAGACTGCGATTTTTTAAACTTACCTATGTCCCCTTAATTTCGGATCCAAAATATCCCTTAGACCATCTCCCAAAAGGTTGATTCCAAAAACGGTAATGAAGATCGCCACACCAGGAAAGATCGTTAACCAGGGTGCGCGGTACATGTAAACCCGCCCCTCGCTCAGCATCGATCCCCAAGTCGGGATGCTTGCTGGAACACCCAGGCCAAGAAAGCTTAGACTCGCCTCGGCAATGATCACTATTGCCATGGCAAAGGTAGCAATGACGGTGACGCTTGCAAAGGTATTAGGCACGACATGCCTTAAGAGGATATAGAAATCCCTCCCGCCCAGGGCGCGCACTGCTGTGACAAAGTCACGTTCCTTCAAGGAGAGCACTTCGCCGCGAACAACTCGACAGTACTGCACCCAGCGGGTGATCATGAGTGCCATGATGAGGTTGACCAACCCCTGTCCCAGAAAAGCCATAAGGGCGATGGCCATTAGGAGAAAGGGAAAGGCTAGGAAGATCTCGGTTATTTTGGTGATAATCTCATCCGTGAGATTGCCAAAATAGCCTGCTACAGCCCCTAGAAAGCATCCCAACAATCCTGCCAGAATGACCGTAGTAGCTCCTATGAGGAGTGAAATCCTTGAGCCGTAGATAATCCTGCTCAGAATGTCCCGCCCCAGGTTATCAGAGCCAAGGAGATAGCGGCCCCGTCCCTGGGCAGTCCAACTGGGAGGCCGAAGCCTATCCTCAAGTGTTTGCTCTTGCGGATCAAAAGGAGACAGGAGGGGGGCGGCCAAGCCGCAGACCACCAACACCAGAAGAATGGCTCCACCCACCCAAATCTTGAGGTAGCGCATCCTAACCATCAGATCTTGATCCTCGGATCCACCAACATATAGAACAAATCGACCAGAAGATTGACCACAAAATACATTATCGCAAAGAAGAAGATCAGACCTTGGGCCAGCTTGTAATCTCTTAGAGAGATCGATTGGATGAGGAGGTCACCGATCCCTGGGTAGGAGAAAACCGTTTCGGTGATTACCGAGCCGTTCAGTAGCGCTCCCAGTTGGAGGCCGAGGATTGTGATGATCGTGATCATGGCATTACGGAGCGTATGCCTCCAAATGACTGTCCTCTCGCTCAGCCCCTTCGCCCTAGCCGTCGTAATGTAATCCTGCCGCATCACCTCGAGAACACTGGAGCGGGTAATTCGGGTAACAAGCGCTGCCAGGCTCGTCCCCAAGGTAACTGCAGGCATCAAGAGATGTTTAAGGGCGCTCCAGAAGGCAGTGAAATTTCCGGTGATCAGACTGTCCACCAGATAGAGATGGGTTATAGGCTGGATCTGGATCCCATAGTCGATCCTCCCAGCGACAGGTAGGAGGTTGAGTTGTCCCCCCAAGAAATAGATCAGCATGATGCCAAGCCAAAAGTTGGGGAGAGAGACACCGACAAGGGCAAGAGCCATGCCCGCATGGTCGAAAAGTGAATCCTGTTTAATAGCAGAATAGACCCCTATAGGAATCGAGATCAGAATGGCCACCAGGAGACTTGCGAGGGCGAGTTCCATGGTGGCGGGTAACCGCTCAAAGACGAGTTTGGTAACCGGCTCGCCGAATTTTAACGAGTTGCCGAAATCCCCTCGCGTAGCACGTAAGAGAAACTCCCCATATTGCACCAGGATCGGCTTGTCGAGCCCCCACTCGCGCCGGGCACGCTCAATCTCCGCGGACGTCGCGTCATCTCCCAAAAGTAGACTGACAGGATCACCTGGAGCGATGTGCATGAGAAGGAAGACCAGGAACGATATTCCAACAATAACAGGGATAGCCCCGATGAACCTGCGCCTTAACATCGCTAGCTCATCCTGAGCGGAAGATTGAGGGTAGAGGCATAATCAATGGCGGCGCAAGAATTCTTTTTATTGGCCCATCTGGGCAAAGGATCGATCAAGTATTTTTACTGCCTGATCGACCTGATCCTTGGTGACATTAAGAGGCGGGGTAATGCGGATGACATTCCCCATGAGACCTCCTTTGCCCACTAGAAGCCCGTTCGCCTTAGTGCGCTCAAAGAGGCGCCGCACTGACTCAGCATCCGGCCTTTTATTCTCGCCCACAAGCTCCAGCGCCTGCATCAATCCCATACCTCGAACATCGCCAACGACGGGATACTTTTCTTTCAATGCGTCAAGTCCTTCTCTCAAGCGTTGTCCCATGACGCGGGCGTTCTTTACGAGATTCTCCTCCTCGATGACCTCGATGGTGGCGAGCGCCGCCACACTTGTCACCGGATTTCCGCCAAAGGTCGAAAGCGACATCCCCTTCATGCTGTCCGCAACTTCGGGCGTAGCGATGGTCGCGCCAATGGGGACACCGTTGGCCATCCCTTTGGCGAAGGTCATGATGTCGGGTTCGACGCCCCAGTGTTCGATGCCAAACATCTTTCCTCCCGTCCTACCCCAGGCCGTCTGCACCTCGTCGCAGATAAAGAGCCCTCCGTACTTGCGCACGATCGAGACGATCTCCTTAAAATACTCTTTCGGGGGGGTGATGAAGCCACCGATTCCCTGAATCGGTTCGGCGAGAAAGGCGGCGATGCGGCCGGAGGTCTGGGTCTGAATCGCCTCTTCCATATCTTTGGCGCATTTGAGATCGCAGCTCGGATAGGTAAGGCCGAAAGGACAGCGGTAGCAGTAGGCGTTAGGGATGTGGTGAATTCCAGGGGTAGGCGTAGGCGAGAGTCTCCAACTGGAGTGTGCAGTGAGGCTCATGGCCAGATGGGAACGCCCGCTGTAGCTGTGGCGCAGCGCGATAACATCCTGGCACTTAGTGTGAAGTTGGGCGAGCAAGACCGCAGTTTCGTTCGCTTCTGTCCCGCTATTGGTGAAAAAGGATTTTTGCAGCCTTCCCGGTGTGATCTCGGCTAGCTTCTCGGCCAGGCGAACCTGAGGTTCGTTCGGGTAGAGGGTTGAGATATGCTGGAGTTTGTTGGTTTGTTCCTGAATCGCCTGCGTGACCTTCTCGTTGCAATGGCCCACGCTGATGGTAACGATCCCGCCAAAAAAATCTAGGTACTCCTTCCCCTCCACGTCGACTACAGTGCAGCCCTTGGCGTGGTCAATGACCAGGGGCTCCTCATAGTAGTTGGCCACGCAAGAAAAAAGATACTGCCTGTGCTTTTCAATAATTTCCTTCTTGTTCATGTTTCCCTGTCTCTGTCTCTATCTCTGTCTGTTACCCCTGTCCCTATCTTTGTCTGTTAAGCTTGGAACCGGGCGTTCACGACCGGTATCTGTTCATCCGGCCTGGCCTGCCAGATAAGGTCGCGTCTAACTCCGTAGGCATCGGCCGTGTTGTAGAGGGGTATAGTAGGACAGTCTTCATGCACGATTCTTATGAGCTGGCGCAAAAGTTCCTCTCGCTTCTCCGGGTCAAAAGTCTCGCTCTGCTGGTCAAAGATCTTGTCGAATTCCGGATTCTTGTAACTCAATCTCTTATCCCGACCGGAACGAAAATAACGGATAAAGAATGCCTCTGGGTCAACGACTGAACCTCTCCCAATCATATACATTCCGTATTTGCCGCTATTGTACTCGGCCTCAAATACAGCCCACTCCGGTGTCTTGAGGTTGGCACGGATCCCTGCCTTGGCAAGCTGGCTCACAACTGCTTGAGCAGTCTCCCGATCTTTGGTGTACCTTCCAGAGGGGGAATAGAAATCAACCGCTAGCCCGTCGGGATAGCCTGCCTGAGCCAGAAGTTTTTTGGCCCTCGCTGGGTCATAAGGATAGTCCTTTATCTCCGGATCATAGCCGGTCATTTGGGGCCCCAGCAGCCCTTTCAAGGGATAGGCCTGAGCTTCTTGGACGTGCTTGATGATGGCCTCCTGGTCCACGGCGTAGTTAAATGCCTGGCGCACGAGTTTATTGTCAAAGGGCTTAAAGGCAGGATTGAGGGCGATAAAAATAACGCGCAATCCACGTACCAGCTCCACACGCAATCTCGGGTGCCGCTTTAGACGCTCGACCTCATGGGGAGGAACATTGTTGATAATATCTGCCTGTCCGGCCTCCAGTGCGGCGATACGGGCCGCATCCTCTTTGATCGGACGCCAGATGATTTCCCTGATGTTGGCTGGCCTTCTCCAGTACTTTTCATTGCGCGCCATCGTGAAATGGCTGCCCCGCTCCCAGCTCACAAATCTATACGGGCCGGTGCCAATAGCATGGTCGTCCAGTTTGTCAACCAGCCGCTCGGCAGCCTTGTGGCTTAGAACCACCCGATTGTAGAGTAAAGGGAGTAAGGCGGCTTTGGGCCTTTTCGTTACGAGTATGACAGTGTGGTCGTCGGGTACCTTGAAATCCTGGATGTCACGCAGATTGGCCGCTTGAATGCTTCTCTTATCTTTGAGAATCCTCTCGTAGGAGAAGGCCACATCCTTGGCTGTAAAAGGCGAGCCATCATGGTATTGAATCCCTTTGCGAAGCTTAAAGGTCCATTCGTTTCCTTTGGCACTCCAAGACTCGGCAAGCTCGCCGTGATAGCGCCTCCTTTCGAAGTCACTATCGACCAGAGTCTCGATCACATTCGTCCACAATCCATAAATCGGCGAACTGCTCTGCGAGTAAGGGTGCATGCTTTCTACACCTATGCTCATAGCCACGACGAGACGATCGGCGGCCACTGCCGCCCAGCCCATCTTGTTGCCCAGAGCTAAACCTCCAGCGGTGGCCAGGACCTGGCGGATGAAATCTCTCCGACTCAGAGAAAAGTCATGCTTGATTAGCATAAGATCTTATCCCTCCCTCGATCTTCTGTCTTCAATCCCTTTATCTTTTTAATTCAGTGACGTCGCAGAAAATCTACAATCGGAGGGTGCCCCTTCTCTGGCATCTGCCGGAGATAACCATGGGCGCCACCCTGGACCATGACAAATTCCGCATTCGGGATTCTCTCCGCCAAAACCCTTGAGGACTCTACATGGCTACCGGTTCCTCCTTGTACTGTATCCCTGCTCCCAACGATCACCAGCGTAGGAGCTCTAATCTGGGACAGGAGTTCTGTGGTCTCATGACACTGCCGGGCAATGACGTGGCCAAGATAACGCTTAAGCGGCGGAAGATCCTCCAAGATAGTATCTTGGAACTGCTTCACGATGTCCGGGTGTTCACGGGCGAAGTCTTGCGTGAACATGAAACTCCCTTCCCAGTGCTTGCGCTGGTATTGCTCGTAACCCGTTTCGATCATCTCGATGCAAGTACCAAGCGGGACACCACGGGGATAGTCAAGGTCTTCCTTGAATTTCCCTGAGCCGCTTCCAGAGAGCACCAAGCTCCTCACCTTTTGTGGATAATCGAGAGCAAGCCATTGGGCAACGCGTCCTCCCATTGAGTGGCCCATGATGTGAGCCTTCTTGATGCCTAAAGCATCCATGAGCCCGGCACAGTCTTTCGCAAATATCCGGGTTGTGTAGGGCATGTCAGGCTTATCGCTCCTTCCCAAGCCCCGATGGTCGTAGATCAAAACCTGATAATATTTGGAGAACTCAGGGACCTGAAAGATGCGCCAGGGCGCACAACTGATCCCCGTGCCCGCGATGAGAACGAGAGGGTCACCCTCGCCGTAGAGCTCATAGTAGATATGGATGTCATCTACCTTAACCCGTCCGCTTTTAATCGGTCTGAGCTGTTCCATGGACTACGTATCCACCTAAAGTCTGGCTCGATTTGGCAAGACGCTATCTAATCCGGCTGAGGCTGTCAATACGAGAGTAGTCTACCTGCGCGTAGTGCTATAAGGCGCACCTCTTGCGGGATCTATTCTGACTGATGCCCTTGTCTATTGGCCTCAGTAAATTCATTGACGCACGCTTCATCTTGGAATAAAAGCTCGTGGAGAGACACCCGTAGAAAGGAGACGTGGAATGTCTGAAACTATCCGGGCAAGAATCGGATTCGTCAGCTCTGGATCGCGCTCGAGTGCTCATTACAGCACCTTCAAGGCCTTTATTCCCGGAGATGTCAAAATGGATTTTGAAGGTCTGAACCTCTATGAGAAATCGCTGTATGAGATAAGAGGCAAGAAAGAATCGATCGTGCAGAACATAAGTGACCTAGTGAAAGACCATCGATGGGATGGTCTTATTGTCCCTGGAGCACCGACGGAGCTTCTTAACCCCGGGCTTTTAGGGGATGTTCAGGCGAGATTAAAGATTCCGGTGACCACGGCGCTAAACTCATGTGTTGCTGCCCTGAGGGCCTTTTCAGTGAAAAACGTTCTTTTAATGACGCCCTTCGACGATACCATGAACAAGATGATCTGCGATTACCTGGCCAAAGCTCAAATAGAGGCCATGGCTCCAGAGCCATTTCGCCATCATACCGAGGCTATGAAGCTTGGTCCCGAAGAGGTTTACACCCTTACCAAGAAGGCCTTTGATCGGGCTCAAGGCATCGAGGCTATCTATTTTCAAGGGGCAGTCTTAGACCCTTTAAAGGTATTGGAAAAGATCGAAAGAGAGCTTCAGACGACAGTGGTGGCCAGCAACCCGGCCATGCTCTGGTTCATACTCTCCAAACTTGGCCTAAGCTACAAAATTCTTGGCTATGGAAAACTTCTAGAGCAATGGTGTAGGCTGCCTGGTGGATTTTAACCATGGCGGGGATGTACCCAATGGTTGTTCAGTTCGTCGATGTCATTAATCAGAAAAAACTGAGAGTCGGACACAGCAAAAAAGTTCTTGCCAAAACGGACCAATATCATGTCTGGATTCATGGCGACCGGCCAGGAGTCAAGGGGCCGATGCATAGACACACGGCTGATGAGACTTTCTACTGCATCCAGGGAGAGTGCACGATCACCCTGATCGATGGCTCGAAGACAAAGTTGAAGCCCGGCATGCTCGTACTCATCCCGAAGGGTAAATTCTATCAGTTGGAAAATACCGGTGATGACTACATGCTTCTTCTTGGTGGACGATCTGAACCCCACAAGCTTCCCCGTTTCGGCAAGAAAGGTGAGAAGGTCGGCGGAAACAGATCAGCGCTGAAGAAACCTTTAGGCACCAAGAGACCTTTATCGCCCAGAGTAGGCCGAGCCACGTAGTATCTGCCCTGGCAAATCACCGCTCAACCTGCCATCCTCATAGATCACTCTCCCGTTGACGATGGTGTACTTCATCCCGACTCCCACTGGATCAGTTGTGTCAATCCCTGAACTAGGGTATACGTTGCCCGCAAGCAGACGGGAGATCGAGTTCCTGTCAGAAAAGGAGATAGATCCGTATGAAGCTCCATGAGATACGGATTTTCGTCGTCCTCGGCATTGTGTTAGCTCTTTCCCATAACCCAGCCCACGCGGCCAGCGTGGCTGACATAGCTCTTTATCGAGGGGCTGACCGTCAGGCTATGCTTGAAAGAGCCGCCAAAGCAGAAGGAGAGTTCATCTGGTATACCTCGATTGCCACCGAAGACACGCAGCGAATCATCGAACTCTTTGAGAAGCGCCATCCTTTCATAAGGACCAAGCTAGTCCGCCTAAGTTCAGCGAGAATTGTCCAGCGCTACACAACTGAATTCCAGGCCAGCAGCTTTTTGACTGATATTCTGGACACCAATGACAGCCGTATCGAGTTTTTGCGCCGCAAGGGGATGATCCAACCTTATTACACACCGATGGTAGAAAAGTTTGACAAGCGATTTGTCCAACCACAGGGCTATTGGGTAGCAAACCGGGTCACAATGATTGTGCTTGGATACAATACCCGTTTAGTTAAGCCCTCCGAGGTTCCACAGAGATACGACCAGCTTCTCGATCCAAAGTGGAAAGACCAGATGTCACTAGAGCGTGAAGACTCCCATTGGTTTATGGCCTTGATGGGGCATTGGGGTGAGGAAAAAGGCAAGGCTTTCTTCCAAAGATACCGAACTCAGAATCCAAAGATCCGCAGTGGTCATACCCACCTGGCTCAGCTAATCGCCGCTGGTGAGGATCCTCTCTCTCCCAATGCTCACAGCCAAGGCATGGCTTCAGGACAGCGCAGAGGCGCGCCGGTTGATTGGGTTAATCTTGAACCGGTTGTCGGGACGAATAATGTAAGCGCTTTGGCGAAAAATGCCCCGCATCCTCATGCGGCGATGCTTTTTCTTGATTTCATATTGAGTAAGGATGGTGGACAGAGGGTCGTTCGAGAAGTCAACCGGATTCCAACGCATCCGGAAGTTTTACCCAACCCGTCCCGTTTGAGAGAAGGATTCGATTTTATTATCGTGGACCCCGTCAAGTATAACGATAATATCGACCACTATAGTAAACTCTGGCGCGAGTGGTTTCTGCAATAAGAAGAAAACGTTAAACGCTTTTCGGGCCTCTTCAACGTTCAGTTATTCCATATACCCCTTCGAGCGATAATACTCTGCCGCAGCAGGATGAAGCGGTAGATACGGGTTCTTCCAGACTTCATCGCGCTCGTAGTAGATGGCGGAGCGGGCGTTTTTGAAGAGATCAGAGTTTTTATCCAGCCCTTCGGCAATGAGGCGAACGAGCTTTGCTGGCTGACTTTTGAGACAATAAATGTAAACCGTATCAGTACCCACACTAGGGATGTCTCGATCTATCCCGCGGAAGAGACCGTGGGGGAGGGTCCCCCGTGTGTAACCAAAATTTTTCACCAGCTTGTCAATCAAAGCCTCATCAAAATTGATAAAACGCATGTCATAGAGCATGGTGGCTTCATACCAAAAGCGGTTGTGGGGAGTGTAGCCGAGATAGATATTCCCCAGCATCATATCCACCTGCCCCTCCCGCACGTATCCTCCCAGCATTCTTCCAGACCACTTCATGAACTTACCACCCCAACTCTCGATCTCTTTAAGATTCGTCCCGTAGGTGCGCAGCACTACATCGAGGAGACTTCCCCGCTCCGGGCTCTGAGCCAAGATCCTAAGAGGATACTTCCTCTCCTTAACCTCTTTTAAGTCAGAAATCCCAGTTTCATGTCTGACTGCCAGCGCTACCCAATTCGGTCTTTTAATGGTGGCAATCGAAGCAAGACCTCTATGTCTTTCCCCTTTGAACTCGTGAATGCCCTCGATCGCAGACTGAATAAGAACCGGAGTTGTAGCGCCGACTTGAGCCTTCCGCCCCGTAATCCAGCGAACATTGTTGTCACTGAAGCTCTCATGGGTGATGTTGACTTGATAGCCGTGCGGCTCGAGAACCTTGGCTACTATCTCTCCCAGCGTCCACCAAGGTTCGCCGACGGTGCTTCCCGCAAATGTGATGCGTCTCCCAGCCATGATTCGCTAATCGTTATTCGTATATTCGTTATTTGATCAGATCCGGCGATTGACCATTAACGAGTTACGAATAGCGTCCTCCCGGACCGTAGACGACTCTTCCAGGACGGGCGCCGGTGTGATCTCCACCTTCGATCACTACGGCGCCATTGACCAGCACCCACTCAATGCCTTTGGGATATTGCTTGGGATTCTCATAGGTAGCCGTGTCAGCGACGGTATTCGGATCCAGGATTACGATGTCAGCCCAATACCCTTCCCTGAGAAGGCCGCGATCCCTTAGGCCTAGCACCTGGGCCGGGAGGGAGGTCATCTTGCGGATCGCTTCTTCCAACGTCAGCACTTTTTCTTCGCGCGTATACTTTCCCAGGACTCGTGGATTAGTGCCGAAACTGCGTGGGTGCGGCTTGCCGGGAAAATTTAGGTTCAGTGCGCTGCCATCTGAGCCAATGGAAACCCAGGGTACCCGCATGACGGTTTTGACGTCCTCCTCGGACATCGTGTGGTGAACACCGTAAACAAATATCCCTTCTTCGAAGATAAGATCGAAGCATGTGCTCACGGGATCCCTCCCTCGAATCTTGGCGATCTCAGCAATCGTCTTGCCCTCAAATGGCTTGAGATCGGCGGTGTCGAAGCGGGATGCGACAACACCTTCCCAACCGCCATGCTCGTTGACGTACTGTTCAAACTCGGGATCGCTGATAATCCTTTCTCGGAAGGCAGAATTCTTAAACTGGGCAATGGTCTCACTCACCGGCGCATTCTGCACCCAGCGCGGGAAGAGCCTGCGCCACGGATGCTGCATAGCGGTGTAGGGATACTGGTTTGCTGTGATCTCAAGCCCTTCTCGACGAGCCTCCTCGATTTGCTGAATGACCTCACGAACGCGCCCCCAATTGCTTTTCGCTCGCATCTTTAGATGGTAGATGTGTACCGGGATATCCGTTTCCCTGGCGACCCGGATAGCCTTGTCCAGCTCCTCCATGATATCGAACCCTTCGCTACCCAGGTGGACCCCGTAGTAGCCTCCGTAGCCCTTCACGACCTTGGCCATCTGCACGACCTCTTCTGGATTCTCCGGACCCTTGGCATGCCAGGCAGCAGTCAAACCCAAAGCCCCTTCCTCCATCGCTTGCGTGACCATCTGATTCATTCTCTCTTGCTCTTTAGAGCTAGCAGGCCTTTCGTCAAAGCCAACAACTACCCGCTTGACTTGCTGGGGGGAAACACCGGAGGCGACGTTTATCGAGATGCCTCCTTTCATCACCCTCTCAAAATAGCCGGTGAATGTGGTCCAATCTGCCTCAATGCCGTTGCGCCGCCTGTGCTCCGCGATGTACTCCTCTAAAACGGGCCCTTGCAGTGGAGCGACAGTCTGACTCTCTCCGATGATGTCCAGAGTGACCCCTTGCCGCACCTTACTCTCGGCATTGCCATCGGCAACCAAGGGCTGATCACTGTGGGTGTGCATGTCGATGTAGCCAGGGGTCACCACCCGCTCTTTGGCAGATATGGCGCGGCAGCCCAAGTTGGGATTGATTTTCCCGATACCGACAATCTTTCCGTCCTTAACGGCAATATCGTTGTAGAGCCAGGGATTCCCCGTGCCGTCGATCACCTTGCCGCCGTGAATTACGATGTCGTAGATAGACATAGAACCCTCCCATGCATACGTCTGAGGTCGTATACCACTGTTATCTGCCACGGACAAGATTCTAACAGGGTGTTGAGAAACCCTTCGTTCATGCTTCGACTAGCTCAGCACGAACGGTAATTTCGGGTACTTAACCGGTCACCCTGAGCCTGCCGAAGGGTGCTCAATAAGTTTTTCAACAGGCTGCTTAAACCAACGCCACAAAAGCCGAGTGTTGGCGACGGTACCAAGTCCCCCAAGACTCCCCAACATAGTTTATGAAGCCTCTAAAAACACTTGTCAGAACTCTTCTGGTCACATAAGATCGCGCAAAAGTAGCAAGCTAGTGAGGTGTCTCATAAAAAGCTTTACTCACCGTTCGTGGTGATCCCTCGACAAGCTCGGGACTAAAGGCGCAGTCGAGGGAGCCTGTCCTGAGCAAAGCCGAAGGGTCGAACCACGAAGAAAAAGACGTTGAAAAGATTCACCCTTCGACTTGCTCAGGGCGAACGGAAAAGGTAAATCGTTGTAAAGGTATTTTAGAGACATACCACTAGTGAGGTGGAGCGATGAAATACTACGATATTTCTCTTAACTTATCGGCTGAGACGGTTTGCTGGGTTACCTCGCCACCGTTTGAGCTTGTCGAGCGCCGGCGCATGTCCAGAGGTGATCACAACAACTCTTCCGCTCTTAACATGAGCGCCCATTCCGGCACACACCTAGATGCGCCGTTCCATTTTGTCCCGGGTGGCGCGACCATCGAGTCATTGCCTCTCGATTTGTTTATCGGTCCTGCGATCGTGCAAGCCGTCGATGCAGGCAGGTACATCACCAAAGAGCATGTGGAGGCCATTGACTTAAAGGGCGAGAGCCGGGTGCTCTTCAAAACCCGTAATTCGCATCTGCTTCACAAGTTCGCCTACGAGCCCGACTTTGTCGCTTTCTCCGTCGAGGCGGCGCAGGCGTTGGTCGCCCGGGGCGTCAAGTTGGTCGGGTTGGACTACCTCTCCGTAGCCCATGCAGGGGACGAGCAGGTGCCAGTTCACCGCGCCTTTCTCGATCACGGCGTGGTTCTTCTTGAAGGCGTCGACCTCTCGGAGATCAAGCCCGGACGCTACGAGCTGATATGCTTCCCGATCCGCCTCCGTGGCTTGGACGGCGCCCCCTGCCGTGCCGTGCTGCGGGATTTGAACTGACACCCTCACCCTTCCCTCTCCCTGGCAGGGAGAGGGTTATAGGGAGGGTAGAAAGGAAAAAATGGAAATAGAAAAGAAACTAAATGAGCTCGGTTTCAAGGTGCCGAGCGTCCCAAAGCCGGCCGCAACATACATCGGTTATGTCCAGGTAGGCAACCTGCTATTTGTAGGAGGAAATGTAGGCCGGATCGATGGGCAGCCACTTAAGTATTCGGGCAAGGTCGGCGATACGGTCACACTCGAACAGGCCTATGAGATGGCACGTCATTGCGCTCTCAATCACCTCGCCATTATCAAGGCTGCACTGGGTAGCCTGGACCGGGTGGAGAGAGTAGTAAAGGTGATCGGCTACGTCAACGTTGCTCCAGGATTCACAGATATGCCGAAAGTCGTAAACGGTGAATCGGATCTCTTGGTCCAGCTCTGGGGCGAGCGTGGAGAGCATACTCGAGCAGCAGTAGGAGTCGCCTCACTCAGCAGAGATGCCCCAGTAGAGACAGAGATCATCGTCCAAGTTCGTGGCTAGGATATTGAAGGGAGGAACTCAATTATGGCACGGATTCGTCATTTAGCCATACTTACGGAAAACGTAGAGAAACTTGTCAAATTCTACACAACGGCTTTTGGCATGAAGGTAGTTGAGGGGGTAGGCACGGCAACCTACTTGTCGGACGGTCACATCAATCTAGCTATTATCCCTATCGGTCCTGAGCTCAAGGTGGAAGGAAAAACCCTTAAGCCTGGCATCTACCATTTTGGCTTTGAAGTCGAGAATATTGGTTCCTTAAGGTCTGCATGTAAAGAACTGAATGCTGCAACGGAGATTCAAAAGCGGCCGCCTAACCGTGAAGCCGAATATCGGGTTCACGATCCGGATGGGAATCCCATCGATCTATCTCAACACGGATGGCCGATTTAGAGTACCCCTCTCTTTCCTCTCCCTCGAAGGGAGAGGATAAAAGGTGAGGGTGACAAGCGATTAAAAGGAGGAACCCACATGTCTATTATGGAGCATTGGCGCCCACCAAGTAGAGAAGATTCAGAGCACTGGATCCATATTGTAGAGAGTCCCAGGCATGTGCGGGTGATTTTTGGCGGCGAGACCATTGCCAACAGCAAGCACGTCATGCTGCTGCGCGAAGCAAAGTGCTTGCCGGTCTATTACTTCCCCAAAGAAGATGTTCGTATGGATCTTATGGTGGCTACCGAGACTCGCACTCTTTGCCCCTATAAGGGTGAGGCCTCTTATTGGACAGTCAAGACCGGAGACAAAGCCGCCGAAGATGCAGCCTGGAGCTATTTAGAGCCGTCTCCCGAAAGCGCCCGCATCAGAAGTTACATGGCTTTCGAATGGAGCAAGATGAATGCATGGTATGAAGAAGACGAAGAGGTATTCGTACATCCGCGGGACCCCTATAAACGGGTCGATGTCTTGCAAAGCTCCCGCCATGTCCGCGTCGTAGTTGGTGGTGAAACGATCGCTGACACTCGCCGCCCGCGGCTCCTCTTCGAAACCAACCATCCGAACCGCTATTACATCCCAAGGGAAGATGTCAGGCCGGAGCTGCTGCAGCCAAGCGCGACCTCTTCGCGCTGTCCGTACAAAGGCGTTGCCTCTTACTGGTTAGTTCGGGTGGGCGATAAAGTTTTTGAAGACCTCGCCTGGAGCTACCTGGAGCCCATTCCCGAATGTCCTAAGATCAAAGGCCTTCTTTGCTTCTTTCAAGAACGGGGGGCTGCAATCTATGTGGACGGCGAGCAAGTGCCCATCCCAAAGACACGTTGGTCCCGTTAAGATCCTCCATTCTCCCATTTCCCCTTCATCGTGGGAAAGCTAAGGGCCTTCTTCAGCCGCCTGAGAAATAGAGACCTGGGTATCTCTTTGGCCCCAAGGCTGATGAGATGTTGAGTCGTTACTTGGGCATCAATCATATGAAAGCCCCAGGCTTTTAACTGTTGGACCAAAGTAGCCAAGGCCACCTTCGAGGCATCGGCTTTGCGAGAAAACATCGATTCACCAAAAAAGCACCTTCCCAATGAGACTCCGTACACCCCTCCTACCAACTCTTCCTTAAACCAGCTCTCTACAGAATGGGCGAATCCAAGTTGATGGAGACGGACATATGCCTTCTGCATCTCTGGAGTGATCCAGGTTCCATCCTGTCCCTTGCGCCGAACCGTAGCACAAGCCTGAATCACTGACGCAAAAGCCCGGTCAAAGGTGACTCTGAAAAGTCCCTTCTTAAGGGTTTGGTGGAGTCTACGAGAAATGTGCAACTTATCCGGTTCGAGGATTAATCGAGGATCTGGCGACCACCATAGGATAGGTTGTCCCTCAGCATACCAGGGGAAGATGCCAAGCTTATAGGCCAGAAGCAGTCTTTCGCTGCTCAAGTCCCCGCCGATAGCCAGCAGTCCATCTGGTTCGGCGTGATCCGGCGGGGGAAATACAACCTCATCAATCAGTCGATAAACAGGCATAGAGCGCAAACATTACCTGCATGGCATTTTAACCCTTGCAGCGAGATTTTTCACCTCTTAGGTCATCCCCTACCTCTACCCTTACTCCGGCTTCTATGTTTGGGGTTAGGATCTCGGTATTCTGTCTTGTTCTTGCGGTGTTGGGGTTTCTGTCTGAGGGGTTTTCCCTCGGTTTCCGTGGCACCTAACGCCGGGCTCAGCCGTCGCTTTCAGCGATCGGTCTGAAGCCACTGGTTAGGCCTAGAAATTCAGAATGTCCCCTTTTCTTTCCGGTTGTTTGGTCAGGCGACGACGGCAAGCGGGTGTCGAGCGCATAGCTGGTCGCCAAAGCCGCACCTACTTGGCTCGCTTCCAGACCAATTCAAGTCTTGCACCGAACGGCGTCGCAGGGTTGGCGAACCTCAGTTCGTCCGAGGTGAGGGAGGTGATAATTCGTTTCTGATCGGCCCCTCCGATCAGATTCGCGAACGTACTTCCCTCAATTTTGGCGGTGATGACCTTATCCGCCTCGTTGACCGAGTACGTGCCGAAGTAAGCGATGGATCCTTGCACCACGGCCTTGTTTTCCTCCGGAGTCCCCCGATCTCGGCTGTTGGACGCTAACTTGGGGAGGTCGGAGCGCGTGTTCACCAGAGCAAAGTGGCCGTCGCTCGTGTAGATGAGGATGCCTTTCGGATTTGGACCATACACGTCGACTCTACTGCCATCGCTTCGCACGTTGTGCGA
>JAHFAO010000179.1 GCA_023250515.1 Deltaproteobacteria bacterium | reverse complement strand
CTCGAGTGGCTCAAGTCTGAGGGCGACCTGATCGAAACGGACAAGCAAGTCAACCCCGATTTGGAGGTCACCGGAATTCAGAAAAAAATGGATGGCGGCTGCCCGATCCTGTTCAATAATGTCAAAGGCAAACCCAACCATCGAGTCGTCACCAATCTTTTTGGTGACATGAATGTCATCAACAAAATGTTTGGGTGGAAGGACGATAGAGAACGAACGCAGAAGCTAGCCTATGCCCTTTCACATCCCATTCCGCCGGTCTTGCTCAACCAAAAGGAGGCGCCGTCACAGGAAGTGGTCATTGAAAAACCGGTGGATGTCAATGAGCACCTTGTGCCGATTCGCCATACCGATGTAGAGCCTGAATTGACTGTCGGTTCCGGAAACCGCTTGATTTCAGGCGAGTACTTCGGAGGAGGGACGGACCTGGGATATAACCGGATGAACTTCCGCTGGGGCAATGTGGGCACGTTTCAAATTTCACCAGGCTCGCATATGTGGCAGGTTGTCACGAAGTTTTACAGAGATAACAAGCCCATACCCATTACCATGTGCTTCGGAGTGCCGCCGGCATGTACGTTACTTGCCGGGGCCGGCTTCGATTACGTGATCCTACCGCAGGGTTGTGACGAGATCGCAATCGCGGGTGCCGTCCAGGGTGCCCCGATCCGGCTCGTGAAGGCTCGCACGGTAGATGCCCTGGCGCTTGCCGATTGCGAGGTTGTGCTCGAAGGCTATGTGAATCCGCGCGACCGCCGCTACGAAACCGCTGAGTCGGAGAAAGCAGGAGTGCAGGGTCGCTATCACTTCCATCCAGAATGGGCAGGCTACATGGGGAAAGCCTATAAGGCCCCAACCTTCCATGTTACTGCAGTGACTATGCGTAAGCCCGAGTCCAAGCCGATCATCTTCGCTCTCGGTGTCCATACACTCGATGATCACAACATTGACACAACAATTCGTGAAGCAGCGATGTATGCGCTGTGCGAACGCGTACAGCCAGGTCTCATCCAGGACGTCAACATTCCCTATTGCATGACCGACTGGGGCGGCGCTATTATCCAGGTCAAGAAGCGCAACAGGATCGATGAAGGCTGGCAGCGCAACTTCATGTCGGCCCTGATGTCAACTTCCCAAGGCATGCGGATTTGTATCGCGGTCAGTGAGGATACAGACCTCTACGATATGGACGATGTCATGTGGTGCCTGACTACCCGTGTGAATCCGCATACCGATATCCTCAACCCGATCCCAGGGGGCCGCGGCCAAACCTTCATGCCAGCCGAGCGCATGACTGCAGGGGAAAGGGAATGGACAGCATCCAACACCCGGTTCGAAGGAGGCATGTGTATTGACGCGACCGTGCCCTTCGGTTACGAGAGCGACTTTATGCGGCCGGTCTATCCGGTGGATAAGGTGAATCTAAAGAATTTCTTCAACGATAAGGACATCCAGAACGCCAAGGCTCGCATGAAGGGCTGGGTCCATTCTTTGGCTCGAACCGGACGGTAGCCTCGGGCGGCGGGCCACGGATCAAATGAACGAGAAAGGGCAGGGCGTGCGGTCCCTGCCCTTTTTTTTAGAACAGAGATGGCGACTAGAGAAAATCACGACGGTCTTCTTGGCCCTTTCCGGGTCTTGGACCTAACGGATGAGTTAGGATTTCTTTGCGGGAAAATATTGGGCGACCTAGGGGCCGATGTCATCAAGATCGAGAGGCCGGGAGGAGATCCGGCTAGAAATATCGGCCCCTTTTACCGCAATCAGCCTCACCCGGAAAAGAGCCTTTACTGGTTTGCTTTCAATAACAACAAGCGGGGCATCACCCTCAACCTGGAGACCGCACGAGGTAAGGAAATATTTAGCCGCTTGATATCCAGTGCGGATTTTGTCATCGAGTCTTTTATCCCAGGCTACCTGAAGCGGTGCCAGCTAGACTATCCCGTCTTAAGCCGGATCAACCCCCGCTTGGTACTGACCTCTATCGCCCCATTCGGGCAGACTGGACCTTACTGCCATTTCAAAGCCTCAGACATTGAGATCATGGCCATGAGCGGATGCATGTCCCTCACCGGAGATCCTGGAAGGCCCCCTCTGCGTATCTCTTTTCCCCAATCCTACCATTGGACAGGTTCGTATGCGGCCATAGGTGCCATGGTCGCTCACCTCCATCGGCAGCGGACCGGGCAAGGACAGCAAGTGGATGTGTCAGCTCAGGCCTGTATGCTCTGGGCCTTTTCGCATGCTCATACTTTTTGGGATCTGAACCGACATCTGGAGAAAAGGGCGGGCTCCCTCATGACCGGTCGCAGCATCACCGGCGCCAAGATGCGCGTCTTTTGGCCCTGCAAGGACGGCTATCTCAACTTCATCATCTACGGGGGTGAAGCAGGGAGAAAAACCAATCAGGCTCTAGTGGACTGGATGAACAGTAAGGGGATGGCACCGGAGTTTCTTAACAGGAAGGATTGGAAGTCTTTTAATATTGCCGAGGTCACCCAAGAAGAGATCGATGAGATGGAGGAACCGATCGCTCGCTTCTTTCAGAGGATCACGAAAAAAGAGTTTTTCGAGGAGGTGGTGAAAAGGGATATACTCGGCTACCCGGTGGCGACCGTGGAAGAGACGTTTGAGGATCCCCAGTTCGAGGCCCGCGATTTCTGGCAGAGCATTGACCATCCCGAACTAGGAACTTCCCTGCTTTATCCCGGTGGCTTTGCCAAATTTTCTGAGGCCCCATGCAGAATTTGGCGCCGGGCCCCTTTGATCGGCGAGCACAACAAAGAGGTCTATTGCGGAGAGTTGGGAATGCAGCCCAGTGAACTGGCTGAGCTAAGGAAGCAGGGAATGATCTAACGCTATTGGTTAACTCGTTATTCGCACGATTATACGAATAACGATTACACAAGTAACGAACGATGCCTGCGCTAAAGGGAATCAAGGTCGTTGAATTCGCAGCCTACGCGGCCGGACCAGTGGTCGGAAAACACTTAGCCGATCACGGTGCTACGGTGGTCCACATCGAGTCGAAGGCTCGTCCGGATGGCTTTCGCACACACTATCCTCCTTACAAGGACAACATCCACGGCCTCAACCGCTCCGGGCTATTTGCCCTTTGCAACAACGACAAATTGGACGTCACTTTGAATCTCAAAAAGGCACCCAAGGCGACCGAACTGGCCAAAAAGATCGTTGCCTGGTCCGATGTGGTGATCGAAAATTTTAGTCCAGGGACAATAAAACGGCTGGGACTAGACTACGAGACGCTAAAAAAGGTTAAGCCGGACCTGATAATGCTGAGCAGCTCCAACCTTGGACAGACCGGACCGCATGCACAACATCCAGGATTTGGCTCCCAGCTCTCTTCCCTAGCGGGTTTCACCAATCTTATCGGCTATCCTGACGGCTCGCCTCAGATGCTTTACGGACCCTACATCGATTACATCGCAGTCGCGTACGGTGCCGCCGCTATCCTTGCGGCCTTGGACTACAGAGATAGGACCGGCAAGGGAAACTACATCGATACCGCTCAATACGAAACAGGACTTCAGTTCCTCGCTCCCATCCTTTTGGATTATAAGGTCAACGGCAAGGTGGCGAGACGGAACGGCAATCGTGATCCCTCCGCAACGCCCCATGGTGCCTATCCATGCAAGGGAGAGGATAGTTGGTGCGTTATCAGTGTATTCTCGGACGAGGAATGGAAATCTCTCTGCCAGGCGATGAGGAATCCTGACTGGACAAAGGAGAAACGCTTCGCCACGCACCGAAGGCGCAAGGACAATGAAGATGAGCTAGACCAAAGAATGGGTAAGTGGACGGCTCAGTTCACCGCCCGAGAAATTACGGAAAAGCTCCAGGCCGCGGGCGTCCGGGCGGGAATAGTCAATACAATGAGAGATCTTTACAGCGATCCTCAACTCAAGCATCGCGATCAGTGGGTTGAATTGGAGCACCCTGAGATTGGCAAAATGCACTATCAGCGACCGCCATTCATCCTCAACAAGACCCCTGCCGGTCCTGAGAGGTGTGATCCGCTTCTCGGTGAGCATAACGATTATTTTTACAAGGAGCTTTTGGGCATATCCGAAAAAGAATACCGCGCGTTAGTAGACGAAGGGATTATTGACTAACAAAATTACGGCAGACCGAAGACGGAAGACCGGTCAGCGGTCTCCGGTCCCCGGTCTCTTCAAAGGAAGGAGAGCATTTATGGGATTCCGTGACCTCAGAGATTTTATAGCAAAGGTCGACAAACTGGAAATGCTACGTGTTGTAGAAGGTGCCGACTGGGACCTTGAGATCGGCGCCATCTGCCAGATGATGCAGGAGAGTGAAGAGAATCCGGTTCTCCTTTTTGATAAGATTCCCGGCTATCCCCCGGGCTTTCGGATCCTCGCCAATCACCAAAACAGCCCCAAAAAACAGGCGCTTGTCCAAGATCTACCAACAGACCTGAGTGACCTGGAAATTGTCCGTCACATGAAAGAAAAACGGAAGCAGACGAGCACCATTCCCCCGAAGGAAGTGGAAAACGGTCCGATCCTGGAAAACTATGATCGGGGTGACAAGGTCAACATTGCTAAATTCCCTACCCCCAAGTGGCGAACCCTAGAGGGGGGAAGATATATTGGCACCTCCACGCTGGTGATCAATCGCGATCCGGACGAGGGCTGGGTCAACATGGGTACCTACCGCCAAATGATTCACGACGAGAAGACTGTAGGTTTCTTTGTGGAACCGCACCATCACGGGATGATCATTGCGAAGAAGTATTGGGCGCAAGGCAAGGCCTGTCCTGTGGTTGCGTGCTATGGCCAGGAGCCAGATCTCTTCCAAGCAGCGACCGGGAGCGCTCCTTGGGGAAGATCGGAACTCGATGTCGCAGGCGGGCTAAAGGGAGAGCCGGTTGAGGTGATCAAAGGGGAACTCACTGGCCTTCCTATTCCAGCCCGGGCGGAGATTGCCATAGAGGGAGAGGTTCCGCCACCAGAAGTGGATTCGAGGGTCGAAGGTCCCTACCGGGAGTGGCCAGGATATTACAGCCAGGAGCCAACACCTCAGCCTGTCATTCACATAAAGGCGGTTTACCACCGCAACAACCCGATCATGACAGGTAATCACATATCTAACCGGAATATCACCGTTGGACCCGTTGCCCATGCTGCCATAGCCGTTTGGGACACCTTGGAGAAAACCGCTCTACCGGGCATTCGCGGAGTGTGGGCTCACGCCAACGGCCTCTTTATTGTCATCTCTTTAAAGCAGGAGTTCGCCGGCCACGCGAAAATGGCCCTTCTCACTGCTACCGGGGCGCGCGGCTCCAACAGCGCTTACCGCTACTATGTAGTGGTGGACGAGGATATCGATCCCTCGAACCTGCACGATGTCCTCTGGGCGATGACCACTCGCTGCGTGCCCGAAGAACAAATAGACATAGTCCGGGGAACTGTGAGCACACGGGTCGATCCCCTCATAAGCCCGAAGAAGCGCGAGGTAGGGGATCTTACCTGTGGTAGGATCCTGATCAATGCCTGTAAACCATGGGACTGGATACAAGAATTCGGCAAATCTATGACCTTCGCACCCGAGTTCGAGCGTAAGGTCCGTGAGAAGTGGGGCCACCTTGCCAACTCCCGATCCCGGTAGCTATGTATGATGACGTATACCTATGCCGTTGACAATCACCTTTGGGTCTGATACCCATAGTAAAACTTTTCTAGGGATATACGAAACGCATTCTTTACCCCAGAGTAACCAATCCGGGGTATTTTTTTTTATGGGACAGTATAAAAAATGTTCATATTTCCAGCCAGTTGGAGGACTCTACGCTTCGGGGTTGGCCCTATTATCCTTTTATTTACTACTTTCCATACCAACCAACCCTTTTCAGGAGAGTAGCGACTATTGGATCGAACTCTTTGACGAGGCTAAAGAGAAGAGAAGGGATGAGATTATTGGGATTTATTCATTAATCAAATCACAGCGAAAAAACTTTAGTGAGGCCTCAAACTGGGCCATAGCAGAGACAATTTCAGGGGAGAGTGAAAAACATTCCCTCGATCCCATGCTGGTTCTGGCGCTAATCAACGTAGAGAGCCGATTCCACCAGACCGCAGTCTCAACTGATGGAGCACGAGGGCTGATGCAAATCCTCCCCCTGGTAGCCAACGCCTTGGCTGAGGAGGTGGAGCTTGAAAGTTGGGAGGGGGAAAAAAGCCTGGACGATCCAATTACCAACATAAAACTGGGTGTCTTTTACCTGGGCTACCTGAAAAAGAGCTTCAGAGACTTGAAATTAACCTTAGCTGCCTATAATTCCGGACCCACTGAGATTAATAGAAGGCTAGAAGAAGAGGAAGAGCTCCCAGTAGAATTCGCAATGAAAGTACTCTCAACCTACCATCTTTACCGGAAGCAGAGCCGCCGAACCTACTAAGTTATCCAATAAGGCCATCGACCATCAAGGGCTGAAATCTTTATAATGTTTGGACAGGAGATGAGGTCAGAACCCCCTGGACTTTCTTTGCATAGGTCCACCGGTCTCGATCTTTAAATGATCCGGCCGAAATTGGCTGGTGAAAGGTCAGCTTAATGGGGACTGGATTGAGGAGGATAGCTCCCCGCTTAAGTGCATCAAAAGTCCCCTCTATCAGGACTGGGACCACTGGGATCCCGGTACGAATGGGCAAAATAAAAAGGGTGGCTTTAAAGTCGTTAATCTTTCCATTTGAGGTGCGCGTTCCTTCGGGGAAGACAACGATGGAGACCCCCTCCTTGAGAAGGTTGGACGCCTGCTTTAGGCTAGCCAGCCCTTTTCTTGGATGCGAACGATTCATAGGGACTTGGCGGGATCTTTTGAGGGCCCAACCCATAAAGGGGATTGAAAAGATCTCCTCCTTGGTAATGATGCGAAAATTATTAGGGATGCAGGCAAAGGCCAAGAGGATATCGAGAAAGCTCGCGTGGTTTGGCATAAAGATGTAGGTTTTCTCAGGATCGAGACGCTCCAAGCCCTCGATCTGAACCCGGAGTCTCGCTAAGGCGAGGTTAGTCCTGGCCCAATAGGTGAGATATCGATGGGCTATATTCC
>JAHFAO010000178.1 GCA_023250515.1 Deltaproteobacteria bacterium | reverse complement strand
CTAGCTAGAGCCATGGTCCAAAGTCGTTTCTTCAGAAGTGAAAGCGCCTAAAGCCAGAACTTCATCCGCACCTTTTCTTAGAAGCCGCTCCGCCAGCTCCTGCCCTAACTGTTCGGCCTCCCCGGCTGAACCTGAAATCTCTCCTTTAAACAACTTGCGCCCGTCAACATCAGCAACCACACCCATGAGCCTGATCTGATCTCTGCTCATCCATGCGCACGCGCCAACCGGTATCTGACAACCACCTCCCAGGCGTTTAAGAAAACCCCTTTCTGCTGAAACTTCCAGGGCGGTCGGAAGGTGATGCAGAAATTCGAGCTCATCGATCACCGGATCTCCGTCCCGAGTCTCCAACCCCAGGGCCCCTTGGGCCACCGCACTCAAGCAAATTTCCGGAGAGAGATATTCGCTCACCCGATCTTCTTGCCCTATCCTCCTAAGCCCGGCCATCGCCATGATTAAGGCATCCACCTCACCCTGATCCAACTTCTTCAATCGCGTATCGATGTTCCCGCGAATGGAGAGAAGCGAGAGGTCAGGCCGATAGTGTAAGATTTGTGCGCGCCTGCGTAAGCTACCCGTACCCACTCTTGCACCCGAAGGCAAATCCTTCAAAGGCTTGTGGTCCACACTCACCAGAACATCGCGGGGGTCCTCACGCTCTGGAATAGCTGCTACGGTTAGGCCCAAAGGAATCTCTGTAGGGAGGTCTTTCATCGAATGGACCGCCAGATCGATCTCCTTTCGGAGCAGTGCCTCCTCTATCTCTTTGACAAAGATGCCCTTCCCCCCGATTGCTTTGATCGGGGTGTTGAGGAAACGGTCGCCGCTGGTCTTGATGGTGATGGTCTCGACTTTGAGGCCGGGGTATCTTTCCTCCAACTTCTGTCTCACCCAACCTGCCTGAGCCAAGGCCAGCGCACTTCCACGTGTGCCGATGCGGATTGCTTTCATCAATCATGCCTCAATGCAAAGTGCAGGCCACACATTATTTCTCCTCCAAATCGAAAAGCTTCTTAAGCGCCTCGACGTAGAGGGTCTCATCCTGATCCTCGGACTGTCTCTTTAAACGAGTGATCGGGGCATGGAGAATCTTGCTGATCATCGCAGAGGTCATATCCTCGAGGGCCTGCCTCTCCTTCTCTGAAAGACCCTTGAGGCTTGTGCCCAAAGACTTTTCCAACTCCCCCTTTCGAATCTCCTCTAGTTTCTGTCTCAAGGCCACAATGGTCGGTACCTGCTCCAGAGAGGCCAGCCAGCGCAGGAAGCCCGCCACCTCTTCGTCCACGATATCTTCGGCTTTCCGTACTTCGCTTGTCCTCTCTTCGAGATTCTCCTTTGCCACTGCCTCTAGATCGTCTATGTCATACAGGTAAACATTATCAATCTCGTTGATCCGCGGATCAAAGTTGCGCCGATCACCGATATCAATAAAGAACATGGCCTTTTGTTTTCTCTCCTTCAAGATCTCCTCGACGGTCCCGGGCCGGAGAAGGACTTCCGGAGAGCCAGCGCAGCCAATCACCAGATCGGCCAACTTGAGGTATCGGGGATAATCCTCGAAACGAATGGGGCTGCCGCAAAATTGCGCCGCCACCTCCACCGCACGCTCAAAGGTGCGGTTGGTAACCATGAGACTATTGACCCCGTTGCGCTGAAGATGACGGGCCACCAGATCGCCCATTTTCCCTGCGCCAATGAGCATCACGGTTTTGTCTTCTAAACGATCGAATATGCGTTTGGCCAGATCCGCCGCCACCGAACTCACCGAGACAGCTCGGCTCGCGATCCCAGTCTCGGTCCGAATCCTCTTGGCAACAGAAAAAGAACGATGGAAGAGGCGGTGTAGAATAGTCCCTACGGTACCCGCCTCTTGGGCAGCGAGATAGTGACCTTTGAGCTGCCCCAGGATTTGCGGCTCACCCACGACCATGGAATCGAGACTTGCGGCGACACGGAAGAGATGGCGCACGGCCGTATCTCCCGAGTACGTGTAAAGATGATCTTCTAAACCGCCGTGGTTCGTGCCGGACTCTTGCTCTACAAGAAAGCCTTTAATCTCTCGAAATGCAGATTGCTCGTCCGGAGCTGCTGCAACCACCTCTACCCGGTTGCATGTGGAAAGGATCACGCCCTCCTTAATCGAGGGCAGAGAGTGCAAACGCATGAGAGATTCTCGTAGTAGCGAGCTGTCAAAGGCAACTCTTTCACGCACCTCAACCGGAGCCGTGCGGTGGTTGAGGCCCACAATTATGATCTCTTTATGCACGACACGACCTACTCAAAGCTGCCACTGTGCCGGCTCGGAAAAACCGAGTCCCCCCAGAGAAAGGAACCTAAGACGACGGCAAAACCCACCATGGTTAAAAGAGCTGCCTTCTTCCCGCGCAAGCCGGCGGTAATCCGACCCTGGAGCAAGGCGCCGTAAAGTATCCATGTTATCGCTGATGAGATTTGCCGTGGCTCCCAGGACCAGTAATTCCCCCAATGAATCCCTGCCCACATACTCCCCGTGAGAATACCTAGGGTCATAAGGGGGAAACCCCACACCAAAAAGACATAGTTGAGCCGATCCAAGGTCTCCAGTGAGGGAAAACGTTTATAGAGCCCGGTCATCTTTTTGTTCTTAAGTTGATACTCCTGGAGCAAGTACATAAGGCTGACACCAAAGGCTAAAGCGAAAACGGCGTTGCCTAAGAAAGCAAGGGTGACGTGTAGGGGAAGCCAATAAGTCTTAAGCGCCGGTGGAAGCTCTTCACTGCCAGTGCCAAAAGCAAAAGCGGCAAGAGACATGAGAAAGGCCAAAGGGGCGATAAAGGACCCGAGAACGGTCAGGCGGTACCTAAGCTGGACAAGAAGATATACAGCCACCATAAGCCAGCTAAAGAAGGAAAGGGCTTCACGGAATTGTGTTACCGCAGGAAACCCTGTCTGAAAAAAATGGACTCCAAGGGCCGAAGTATGGATTATCAAACCGGCTAGGAGTAGGAGCGGAGAGAAGCGGGATAGAAAGTCTCTAGGAAGGAAAAGGTAAATGATAAAGCTGCCGGTGGCCAAAAGATAAAGGACCGCTGTAACCTCGAGCAGCGCAACATCCATATCAAGCCATTATAGCCTAACTCCGAACTCACTCAAGCTCCATTTGTCGCCGCTTTCGTTCTAAAAGGTGGCGCCCGCGTTGCGCGACGGCGGCGACCAGGTGCCCCATTTTCGGGTGATCGGGTTCCATATCCGCCTTAAGACCGAATTGCTCCAGCGACTCGCTGCAGATAGGGCCAATGGAGGCGATCAGAACCTGCGACAGGGCTTGCCGCAGTCTTTGATCTAATCGTTCTTCTGCAGCGATCTTGAACAGATGATCCACCTGAGTCGCGTTGGTAAAGAGGGCCACGTCCACCCGGCCTGCGACAATTTCCTCCACAGCAGCTCTTAGGGGGCCAGTATCTTCTGGCAGCGCCCAACGATAGACAGGGACTCGCAATATCTTAGCCCCACGGGCCTCGAGCCCCGCTATCAGCTCCGGATTAGTTACGCCGTACTCCTGCACCGCAACCCGCCGCCCTTGGATTTCTGTCTTGCTGTCGAGCTCTGACAAAATGTCGCGCCAAGTGTTAGGTTCAGGAACACTAATATTCGGCTTTAACCCCAAATCTCTGAGGACGGCAACTGGCTTGGGCCCGCGAGCTACCACAGTGACCCGCTGCAATGCTGCTGCTACTCTTTCACGGGAGTATCTGGGCGAAACCACCTCTACTAGAGTCCGCGTTCCGACTCCAGTGAGGAGAATAACGACGTCAATCTTGCCCGCTTCAAGCTCCTCGACAAAATCCAGGGCAGCGCTGTTTTGGCTGATAGGAATCTCGCGCATAGAGGGAGTCATAATGGGCTCTCCGCCATAACGCCTGATCAACTCCGCCATCTCGCGCGCACGGCGGCTCTCAAAGGAGACTACCCTAAGGCCCTGGAGGCTGGTTTGTGAGTTCATGACCACACGAAGACCGCACCTCTGCCTCCGATTCCTGGGGAGGTCCAAACCAGTCGAGTTTTTCCCTGAGGTCTACGACCTCTCCTATGACAATGACCACGGGAGGCTTTAGAGCTGCAGCCTTTTCAACGATGTCAGAAAGGGTGGCGGTAACCGTCTCTTGAGCTTGAGTCGTTCCCCAGCGGATAACAGCCACAGGGGTCTTCGGGGACCGGCCGTGGGCGATAAGCTTGGCCACGACCCTCGGGAGATTCTTTAACCCCATCAGGATAACCAAGGTGTCCACGCCAATCGCTAATCGTGCCCAATCTACTGAAGGCTCAGCTTTATAGGCCTCATGTCCGGTTACTACGGCAAACGATGAGGAAAGCTTTCGATGAGTAAGCGGAATCCCTGCATAGGCCGGAACTGCAATTGCCGAGCTAACTCCCGGCACAATCTCGAAGGGAATCCCTGCTTCCGCGAGCGCTTCAGCCTCCTCGCCACCGCGACCGAAAACAAAGGGGTCGCCACCTTTTAACCTCACCACTCTTCGACCAAGCCTCGCCTGAGTTATCAGGATCTCATTGATCTCTTCCTGGGGAAGACTGTGGCTTCCTGTAAGCTTCCCGGCAAAAACCCGAATGGCCACGGGCGGCGCCTCCTCCAAAAGGATTGGATTTACCAAGCGATCGTAAACGACCACTTGAGCCTTCTGTAGCAATTCCAGTCCCCGGATTGTCAGGAGACCGGGATCACCAGGACCCGCACCGACGAGGTAGACCTTCCCTATCTGCATGTCTCTACTCCTAACCGTTTAAGGAGATGATTCCTTGCCTCTTCTCGCTTCCCTTCGCTAATGAGCCTATGGAGATCGCCGTCCAAGGCTTTGTGCCAGGCCTGCGTGTTAGGATGGATGGATTTCTGCTTAAGCTCTCGCCTGACCTCCGACGCAATTTGGACTAGAGCAGCATAATCTTCGCTAAAATAGGCTTCCAGCTCTTCCCTGACAGCACGGGAAACTGCTGGGCTCGCCCCCCCAGTAGAGATTGCCACAATCAACTCACCGCGCTGTAGAATCGATGGGAGGATGAAATCACAATGGGCAGGGTCGTCGGCAGCATTGACCCAAACACCCCTCACGCGACCCTCCTGCGCGACAGCATCGTTCACCGTGCCATCATCGGTCGCAACGAACGCAAGCTCGTATCCAAGGAGATCGCCGAAGCAGTATTCTCGGGCTTCGTGTCGAATCTTTCCCTCCTTCGCCCAGCCTTTAAGCCGTTGAGTGAGCCTGGGACTTAAGACCCTGACGCTCGCTCCAACCTCCAGAAGCGCCTCCACCTTGCGCTCAGCAACACCTCCCCCTCCAATAACAACGCAACGCCGCCCTGTCATGTTAAGGAAGATTGGATAGTATCCCATGGCTTTCTTCTCTCGATCTTTCGATCTTCCACAGCACGCCGTCTGCCGCCTTAAGTTCGAAGTTAACCTCAGGGACAAAGAGATCGGGGCCAAACAACCCTATGTCCAAGATCCACGCGCCGTTGCGTACCTCGTCGAAATAGACCTCACGGGCAATACGTTCAACGAGTCTCTTGAAAGAAGTCGGACCCTCGCGTTTAAGAGTCTCTACCGCCAGCCGCTCCACAGGCGTGGCCGGCGGCCGGGACGACTCAAGGAGCCGAATGGTTACTCCTTCAAAGCCCTTCGTTCCAGAACCCCCTTCAGGCCTTTTCCCCGCCAGCGTATCCCCTCGCAACTTCGATTTCCAGGATCTCACAGTGAAAAAGTCACTTATAGCTTCCTTCAATGTCATAGTCATAACGTTAGATGAACATCTCCACTCATTATGAACCGTTTCGTGACCACTCGCCGAGCACCTCGCTCACTTCGGGGCGTGTGAACTCAGACGGCAGCGGCTCACCTCGATCCAGCAACTCGCGAACTCGTGTCCCGGACAGTGCCACGTGATGACTGCTATCGTGAGGGCAAGTCTTGGCTGAGACGACGGCATCGCACCGACGGCAGAAGAAGGTCTCGGCAAAGAAAAGAGGCGTGATATCCAGCTCATCACGCCTAAAGTGGCCGAACAGGTCCCAGGCATCGTAGGGGCCGTAGTATCCACCGACTCCAGCGGCATCCCGCCCCACAATGAAGTGCGTGCAGCCATAGTTTTTGCGAACGAGAGCATGGAAGACAGCCTCCCTAGGACCGGCGTAGCGCATCGCCCCAGGAAAGACCGATAGAAACACCCGCTCTTGAGGAAAATAATACTCGACTAAGACCTCGTAGCAGCGGAGCCGGACCTCTGAAGGTATGTCATCCAGCTTTGTCTTCCCGACCAAGGGGTGGATCAAGAGACCATCCATCAACTCCAGAGCGCACTTTTGGATGTACTCGTGAGACCTGTGAATGGGATTCCTTGTCTGAAACCCGACCACCGTCCGCCAGCCGCGCTGGTTAAAGATTCCCCTGGTCTCCCTAGGATCGAGTCTGTAGGGTTCAAAGCCGGGATATAGAGGTTGCCTGCGAATGAGTGTGATGTTCCCGCCTAAGAGCGTCTCACCTCGTTGGTAGAGATACCATACACCCGGATGGCGGTCTTCGTCGGTCTTGTAGACGTTCCAGGCTTCTTCTTTCTTGTCGTAGGTGAATTTCTCCTGAAGGGAGAGAAGGCCCACCGCTTCTCCCGTGGCGTCCAACAGAGCGACCTCTTCTCCTTCTTGGAGCTCTTGAGCCTCATCGCTCGAGACGGCTAAGGTGATTG
Organism: Deltaproteobacteria bacterium; assembly: GCA_023250515.1. Taxonomy (GTDB): domain Bacteria; phylum Desulfobacterota; class Binatia; order UBA9968; family UBA9968; genus JAHFAO01. The sequence goes on along the minus strand of JAHFAO010000178.1, from coordinate 366 downwards.
GGAGGGTCCAGATGAGACCGGATGAAAGGCGCATCTCGTTAATGACGTGCTCGTAATCATCCTTCCCCATGAAACCTTCCAAGGGGCTAAAGGCTCCCACGGCCAAAAGCTCCAAATCTGAGAGGGTCCGGGCATTTAAAGCGATCTTCTTAAGCTCTCTGGATCTTGCCAAGACCTCCTCCCGCTCCTGCCCGACCAGAACCCTATTCACCAACTGCCCGCCATGAGGGGCTATTTGTCCTGTCCTGTTTTTTTCTTCCCCCATGCCTCGCTCCTTCGCCCCAGAGTTCGAATGGAGCCCGCACTCCTTTGACTCCGGATTCTCCCACCACCATCGTCCCGCCCGGCTATCTTCGCCCGGCTTGA
>JAHFAO010000040.1 GCA_023250515.1 Deltaproteobacteria bacterium | reverse complement strand
TGGAGTCTCTGTGCTGCCTCATCGACTTTGAGGATCATACCACCGCAGGTAATCATCGTGAGATCCTTCCCCTCACGGCGCACCGCAGCCAGGCCAATGGGAACGGTGTAATCCCCCTCGGGCACGGGCCCCTTGACACCGTAAAGGTGATGGCTCTCAAAGCAGAGGACCGGGTTGGGATCGCGGATCGCTGAAAGGAGAAGGCCTTTGGCATCTGCCGGTGTTGTTGGGATTATAATCTTGAGTCCTGGGAAAGGGATGAACGCCCCATGATTGCAGCTCGAATGGCTTGGCCCACCCCCTGGCCGGGTGCCGAATTTGTTCCGCACCACCATGGGTACCGAAATACGGCCTCCGGTCTGGTAGTGATAGCGGGCTGCATGGGTGGTGAGCTGGTCCATACAGATGGGCAGGAGGTCACAGAACTGGATCTCCACGATCGGCCTCATCCCGTTGATTGCCGCGCCAATAGCGAGTCCGATCATTGCCGCCTCAGAGATGGGAGTATCCCGAACTCGATCCTCGCCAAACTCTTGCAGCAAACCGCGGGTCACTCCGTAAGCCCCACCAAACAGAGCTACATCCTCGCCCATGACAAAAACCCGCTCATCCCGCGCCATTTCGTAGCGAAGCGTCTCTCTGAGCGCCTCCTGAAGGCGCATCTCCTTGACCTCCGCTTTAGGCGCCTGAGACTCCATTGCCTTAGCCATGAGCCACCTCCGATCCAGCGAACACGCTGTTTAAGTCATGCTCTTGAGGAGGTAGCGGAGCTGCCTGAGCCTTCAGCGCAACCTCGTCGATCTCAGCGTAAACGGCTGCGCTCATTCTCTCAAATTCCTCTGCGGTCAATTTCCCTCCCCCCAGAAGCTTTTCCTTGAGCCGCTTGATTGGGCAGCGCTGCTTCCAATCCTCGACTTCCTCCTTAGCCCGATAGCCGACTCCCGGATCTCCGCCAAAGTGACCGTCCCATCTATAGGTCAAGCACTCTAAGAAAGTCGCCCCCTCGCCGGCACGCCCCTTTTCCGCCGCCTTGCTCGTCTCCTCATAAACCAGCTCTATGTCGTTGCCGTCGATCACTTTGCCCTCAAATCCATAACCCTTTGCCCGCTCGGCAACGTGCTTGATAGCAACGCTTTTCTCCAGGCTCACGGTCATCGCATAGAAATTGTTCTCGCACACATAGATGACCGGAAGCTTCCACAGACCGGCAAAGTTCATCGCCTCATGGACCACTCCCTGGTTCATTCCCCCCTCACCTAGGAAACTCACCACCACTTCCCTGCTGCCCCTCATCTGCGCAGCTAGAGCAGCCCCCGTAGCGATAGGGACCGTGGCTCCAACCGTACCGGTGTTGCCGATAAAGCCGAAAGAGAGGTCACCCATGTGCATCTTGCCGCCGCGCCCCTTGGAGTATCCGTCGAGCCGGCCCAGACATTCACACAGAAGGTGGTAGAGATCCGCCCCTTTGGCTACCAGATGCCCTGTGCCACGGTGGTAGCTTGCTATCAGATCCCTTGATTCGAGAGCGGAGCAGACGCCGACCGCTATGGCCTCCTGACCGCGGTAGGAATGGGGACTCCCAAACATCACCTTTTTCTGATAGAGGTCGTTCAGTTTTTCCTCAAAGGCACGGACTTTGAGCATCATCCGCAACATCTCTTTTCTTTTCGTCGTATCCAACATTAAAAACCCCCCTTTTTTGTCTTCGCCTATTACTGGAAGATCTCTTGATACTCCTTCTGATATTGATTGTAGTTTTCAGCAAGGACCGGATCAACATAGTGAACGTTAAGTTTACTCTGATCAAGTGACGGAGCCAGAGGAGGTATATCTGTCCTAGCGGGAACTACGAAAGCCTCGTTCAGGACTATTTGTCCCTTCTTGGACAGAAAATAATCCACAAAGAGACGGGCCGCATTAGGATGGGGCGCATGGCGGGCTATGCTAACGATATTGCCGTGTGTAATAATGGGATTGGAGGTCGTTACCCAATCAATGGGAGCCCTCTTGGTTTTAAATTCCTCGACCTTATGGGCATGCACAACGGCTAGTGGGAACTCCCCTGCCGCCATCATCTGAGTCCTGAGGGTATTTCCCCGTTCAAAATGAGGCTCCTGGACTGAAAGTTGTTTCATGAACTTAACGCCTCTTTCCCTCCCCCAATATTGGAGCAGAGAGGCATACCATACGACCCCATCTCGATCGAGGCCGATCTTACCTTTCCATATCGGGTCTAGAAGATCCCGCCAATCCCTAGGAATCTTTCCTGCAGGCACCAGCCGAGAATTATATCCAATAACATGTTGAATGATATAACTTGCGGTCCAGAATCCCTCCCTGTCTTTGAGTCCCTGGGGGATTCCTCCTCTTTCTGTAGAGATATACGGAGCCAAAAGTTCCCTTCGCTGTAAAAGCTGGGCATCGAGAATATTCATGGAGATAACGTCAAAATTATGTCTTCCTGCCTGTGCCTCGGAAAGGACTCTTGTTCGGAGAGCCTCCCCACCCTGGCGAAGAAGTTGAACTCTCACGTACGGGTACTCCTTCTCGAAGGATTTAATCAGTACATTGGCTGCCGTGACATTAAGAGGGGTGTAGTATACTACCCGTCCTTCTTGTTTGGCCTTATCAATAATTTTAGGACCGGTTTGAGCCAGGAGAGACTTCGTACATAGAAAACCACAGAGCAGAATAATGTGGACCACGAGAAGGTGTAGAATCATACCGCTCCTCCGGCGTGGGCAGGCATCAAGATTTAGCCTCTTGGCGAACCACCCTAAATGAAGGCGCGACTCCTGTCAAGCAAACCTATCCGGGGGATGCATCGGTACAAAACGGATAAGGAATTTAGTCAGCGGGTCCTAGGGAAGTACGCCCAAATTAAGGACGAAGCTATTTTGGAGGGGACTTGGAAAGGCAATCGCTCTTTGAAAATCCGCCCGTAGGAGGGACGCCTTGAAACTTTTTAACTCCCGGTTTCAGAAGCCTTTTCGCGCAATTTTCTGAGCAGTTCGTCAAATGAAGCGGAGGAGATTATGCGGTTAAATTGAGAGCGGTAGTTGTTTACCAGGCTGACGTTCTCGATGACCACATCGTAAATCTTCCACTCTCCTCCAACGAGGTGGAGCTTGTAAGTGATGGGTAACGGCTGCTCTTTGAGTGGGAGTACTTTGGTATCAACCTCAGCGAAGTCCTTATCTACGCGCTCACGTACAAAGACGATTTTTCCCTCCTTAAAAGATTCCACGATGCCAATGTAAGAGTTTTCCATAAAATCCGTGAAAACGGAGACATACTCTTCCTGCTTTCCATTCTGATCCCTCCAATGACTTCCTAGAGACCTTTTGGCCATCTCCGGGAAGTCAAATCGTGGTAACAGGACTTGCCGAAGCATCTCCCTCCTTTCTGCTTTTTTGGCCTCCCCCATGTTCGTGGGGTCTTGTAGAACCGCCAGGACGCGGTCGACCGTTTCCTTGATCTGATGGGTCGGTGTGGCTGCAAGGGACGCTGAGTTATCGCCCCACCAGAGCATGAAAGTTAACAGACCTGAGCTCAAGCATCTACTTCGCCGTTTCATTTTTTCCTCCCGAATACAGTTTCCTAGGGAGGTGACGCAAGTGGAATGCCAGAAGTGGTAGCTAGCTCAGAAGTGCTCTAACACGCCTGTATTCTCTGGACTTTTTAAGAATAAAGCTTTCGGGTTGCTTTTCGGTGAGTCAGCGATAATGAACAAAAATGACCAAAAACGTCCAGGGAGTCCTGGAGACAAGTATATACTCGAAGACTTATTTATCTCTCTCCCCGGTTACCTACTTGAGCCTCGGCCAGTTCCTCAATCAGCGTGACCAACCCTGAATGGTCCAGCTCCCCCCGGCCCGTCACTTTCATGGCGTTCATCATCTGCTGGACAATGGCAGTAAGCATGAGCGGCGCACCGTACTCTTTCCCTGTAGCGAGGGCGATGCTCAGATCTTTCTCATGCAGACGAATGGAGAAGCCGGGTCTGAAATTGCGGTCCAACATCTTCTGCCCATGCGCGTCCAAAATTCGAGACTGTGCAAATCCTCCGAGCAGTGCCTGTCGCACCTTAGCAGGATCTACGCCTGCCTTTGTTGCCAGCACCAAGGCCTCGCTCACCGCCGCAATCGTAAGACCGACGACGACCTGATTCGCTGCCTTCGTCACTTGCCCGGCGCCCGCATCGCCAACATGCACAATGTTCTTGCCTATTGCCTGAAAGATAGGCATCGCACGCTCAACCGCGGAGGCCTTGCCGCCAATCATGATAGAGAGCGTCGCATTGATGGCACCCACCTCGCCGCCGCTGACAGGGGCATCGAGCATATCCAGGCTTTTCGTCTCGGCTTCTGCGGCGAGACGGCGCGCGACCACGGGGGAGATGCTCGACATATCAATCAGAAGCGTTCCCGGCCGGGCACCCATGAAGACTCCCTGAGCGCCGGTATAGACCGACTCCACGTCAGGCGAATCGGGAAGCATCGTGATGAGGACATCCGCCTCGGCGGCGACCGCTTGCGGGTTATTGGCCGTTCTAGCGCCTTCCTTCGCCATCTCGTCCACGGAGGGGCGACTTCTGTTGTGCACCACGAGCGAATATCCGGCCTTCATAAGATTTCTCGCCATGGGCTTGCCCATAATGCCAAGGCCAATGAAACCGATAATGGGTTTGGTCATACGCTTTGTCCTTTTAGCGCTGTCAGAACCTTATCCCAATACACCCACGCTTATACGTCTTCTGCAACCGCGGGGCGTTGCAATGTAGGAAATTCAATCTCCTTAACCCGCCCCCAATCAATGCTGTTGCCTTTGCCAATCTTCTTCATCACGCCCTCTAGAAAGGTCCGTCCTTGCGGGGTTAAACGGTAAGGGTGCGGGTGACCTGGTCCCGGATAACGGTCATCTTTTTCAAGCAGGCCAATGTCCAAAAGATCCCGCGTCGCCTGCCCTCTATCTTCCCCATTGGGGTCATTCGTACGGACTGTCCCTTCAAACCAGTCCCGGGTTCGCGCCTCTTTGTGTGCAGCCCGCAAGACTTCCATTCTTCTGAGTTTCTGCCTGCGCCCTATAATCTGTCCTTCTTTCATCTAATGTCCTCCACGCTCCAGAATACTAGCACATGCGACTTCGTCAATCATACTGCAAGATTAGCGGGCCAGGCTTGGCTTATCTGCGAGATCTAACTCAACTTCGATCATTAAATCTCAGGGAATCTGAGGTTAGTGATGCTGGAGTGGCTCACCTAAGAAATCTGCCGCAACTTAGAGAACTGAATTTGGCATCCACGTATATCAGTGATGCTGCTCTAGACTATCTGCAGGAGTTGACGACATTGGAGTTGCTGAATCTTTCACATACCCACGTTAGCGATGCCGCAGTTAGCCGAAACTCAGGATTGTTAATCAAAGCTGAAGTTTCGCGGTCTTTCTCTTTCACGTGCTTTTTCCCCATAAATCGTGCCTTCTTTATCACAATCGCCTCCGGCTAGCCATCCAAGAAAAACTTTGAGGCCAGATACGGACAGGCCGGTGAGCGGCCTTTAGCCGACGCCGCCTCGCTCGCGGTTAACTGGTGACGGCTCTATTGATTCTCGATTTTGTATCAGCAGCTTACCTCGTCGGGAAATAATCTTAAGAAACCTACTAGACGAATTATATGGATGCCTCGGAATTTCTTCAACTTGAGGAGGTGACGGTCGCCTGTCACTACCGGGTCTGCGCCGGCTTCAACGGCGCATTCGAGGATTCTGTTGTCGAGCCCGCTCCCGTTGGCTTCCGGGCACAACAAAAAGGCTTACTTTATAAAAAAACTGAGGGATTGGTTTGTGTACTGGACCAGGGGGCCCCAGTAGATGCCAAAAAGGACGGTCAGGGCCGAAAGGACTCCAAGGAGAGTCGAGTTGTTGGCAGTCATCACCACCTCCTGATCGGTCGGCTCGGGAAAGTCGAGGAACATGGTTTTGACGATGCGTGCATAATAATAGAGCGAGATGACGCTGTTGATGATCGCTACGACGGCCAAGAGATAGAATTCCTCCTTGATCACCGCGGCAAAGAGAAAGAACTTCCCTACGAAGCCTGCCAAAGGCGGAAGTCCGGTAAGAGAAAAGAGAAAGATCGCCATACACACCGCAGGAATGGCTGCCCCACGCCAGGCAAGGCCACGATAGCCTTCAATGTCCTCTCTGCCAGTTGCATTGGCGACAATCACCACGACTAGAAAAGCGCCCAAATTCATAATGAGATAAACGACTACGTAAAAGAGCATTGCTTTAAGCCCGTCGTTATTGAGGACCACGAGTCCCATCAGGATATAGCCGGCATGGGCGATTCCGGAATAGGCGAGAAGACGCTTGACATTTTGCTGATTCAGGGCGCAAAGGTTCCCCAGGGTCATGGTCACCATGCTGACGATGAGAAGCAAATGGGGCCACTCCACACCTGAGATAAAGAGCCAATTCCCATCTACCCCAAGGCGCGACACGGCAGGGAAGAAAAAGCGGACCATAATGGCTACGCCGGCCGCGTTCGACCCTACGGAGAGAAAGGCTGTAATCGGCGTCGGCGCTCCCTGATAGACATCAGGGGACCACATGTGAAAAGGGACAAAGACGATCTTGTAGCCGAACCCAGCCAGGATAAAGACAAACGCCATAAATAGGCTTAGGCGATTCACTTCGCCCTGGAGCAGGACCTCGTTGATCCTTGAGTAGTCCAGGCTCCCGGTCATGCCAAAGACCCAGCTCATCCCGTAGATCATAGTGCCAGAGGCCACGCCGCCATAGATCAGATACTTGAGCGCGGCTTCGCTCGAACGGCGGTTGTGCGGCAAGAATCCGGTCAGGATATATGAGGTAAGACTCACCAGCTCCAAAGAGAGGTAGGCCATCAGAAGATTGCTCGAAGAGGCCATGAAAAACATGCCGAGGGCAGAGGTGAGAAGGACCGTGTAGTATTCCCCCTGATGGATCTCCCGAATTTCACGACAGCTCAGAGACATCCAGATTACAAGCATAGCAGCCAGCAGGGAGACCACTTTAAAAAAGAGGCTGAAGTTGTCGAGGATGATCATGCGGTAGAAGAGCAACCCTCCGGGCGTCCCGTAAAGCTGCCAGGTGGCGAAGAGGGAGAAGAGGCAACCCAGCAGAGCGATAAGGCCGAGGCTTTTCTTATTCTCTACGACCAGGTCAAGGAGGACGAGAAAGAGGATGGTCCCGGTAAGAATGCTCTCTGGGTAGAAGAATCTCAGGCTTTCGAGATTGCCTAGGTCCATAGCTTCCTAAGAGAGATGAGGGATCACCATCTGATTTAGCTGATCCAGAGAGGAGCGCAAGAGATCGAGGACCGCGTTAGGGTAAACTCCTAGGATAATGACAATGATCCCCAGCGGAATCAGAGTGAAAAGTTCCCGACCGTTAATCTCCGGTAGTGCCTTATACTTCTCATTGGTCGGGCCCAGATAGACCCGTTGGATCGTCCAAAGAAAATAGCCAGCAGTCAAAACCACTCCGCCCGCCCCGAAGATAGTGAGGACCGGATACTTCTGCCAAGCGCCAAGGAGCACCAGGACCTCAGAGATAAAACCGGAGAGACCAGGCAGCCCCATCGAGGCAAAAAAGGCCAGGGCCGTGACACCCGTATAGACCGGCATGATCGCCGCCAGACCTCCGAAACCCTCTATGTCACGGTGATGGGCACGATCGTAGATCACACCCACCAGAAGGAAGAGCATCCCGGTGATCGTACCGTGGTTGAACATCTGGAGAACCGCACCGTTGATCCCCTGCGGGGTGAAGGTTGCCATCCCCAACATCACATACCCCATATGGCTCACGCTGGAATAGGCAACAAGCTTCTTAAAGTCTCTCTGTGCCATGGCACAGAGGGCGCCGTAGATAATGTTCCAAGTTCCCAAGGCTGCAAGAAAAACGTAGGCGAGGTCGGCAGTGGCTGCAGGGAGCATGGGAAAATTGATGCGCAGTATTCCGTAGGCACCCATCTTGAGAAGAATGCCGGCCAGGATGACCGATATCGCTGTGGGTGCCTCCACATGGGCATCTGGAAGCCAGGTGTGGAAGGGAAAGGCCGGGATCTTGATGGCAAAACCGATAAAGAGCGCCATCCAGACAACGTGTTGAAAGCCCCATCCCAGTTGGTCAAAGGGCCAAAAGGGCAACGTGGCAGTGCTGTACTTGCTGCTCTGGGCAATGAGCTTGGTCATGTCAAAGGTATAAGGCTCGCTGGTGAAATAGAGGGCTAAGATTGCGAGCAACATGAGCACGCTGCCGAAAAGGGTGTAGAGAAAGAACTTAATCGCGGCGTACTCTCTGCGCGGACCGCCCCAAATCCCGATCAAAAAGTACATGGGGAGGAGCATCACCTCCCAAAAGATGTAAAAGAGAAAAAAATCGAGGGCGACGAAAACCCCCATCATCCCTGTATCGAGCAGGAGAAAGAGAGCGAAGTATCCCTTAACTGCCTTGTCGATGCCCCAGGAGGCGAAGATGCAAAGAAAGCAAAGAAGGGCGGTAAGAAGTACCATGGAGATGCTAATTCCATCAACACCCACGAAATACTCGATGTTATAGGCAGGGATCCAGGGGTACTTTTCTACGAACTGGAGTCCTGGGTTTGTCAGATCAAAATTGACGTAGAGCCAAACGGCGAGTAGGAGCGGCGGTGCAGTGAAAAGGGCAGAGGCCCAGCGGATCAGGTTGTTACGATCCCGCGGCAAGAGAAGAACCACGATCATCCCGGCCAGAGGGAAGAAGGTCATATACGTAAGCACGTTGTCTGTCATCGTTTAGAATCTCCTAATCGTTTATCGTGCTCGCTGCTCGGACTCGGACACGATCACGAATCACGAACACGAGCCACGAACAGTCAGCTCGAAAACCGCAACCTGATGATTATGGCGAGGACCACCGCCCCCAAGATCACGTAAAGGTAGCTGTTGATGTTCCCGGTTTGGACCCTTCTGAATTTATTGCCAGACCAGAAGGTCACATTGGCAACCGCGTTGACAAGCCAATCGACCACATAGTTATCAAAGAGGCCGTTAAACCAGGAGATAAAGGCAGTCGTCTTAGCCGAACCATCGACAATAAAGTCGATAATATATTGATCGATCCAGGCACCGATGCGGGCCAGCAACAGCGTACCGCGAACAAAGACAAACTGATAGATCTCATCAATGTAATACTTGTTATAGAACAAGCGGTAGGGCAGCCCACCGGCCAAAGAGGAAAAACGCTCGGGCGCTAGTGTGCGGCGATAATAGAGGAGATAGGCGAGATAAAAACCCAATGCTGCAACCCCTACTGAGAGGACCATCAATATCTCTTCTAAAGCCGCCGAGGCATGCGCTTCATGATGCTTGCCCAAGACAGGCTCCAGCCATTCGGCAAAACGGCTGCCGCCGAGAATTGCCGGGAGCCCGATCCAGCCTGCCGCAATGGAACCGATGGCCAGAAGCACCAACGGATAGGTCATCACCTTGGGTGACTCATGGAGATGGGCCTGGGCATGGCTATCGGCACGACACTCGCCAAAAAAGACCAGAAAGAACTGGCGGAACATGTAAAAGGCAGTAAGCCCCGCCCCTACTACCCCAAACACCCATAGCAGACCAGAACCGTGCGGGCTAGAAAAAACCTGCCACAGGATTTCGTCTTTGGAAAAAAAGCCCGCAGTCAACGGCGTGCCGGCAATGGCCAGGACGGCGATAGCAAAGGTCCAAAAGGTGTAAGGCATCGAGCCCCTAAGCCCGCCCATTTTTCTCATGTCCTGTTCACCTCCCAGCGCATGGATAACGCTTCCAGAACCGAGAAAGAGGCAGGCCTTAAAGAAGGCGTGGGTCATGAGGTGAAAGATGGCTGCGCCATAGGCAGCCACGCCGGTGGCCAAAAACATATACCCTAGCTGACTAATCGTGGAATAGGCCAAGACGCGCTTAATGTCATTTTGGGTCAGAGCAATAGTTGCCGCGAAGAGAGCCGTTGCAATGCCGATGACTGCGATCACCTCCAGCGTGAGCGGGGCGAGGGAGTAGAGAAAGTGCAGACGGGCAATCATGTAAACCCCGGCGGTCACCATGGTCGCCGCATGGATCAGGGCACTGACTGGAGTTGGACCTTGCATGGCATCGGGGAGCCAGACATAAAGCGGAATCTGGGCCGATTTCCCTGTGGCGCCGATGAATAGGAACAAGGTCGTGAGGGTCACAACCTCCATACCCCAGATCTCCTGGTTTTTCAGAAGAGCGGCAAACTTCTCGATTTCGCGAAAGCTTAGTGTGCCATGACCCTGCTGATCCAAAGACCAGAAGATGAGGAAAACCCCAAGGATAAAACCAAAATCACCGACACGATTGACGATAAAGGCCTTATTGCCTGCCCTGGTATTGACGTGATCCTGGTACCAAAAACCAATCAGGGCATAAGAGCATAGACCCACCCCTTCCCAACCGATAAACATGAGAAGAAGGTTATCTGCAGTGACTAGAAGCAGCATTGCGAAGGTAAAGAGATTGAGAAAGGCAAAGTAGCGCCAGTAGGATTTATCCTCATGCATGTAGCCAACGGAGTAGATATGGATCAGCCCTCCCACACCGGTAACTACGAGGATCATCACCGCAGACAGAGGATCAATCCAAAAGGCCACATCGACATTGAGAGTGCCAAGTGAGAGCCAAGAATAGAGGCGGTCGATCAAAAAACGCTCTTCAGGTTTTAAGGCCAAGAGAGTGAGAAAGGCCTGAAGGGAGAGAAGAAAAGAAATCAGCACTGGGGCGCAGGCAAAAAGGCTGATCACCCATTTTCCGAATCGCCTCTGCAGGCTTGCCCCAAGCAACCCGTTGACGGCTGCCCCAAGCAAAGGAAGAAGAACGATCCAGCGAAGATAATCTGTCTGTACAGGATGCTCCATTTAACCCTTTATCCCTTTAACCCTTCAACCCTTTAACCATTATTCTTTCAGCGTCTCCGCCGCCTCCACGTCGATGGTATGAAAGATTTGGAAAATCGCGAGGACAATGGCCAGGCCAACGGCCGCCTCGGCCGCAGCCAGCATAATCACAAAGATCGCATAGATCTGACCTTCCACGTTCCCACTACCGAAGTGAGAGAAGGCCACGTAATTAATATTGGCCGAGTTCAGGATTAACTCTACCCCCATGAGGATACTGATTGCATTTCGCCGGGTGAGGACAGTGTAAAGGCCAAGGGCGAAAAGGATGGCCCCAATCAAGAGGTAAGAATTAAGGTCATTTGGGGAGGATCCGATAGACATCAATATCCCCCTCACTCCTTGAGCTCCTTGCGGGAGAGAACCACGGCACCGATCAGAGCTGCAAGCAAAACCAAGGAGGCAAGCTCAAAGGGGAGGAGATAGTCTTCCAAAAAAAGATCGCCAATTCTCGCAGTCGTCGGGACATAGAGGATCTCTTTGGCCTTCACCCAAGGGGTCTCAAGAATAGTCTGTGCAAGAAGTAAGATAAAGATGCCGATCACTACCAGAGCCGGGATCCTGCCAACCGAACGGTTAGTGATCTGGACATCGGTGATCCTGTGAGTCAGCATAACGGCAAAAAGGATGAGGACCAGGATCCCCCCCACGTAGATCAATACCTGCACGCCGGCTACAAAGTCCGCTCCCAAAAAGACGTAGATCCCAGCGACACCGCCAAAGGTTCCGAGGAGTGAGAAGGCCGAGTAAATGATGTTACGAGAAAAGGCCACCATTGCAGCGGAGCCAACCGTGATGAGCGCGACCACATAAAAAGTGATCGTGGTAAGTTCCATGACGTTCTATCTCTCTTTGGAATCCCAAAAAGCCGAAGGCTATCTGGGTCGATTACAGGAAGATCCTTTAGGGATCAAGGGCCAGTGGGACCGTCAGAAAACCCGAACTGGCAACAAGCAACTATCCCTCCTCAGCGCCTGCCCCTCCCGCCTTTCCTTCCGGTGTGGCAAATTCATCTAGATACTTCAGCCCTACCTCAACCTTCGTAACCAATCTGGGGTCTGTCTCACCACCCTTCTTGGGCTTATAGAGCAAAACCGGTTCGGTGACAAAATGCCGAACCAAACTCGCCGGATTATAACAAGCCCCTTCGAACTCCTGAGAATGGCGAATCGATCCTGTCGGGCAAACCTCTGCACAGAGGCCACAGTACATGCATTTACAGATATCAATATCAAAGTGCGTGAACGCACGCTGCTTAGTCTCTTTGTTCATTTCGATGCCGATGGTGATACAAGTAATCGGGCAGACCCTCTCACAGGCAAGGCAGCCCGTACAGATATCCATATCCACTTCCAGTATCCCCCGGTACCTAAGAGGCAGTGTCTCCTGAACCGGTTTCTCTATTCGATCCGGATACTGGATCGTCATCGGACGCCGCACAAGATGGGAGAAGGTAATGGCCATTCCCTCAAAGATCGTTGCGACCGTCTCCATGATATTCTTGATATATCCGATTAGCTCGCGCATAGGCCCTCGAATGATCAGTTATTATTAAATATAGGGTTTTAGGTAAAGCTCCGGGCGGGCATGACGGATCTGATAGTTCACCCGCTTGAAGAACAGAACCAGGATCGCTAGACCTATAAGAAACATGGCCATACTTGCCGCCCGGTTGCCCTGCGGCCAAATTACCATCCACGCCGCCGTCCCCAAGAGGCAGATAAAAGAAAGAGGAACCATGTACTTCCAGCAAAGGGACATCAACTGATCGACCCTAACCCTAGGAAGAGTCCCTCTAACCCACATGGCCACAAACACCCAGAGATAGGCCTTCAAGAAGAAAACGATGAACTGAAGGATGCCCTCCAGAACCGGATAATCCGGTATCGGAGGGATCTGCCAACCACCCAAGAAAAGGGTTGTCGCCACCGCGCCAATGACATAGAGGTTCCCCCATTCGGCAAAGAAGAAGAAGAGGAAACGCATCCCGCTGTATTCGGTGACATAGCCGGCCACAAGCTCGGATTCCGCCTCCGGGATGTCAAACGGCGTGCGGTTACCCTCGGCCAAGGCCGCAGTGAAGTAAAGGAAAAAGGCAATAAAGGTAAAGGGATTATAGAAGAGATACCAGTCCCAAGGGGCCCAGCCTTGGGCTTTGATAATTCCCTGCATGCTCATGGTACCGGCCACGAAAATGATGGTTAAGATGGCAAGCCCTGCAGGGATTTCATAACTGACAATCTGCGCCGCAGAACGCATGCCTCCCAGGAGAGACCACTTGTTATTGGAGGACCAACCCGCCATCAAGATGCCGACCACAACCAGAGAGGTCACAGCGAGGAGATAAAAAATCCCGATGTTGAGGTCAGCTACGATGAGCTGACTGCCGAAAGGGATCACGACAAAGGCGGCCAAGAAGCCGACAAAAACGATATAGGGGGCAAGGGCAAAGAGCCGCTTATCCGCAGCCGTAGGAATGATATCCTCTTTAAGCAAATTCTTGATTCCATCCGCAAGCCACTGGAGGATCCCCTGAGGCCCTACCCGATTGGGTCCAACCCGCGACTGCATCCTCCCCCAAACCCTCCTTTCCAACCAGCTCGTAACTCCAGCCAGGGGAGCGACAAAAAAAGAGAGGACGACAAAGGCCACGAGGACCATAGAGCCCGCATAGACGAGCTCTCTGGGCACCCCCTGAAAGTACCCTTCTTGGATGAGTTGATCGATGAAAGCTTGCATGGGTTCCTCTTGAGCTACCGGTCGATCTCCGGCGCATCCACATCCAGGCTGGCGATGAGGGCGATAAGATCGGCGACCATGAGGCCTCGACTAATCTTGTCCACCAGGCTCATGGCGGTGAAGGAACCTGTGCGAATCCGTACGCGATAAGGATACTCGCTCCCGTCGCTGAGAACGTAGAAGCCCATGTCGCCACGGGAACTCTCAATCCGTACATAGACCTCGCCGGCTGGGGGCTTGAACTTGCGCGCCACCTTGGCGATGGCTGGACCCTCGGGCATCATCCTGAGACATTGGCGCAGGATCTTGCAACTCTCCTGCATCTCCAAGATACGAACCATATATCGATCGTAGCAATCCCCCAAAGTCCCCTTTTCACCTGTTCCCACCGGGACGTCGAAATCGAGCTCGGGATAAACCGAGTAAGGGATGTCCCTCCGGATATCCCATTTGATCCCGCAGGCGCGGAGATTTGGTCCTACGATGTTATACTGAAAGGCATCCTCCTTGGTGATGGGAGCCACATGAACCAGCCGTTCCACAAAGATCTTGTTGTAAGAGATCAGACGGTTGTATTCATCGACGATGGCCTCAAAGTGATCGAGAAACTGGGTAATACGATCGCACGTTTCCGCCGTGAGGTCGTAGCCTACCCCACCGATCCTAATATAATTGTATGTGAGTCTCGCCCCACAGATCATTTCCATTAGATCATTAATGGTCTCTCTTTCCCTGAGCGCGTGGAGGAACGGTGTGATGGCCCCGATATCCTGGCCAAAGGTCCCTACGGAGATGAGGTGGCTAGCGATCCGGTTAAGCTCACAGGCGATCACGCGGCAAAACTCGCCACGCCGGGTAACTTCGACGCCCCCAAGCCTTTCCGCAGCCATGCAGAAGCCTTGATTGGCAAACATCGCCGCCAGGTAGTCAGCACGATCCGTATAAGGGACAAATCCATGCCAGGTTACTTTCTCGCCAATCTTCTCTATGGAACGGTGCAGGTAACCGACATCCGGAATGGCCTCACGCATGACTTCGCCATCGGTCTTGACGATGAAGCGCAGCACCCCATGGGTGCTCGGGTGCTGCGGACCCATGCTGATGATCATATCTTCGGTCTGAAAAACTTCGGCCTCGCTCATAGTCATCTCACCGGAGTAATTTTTCTACCAGAGGCGCCCTTTGCGTGCTGATTCCATCGTATTCCTCCTGCTCCACGTAATCCTTGCGCAAAGGATGTCCCACCCAGTCTTCGGGGAGCATGATCCTTCTAAGGTCACTATGTCCTTCAAAAACAACCCCGAAAAGATCGAAAACTTCCCGCTCAAACCAATTGGCTGCCTTCCACACCCCTTCCATCGTGGAAACTCGGGGTTCCTCCCTGGGAAGATCGACCTTGAGAACGATCTGATGCCGCTGGGAATAGGAATAGAGATGATAGACGACCTGGATCTTATTCTCTTTAGGGAGATCCAGGCAGGTCAAATCAGAGAGGATCTCGAATTTCAAGCCCGGCTCATCCCGGAGAAAGCTACATACCTCCACAATCGCTTGGGAGTCGACACGAAGGTAGGGATCCAACACGTCTTCTTTAAACCCACTGACCTTACCCGGAAACTGACGCTCGAGCTTGTCGTATATCTCTCTCGCGTCCACCTTCTTAAGCCTCTACAGCTTCCTCTTTCGCTTTGGCCTGCTTCACCAACCACCGCTCCCGCATCATCTTCTCTTGAATCCTCAATAGCCCCTCAGTTAAGGCCTCGGGACGGGGCGGACACCCAGGGACATAAACATCCACCGGAATAATCTTGTCTACTCCCTTACAAACCGAATAGGCAAGCTGAAATAGCCCGCCACAGTTCGCACAGCTCCCCATCGAAATCACATACTTGGGATCAGGCATTTGATCATAAAGCAGCTTTGTCCGCTTGGCCATCTTGTAGGTCAGCGTACCGGCAACGATCATCAGGTCTGATTGGCGCGGTGTTGCCCGGGGTACACATCCAAACCGATCCACATCAGCCCGCGGCCCTCCCGTCTGCATCAACTCGATGGCACAGCAAGCCAAGCCAAATAGCATGTACCACTGCGAAGAGGCGCGCCCCCAGTTAAGGAGATCGTCTACTTTCGTGGTGAAAACGGTTTCGGGCAAAGAATTAATTAACGGCTGCATAGAATATCTCCTAAATCTTGAGAATCATGTCCTGACCTTTTTAACCCACTCCAGATCCCCCTTAGCCCAGGCATAGACCAAGCCAATAAAGAGGATCCCAATAAACAGGAAAATCTCCATAAAAGCGAACATTCCCTGTCCGCTTTCGATCCAACGTCGAAAAGTGCTCGCTACCGGGAAGATAAAGGCAATTTCTACCTCAAAGATGATGAAGATCAAAGCAATAATGTAAAAACGCATGTTAAAATTGACCCAGGCACTGCCGCTGGCTGGCTCGCCACACTCGTAAGTAGAAAGCTTGCGCGCTTGAGGGTTAGAGGGACGGAGAAAGCGGCCGATCAGTAGGTTGACACCCACAAAGGCAGCGCCGAGCACCATAAATACTAAGACGTTAGAAAACTCAAAAAGCATACTGTAATCCTATCTTCGGCCAACAAAATAATAGGCATAAAAGCATTGAAGGGTCAACCACTTCTGTCCATTGTTTTCCCATTGCCATCCTAATTTTTTTTGTCTAGAGTCTAGCTCACCTAAGGAAGCTTTTACTTCGTTGATTATTGGCAGTACGCCGCAAGGAGACCGAGGGGTTATAAACGAAGGTTAGGCGAAGTTAATTGGCTTGGCACAAGGAGGTGCTTTATGCGAGTTGACACTGAAAGAAAGATGAGGCGCTGGCGGGAGCAGAGATGGCTCCTCGATCAGGTGATCCAAACAAGAGGCCTTGATTGGGATCAAGGCCGGACGGGCAAGATCTTACGCAACTGTGGCTCAAGCGTGGCCGGCGAGCTTCAGGAGATTGGCCGGAGGGTGCAGAAATTTACGGACATCCCGCGGGAATTTTCCCGGGTGGCTCAACGCCGGGAGGAGCTGGCATTGGCCTCGGAGAAAGCTGGACACGAGGTAGAGGCCGGCGAGCACTATTATGTCGCGGCGATCTTTTACACCAATGCCCAGTGGGCGATCTACGAGGATGAAAACCCCAAGAGGATCGCCTGGGGAGAAAGGAAGAGGGCCTGCTACGACAAATTCATCCAGTTCGCCAACCGACCCATTGAGCGTGTGGAGCTGCCCTTCGAAGGAAAGTCTCTTCCGGCGCTGTTCCACTTGCCCCCGCGAAGAAACCCAGGGGAGAAATTCCCTTGCGTCCTTTCTATCCCGGGCATGGACGGGGTCAAAGAGGACACGCCTCTGAACGGCGATCCATTCCTGGAGCGGGGGGTGGCCCTTCTCTCCATTGATGGTCCAGGACAGGGAGAGGCTAGGTCTAGAGGCATTAAGTGCACTGCGTCGAACTATGAAGAAGCAGGAAAGGCGGCATGTGAGTATCTCTCAAAACGCGCCGAGATCGACGCCAACAGGCTGGCCATCTTCGGCTCCAGCATGGGTTCTTACTGGGGCACAAGGGTCGCTTCTGCCGAACCCCGCTTTAAGGCCTGTGCCGTGAGCGGAGTTTGTGTTGAACCGGGACAATACTCGATCTTCAATACCGCCTCGCCTACCTTCAAGCTCAACTATATGTATATGGCGGGATATGACGATGAGGCAGCCTTTGACGAATTCGCCAAGACCTTGACCCTGAAAGGCCTGGGTTCAAAGGTAACCTGTCCCTACCTCATCGTTGCGGGCGAAGACGACGAGCTCTGCCCGATTGAGTTTGTTTATCAGTTAATGGATGAAATCCGTGGGCCTAAACTTTTAGTGGTATACGAAGGCGAAAAACACTCGATTCGCAACCCTCGAGCCCGAACAATTATTGTAAACTGGCTCAAAGATAGGCTCGACGGCAAACCTTTCAAGGCGGAAAAGATCTTCGTGGAGCTGAGTGGCAAAGAGGTGCGTACGGACTGGTAATAAGTCTGTTCAAGTCGTTTAAATAGTTCAAATCGTTAACGGATTGAACAGCTTGAACGTTTTGAACTGCCAGCTTGGTATACAACGCGACGGTTTCTCAACAGTCCGAATTTGGCTGAGTCAAAAACGGGTATAAGATGCG
Source organism: Deltaproteobacteria bacterium (assembly GCA_023250515.1). Classification (GTDB taxonomy): domain Bacteria; phylum Desulfobacterota; class Binatia; order UBA9968; family UBA9968; genus JAHFAO01. Next base: position 3,156 of record JAHFAO010000040.1, on the reverse strand, counting down.
ATCTGCGTACGGCGACTTGATATCGGGAATCAGCGGAGACATGGTTGTAGGCGCCCTCCTCGACCTGAGCCTCCCTATAAAGGAGCTAAAGTCTGAACTTGGAAAAATCCCTTCGTTAAACTTCCGAATCGAGGTCACAAAAAAGACCGTTCACGGCATCCGGGCGACCCGCTTCCGTGTAGTATCCCACAAGAAAGAACCTGAACGCACCTGGAAGCAGATCCGAGGCTTGATTCAGCAGAGCACGCTCGATCCTGAGGTCAAGGAAAAGGGCCTTCAGATCTTTGCCCGTTTGGCCGAGGCGGAGGGAAAAATCCATGGCGTCCCGCTCGATAAGGTCCACTTCCACGAGGTCGGCGCTACCGATTCCATAGTGGATATCATCTCCACGTCCGTAGCGATCCACCATCTGAAAATTGATTCTCTCCACTTCTCGCGCATCCCGCTAGGACGAGGTCTGACTCGTTCCAGACACGGTCCGCTGCCTCTCCCCGGCCCTGCAACACTGGAACTCCTCAAAGGTCTTCCAGTCCAATGGATCGACTTGGACGGAGAAACCGTGACGCCTACGGGAGCCGCCATCATGGTTGTCCTGGGATCTCGCTTCGGGGAGGCACCGCGGATGACCATCGAAAGGATTGGATACGGTGCCGGCGAAAGAGAGTTTCCTGACCGCCCCAATGTCTTCCGTCTCCTCCTGGGTCAGGAGGATCCAGGTTGGGAGCAGGAGGAGATGTTGGTTATGGAGACCAACATCGACGATATGAATCCTGAGTTTTATGACTATGTCTTGGACCGTCTCTTTGCCGCAGGGGCCCGTGATGTCTCTCTCTCGCCGATTCAGATGAAAAAAAACCGGCCTGGCACCCTTCTTCGAATCATCACCGAGCCGGCTATCAGGGAGAGACTTACGGAGATCATCTTTCAGGAGACTTCGACCATTGGCTTCCGCTATTATCCGGTTAAGCGCGTGATCTTGAAGCGCAGTGCCTCACGGGTGAAAACCAGATTCGGTACGGTAAACGTTAAAATTATCGAAGAACCAGACGGGACAAAAAGAGCTACACCCGAATACGAAGACCTAAGGCGAATTGCCACAGCTAAGAAGATCCCTCTGAAGGTCCTCTACGAAGAGGTGGTGAGGAGCTTCAAGGGGAAGAGAGATAAACCCCCCCGGTGGTAAATACACTGACCAAACCGTTGGTATCCAAGAAGACCCGCATCAGGAGACTTCTGACAACACATCTTCGTCGGTCAAGTATCCCCTGGCCTCAGCAAAAGGCATGGCCTTCTTTCTCAATGACTCAAACTGTACCAGCCGAAGTTGACGCCGAAGGGCTTCGCGGGCAACCTCGCTTCTGGATTTGCCGGACTGCTTGCCGGCTCGACTCAGCAACTTATCCAGATCCCGGTCCAAGCGGATTGTGAGGAACGATCTCTTCATGGATTTCAAAGTAAGGGCATGATTCTTGTCATGTCAACTTGCCGCCCTGCGACCCGGTCAGCCGCTACCCGCAAGAATCCCAAGCGAGAGATAGAATTGGCTAGACACCGCCTGCGAGAAGTGAGTCGGATGCGGCATGCTAGGTAAGGAAACAAACCATGCGCATTAAAGTAACCCACCCAAGCGGGAACGTGTTCAAGGACTTGAGCTTTTCTGCCGAAGAGGCAGAGTACCTCAGGATCCGTTCCCACCTGATGGCCCACCTGTAAGCTAATTGAATCTCGAGGTCTGACACAAGCCGAGACCGCAGCTCTCTTTAGGGCGACCCCAGCCCCGCATCAGCGACTTGATGAGGGGTAAGATTGATGTGTTCAGCATCGATACGTTGGTTAGTATGCTTGCTTGTGCAGGTGTTCGGGTCAAAGTCGCTTTGGTTTCTCCAAAGCAGAGGGCAAAAGCCGCCCTAACACCTAAACTCAGCCGAGCCGAAGCGACCGGTCTGAAGCACCATATAGGCCAGAAATGCAATAACGCATGCCTGACACCACCCTACTGACACCACCCTACCTGTGCGTAGCACAATCCCAAGCGGTTTGACAGTGCCATTGAGTTTCGACGCATTATTAGCCCGCAATATATCAAAAAACTTCATCTAAGCTACCTAAATCTTATCTGCGCGGTAAGCCCGCTTCCAGCGGCCGGAGGTCAAGCCGCTCCTCGAATAGATTAGCCAGGGAAGCCCGTTTAGCCTCCAAGTCCTCGATATAAGGAATTTCTCCCAGGCAAGGACCTGCGGTGAGAGAGAGTAAAGCCTCGGCATTAGTTTCAGCGGCGAGCGAGGGAGCGCTCTCAAGCTGGTTGAGGACGTAACCTAGTACGGTGAGACCGCGGCAGGAGGCGTGCTCCAGGGTGAGAAGGGCGTGGTTGATCGCCCCAAGGCGATTGGCGGCAACGACGAGGAGCGGGAGCTTCAGGAGTTTGGCCAGGTCCGCGTAGGTGTAGTGAGACAGCAAAGGCACAAGAAGCCCGCCGGCGCCTTCGACTAAGGTCACGTCATGGGCTGAGCTGATCTCACTGTAGATCTCAGTCAGGGCTGAGACATCGATCTTTGTTTTCTCTCTAGCTGCCGCGACACTAGGGGCGAGGGGAGCGCGCAGCCGATACGGGCAGATTTTTTCCAGCGACTCTTCACAACCGGAGGCCTCCTTAAGGTAAAAAGCGTCCTGCGGGAAAAGTTGCCCATCTTTTTCCACGCAACCGGTCTCCACTGGCTTCATCACCCCGACCCTGTAACCTAGAGTCTTAAGAAGCGCCGCCAGACCGCAGGCGACAAGGGTCTTCCCCACTCCAGTATCCGTCCCAGTAATAAAAATGCCTCTTCCCATCAAAAAAACCTTTAACTGGGACCTCCCTGTCCCCTCGCTTAAGTTTCTCCTCGGGAAAGAGAGCCTTCAGGCCTGAGGAAATAGGTTAGTGCCTACTCCAACCTTCTCGTCCGGTTCCTCAGTCCTTCAGTCTCCTTTCCCTTGGGACCGGGAGACCTTCCTTGTTCCGGAGCGAGGATTGGCTCGGAGGCGATGGAAGTCTCTGCGAAGCCGAGGATAAGCAGCGTCGATGTTTGAGCTCGCTGTCTTTTGGCGGGCGAGTTTCGATGCTGCCCGAGGCGAGCAGCTAAGACTTCCCGCCGACGATACACTGGAGCGAAGGGACAG
>JAHFAO010000177.1 GCA_023250515.1 Deltaproteobacteria bacterium | reverse complement strand
TCTTCTCTGGGAATCTATTTGGCTTCTTAGGCCTGCGCTCGGAATCGTGGGTTTACCTAGCGATTATCCAGGGGATGTTCCTCGCCGGGAACTTCTATTTGCTTGCTTTCACTGCCCAACGTGCTGGCGTCTCCATGGCGGTCTTGTCGAGCCGATTGTCTGTTGCCATCCCGGTTCTGCTGGCATTTTTGCTGTACGGAGATTCGTTGAATTTCCTGAAAATCATCGGATTAGCAGGAGCTTTGGTGTCTCTTTATCTAACTTCTTCTGGCGGAGGCATCACCCATGCCGTTCCCCTATTTTCCAGTAAATTTCTTCCCCTGATTCTCTTTGTATCTTTCGGTTTTCACTTCAGTCTGCTAAAGTTCGCCCAAGAGTTTTATCTCGACGAATCTTCGTACCACCTGTACGTGATGTTATCCTTCTTCTTCGCCTTTTGGGTCAGTTTGGGTGTCCTTCTTCGAAAGGTCTTTCTCAAAGCTGCTGATTTTCGTCTCGTTCACTTGATTTGGGGTGTCCTTTTAGGCGCGGTGAATTATGGTGCGGTGTATTTCCTAGTAAAGCTCTTAAGCCTTGAAGGATGGGAGAGCTCGCAGATTTTTCCGACCTATAGCGTGAGCGTTGTCATTGTCTCATCGGCGCTGGCGTTGTTGTTATTCAGTGAACGTCTGTCCAAAGCAAAAACGTTTGGCCTTCTCATAGGGCTGGTGGCTGTGACCCTGCTCAATCAGTGAAGAACGGGTCACTCATGAAATATGCAAGAGCCGTTGTATGTGGGTAGGGATACCGCTTGACGCTCGGTAGCGATTTCGAATAAGAGGGAGGGTGCGAAAATGGAGAAGTTAACTGAGAAGACGCTGGCCGCATTGTTGGCCCAAGCGGGTCTTGAGCCGAAAGAGGGGGATTTAGAGCGCTTCTCTCAACTCATTGACACGTACATGGCGACCCTCAAGGTGCTTCACTCCGTTGACCTTGGAGACGAAGAGATCGCGCCTACCTTTCACCCTGAATGGAGTGTGAAGTAAACAGGCCGTTGAAAAAGGCTCGTCTGCGGCGTTGCGCTCGACCGCCTCGCTCCAACGTACTACTTAAGTACGCCTCCGCTCGTCGGTTTCTCGCGCGCCTTGCATCTGGGACCTTTTTGACCGGCCAGAAAACAGGATTTTTAAACAACCTGTAAAGGAGGGCTGGAATGCCCATTGAAGAGAAACCACTATTTCATCTGACTATCCACGAGGCACAAAAGCTCATCCGGAGCGGCGCGCTTTCTCCGGTCGAGTTGACCCGCGTGATTCTCAAGCGCATCGAAGCCGTTGATGGTCAGCTTCACGCTTATTTGAATCTCATGGCGGATAGCGCCTTGGCGGAGGCGCGCATCGCCGAGGCCGAAATTCTCCAAGGCCGCTACAGGGGACCGCTTCACGGCATTCCGGTGGCCGTCAAAGACCAGTTAGACGTCGAGGGGGCGCCCGCCGCGATACGGAAGAAAGACTCAACCAACCTTCAGGCCTCAGGGGATTCCACGGCTGTCCACAAACTAAGAGAGGCCGGGGCTGTGATGCTCGGCAAGCTCGCGATGAGCAGTCTTCCCAGCGATCCGCCTCAGGCGCGCAATCCGTGGAACCTCGATCATATCACGGGCGGGTCGAGCACAGGCCCCGGGGCGGCCGTGGCTGCGGGCCTCTGCATGGGCGCACTCGGCGAGGATACCGCCGGCTCGATACGGAATCCTGCCTCTCTGTGCGGGATCGTCGGGCTGAAACCGACGTACGGGCGGATCAGCCGCTATGGGCTCGCGCCGCTCAGCTGGTCGCTGGACCACTGTGGCCCCATGACCTGGGTCGTCGAAGACGCAGCTCATCTGCTCCAGGCGGTAGCCGGTTATGATCCGAAAGATTCCACCTCCATCCGCGCCCCGATCCCTGAGTACGCCGCAGCGCTGAGAGAAGACGTGAAAGGTATGGTCGTCGGTGTTCCCCGCCACTACATCCAGGAATGCCGGGCCCGTACCGATCCCGAGATTCTCACGCTGGTTGATAGAGCGATTGGAGAGTTGGAATCATTGGGAGCTCACGTCGAGGAAGTCACCCTGCCCACGCTGAAGCTCGCCACGATCGCGAACGCGGTGATCTACTACAACGAATACTTTACGGCTCACAAAGGCGATGTCCCGACACTTTTGAAGAGCGCCGCGACCGCGCGGCGGGCGAGATTATACTTAGGCATACTGACCAACGCAGCCGACTACATTCAGGCCCAGCGGATCCGAAGTCAAGTCAAGCGGGAATTCGCCGAGGTCTTCCGTAAGGTGGACCTGCTGGCCCTGCCAGGCCAGCCGGGGCCGGCCCCCACCATTAAAGAGAGTGGCCCGCTGGACACCTTGTACAAACATCTAGCCCCGGAGTTTCTCGCGCCGTTCAACCTGGCAGGACTCCCGGCGATCTCCATTCCCTGTGGCTTTGCCCGCTCCAATCTCCCCGTAGCCCTTCAGCTCGTGGGAAAGCCGTTTGACGAATCCACAGTCTTGCGAGCAGCTTATACCTACCAGCAGCATGCCAGGTGGTATGAGAGACGGCCTCCCATTTGAGCCCGGACGCATCCTACTTCTCCTCCTTATCCCCACTTTTCCCCGTCTCGGCTATCGCACCATTTACGACTGAATCTGTAGGGGAAATGGCGACCATTCACAAAAGGTCACGCGTATTTACGTACTTCACCGTGGCGAAGGGGAATGTTGTTTGAACGTTGGAGCGGGACAGTTTCCCGCTGGGAAGTGGGAGGCAAAAATTTTTCAATAGACTTTTTGAGTAAATGACAGGGGCTGGGTTTGATTAAGACCGCGGCCATGCCAGCTGCTAAAGCTTTTTCTCCATAATCGCTGTCATCGACTGTATGTGCAATAATGGGAATACGCGCTGTTTTGGGATTTCGTTTGAGTCTGCGCGTCGCCTCAAGCCCATTGATTCCGGGGAGCCACAAATCCATGATGATGAGATCTGGAGCTTCAGCCAATGCCTTCTTGATCCCCTTGTCACCGGTTTCAGCTTCGATAACCTCGTAATTCATAGTCCTCATCATATGGACAAGCATCTGCCGCAAATCCGTATGGTCTTCAACAATGAGTATTTTTGCCGGCATGATGTTCGCTATAAAAAGAGTGACCGAGACGATCTATTTCTTCCAGAATTTCTTCCACGAGCCCGACCGGAACTTCTTCCAGGTGCTCGACCCGTGATGGCGCCTGTAGATGATGGGCGGTTCTTTGATAATCACTATATGCCGGTCAACGACAACTGGCGCTGGCGCCACAATCACCGGAGCCGGAGCCACTTCAACAGGCTGAGGAATTCCGATTCCAATCGATAGATGAACGGATCGGTCATGCGATAGCGCAGGCGTTGCCACCCCAGCCAGGCTGCCTCCAAAGACTGTCCATACGCCAATTCTTCGTAGGATAGCCCTAAAATGTTTCATAAGCACTGCCTCCTTTTACTCGATGAACTGTCATTACGTAACGCACGAAACGTGCCAGAAAGAGGGCAAACTAAGTGGTTGATTTAGAAAAGGATTGTTTGTCTCTGGCCACCCCGCCCCAGGTCATTTTTACACACCCCTGGTAGATTTTACCTGCCCATCTTGATGCCAACCCATGAGGCAGCGATTTCATTTCCCCTCCAACTTCCGGAGCTGCTGCCGGGCATATTCAATGCGGTTGGTCTCCTGCCTGGGTGATAATGTCAGGAACTCCTGGTAGCACCGAGCGGCATTCCCTCTTCTACCGAGTTGCACCTCGGCGTAACCTTTGGTGAACCACGCGTGAGCCGATCGCCGCTCAAACGCTAAAGCTTGATCGCAGCAGCCGACCGCCTCCTCGAAGCGACCCAGGTTGTTGAGGCTCACTCCCTTGTTGATCCATGCGGCAGCATTATTCGGGTCGAGGTCGAGGGCTTTATCAAGACAGCCGACCGCCTCCTCGAAGCGACCCAGGTTGTTGAGGCTCACTCCCTTGTTGATCCATGCGGCAGCATTATTCGGGTCGAGGTCGAGAGCTTTATCAAGACAGCCAATTGCCTCCTCAAAGCGACTCAGGTTATTGAGGCTCACTCCCTTGTTGATCCATGCGGTAGTGTTCTGTGAGTCAAGCTCAAGCGCCTTATCGAGACAGAGCAGTGCGTCCTCAAAACGGCCCAGGTTGTTGAGGCTATGTCCTTTGTTGATCCATGCGGCAGCATCGTTTGGATCGAGTTCGAGGGCTTTATCAAGACAGCCAAGTGCGTCCTCAAAACGGCCCAGGTTGTTGAGGCTATGTCCTTTGTTGATCCAGGCGGTATTGTACTGTGAGTCAAGCTCAAGCGCCTTATCGAGACAGAGCAGTGCCTCCTCAAAGCGACCGAGGCGGCCTAGACTAATTCCTTTGTTAGACCATTCCCATGCTTCAAGTTCTTGCAACTCTGGCGGATTGATAACTTCTCCAGTCAGACGCTCAAGGAGCGGCTCCAGGTCTTTTCTCAGTTCTTTGAACGTTTGGTATCTCTTGCTCGGTTCCTTCTCTAGGCAGCGCTGGATTATACCGAGAAGGGGTGAATTCAGCGTGGGGACTGGGGATTTGCTGTGTAAGCTGTACATTTCGCTCCAGTACCGGTTTGCTTCCTGTTCAGAGCTGTCCTTGGGCAGAGGTATAAGAAAGGGAATTTTCCCGCCCGTTGCCATCTGGTACAAGACAATCCCAAAACTGTAGATATCGCTTCTCTCATCGCAGACGGCAGCGTTGGTAAACTGTTCAGGTGGCATGTGGGTCGGGGACCCAACACTGGTCCCTTCTAGTGTCTGACTGGACAACCCAATCTTGACCTGCTCGACAGTCTGGTTGATTCCCGATATTGTCCTTGACGTTTCAAAGATACCGGCCAGGCCGAAGTCTGAAATCTTTACGGTCTTCTCATGTTCAATCAGGATATTAGAGGGCTTGATGTCCCGGTGACTCCGGATGCCTCTTGAATAAGCGTATTCCATACCGTGGCAGAACTGGATAGCCCACCGAAGGCTCTGAGGTAGGTCAGGCGGTTGCCGTTTGAGGTAGCCGTCAAGGGAGTTCAAACCTTGTTGATCCGGGGCAATGTATTCCATAGCAACGTAGAGTCGGGCGGCAATTTCATCGACAAAGTATGCTCGCACAAGATACGGATGGCGCTCTAAATCCACCCAAACCTGCGCTTCTCTGCGAAACCGCTCCCTTGTTTCCGCCTCTTCGAGATAATCGTCCAGGAAGGTTTTAAGTGCATAGACGGACTTAGTCTCGTGCGAATAGACCAGATAAACCACACCAAAGCCGCCGATTCCAAGGACTCCATAGACCTCATACTTTTGCCCGATGAAGTCGCCTTTCTTATATGCCGTTTCCATTTCCAGAAGTTGCCTTTCATCGGAGCTTCGCCTGGGCCAAGTAACACGTACATTGTCCTTGTACTGCCTGGCTCTTCTGAGTTCAGCCGAATTTCTAAATATACGGCTAAAGATATTTTTGAGGCCCTTGATGATAAGCACTATCTTTTTAGGAATGATCATGGCTTCGCATGGCGTGGACAGCCCGACTTCGAGAGCCCAGGGCGGTTTCCACAGATACCGCGCGGACGTTGGATCACTATTCGGAAAAAGCTATCCTAACGTGAAGAATATATCATCAATGGCGTTCACTTGAGAGACGGCCTCCCATTTGAGCCCCGGTAGGATCCCGCGGCATTGACGGCGGGCCTTTCTGGGATATAATTGCCACTCAGCAAATCAAATCTGACGGCATTTCCGAGTACGGGGTTTTAGAGCAGCCGGCGTGGTTCGGCGAACTTGGGGTCGCTGTTCACCATTTGGGATAGGATGTTTGGTACTTACGTCAATCCTGAAGAGCTGACTGAAGAAATTTCTTTCGGCACAGGTGAGATAGATTCTCCAGTCCGCCTTGCCCTCGGCATATGAATTATGGATGTGAAAGCGGCACTTGCCTTTGAGATGGGGAAGCCCCTGCGGGTAGAGACCGTGCAACTGCAAGGGCCAAAGGCAGGAGAGGTACTTGTTGAGATCAAGGCCACCGGGGTTTGCCACACCGATGAGTTCACGCTTTCAGGCAAGGACCCGGAAGGACTCTTCCCAGCCATTCTCGGGCACGAAGGCGCAGGAGTTGTGGTTGAGATTGGTCCTGGGGTAACCAGTGTGAGACCAGGAGACCACGTCATCCCGCTATACATTCCGGAGTGCCGTCAGTGCGAGTATTGCCTTAGCGGCAAGACCAATCTATGCCAGGCTATCCGTGAGACTCAAGGCCGGGGAGTCATGCCTGACGGCACGAGCCGATTCTCTGTCGGGGGTAAGATGATCCACCACTACATGGGCACATCAACCTTCGCGAACACCACGGTTGTTCCTGAGATTGCTCTCGCCAAAATTCGCGAGGACGCGCCATTTGATAAAGTCTGCTACGTCGGCTGTGGTGTCACCACCGGGATCGGGGCCGTCATCAATACCGCGAAAGTTCATCCTGGCGACAACGTTGTCGTCTTTGGGCTGGGAGGGATTGGCCTCAATGTGGTCCAGGGCGCGCGGCTGGCGGGTGCTGATAGGATCGTGGGAGTGGACATCAACCCGGCAAAAAAGGCGATTGCCGAAAGGTTCGGTGTGACCCATTTCGTCAATCCCAACGAAGTAGATGGAGATCTGGTTCCTTATCTGACTAACCTCACCAGAGGCGGAGCGGACTTTAGTTTTGAGTGCATCGGAAACGTGAAGACCATGCGGCAGGCGCTGGAGTGTTGCCACAAAGGTTGGGGAACCAGCGTGATCATTGGAGTGGCCGGGGCAGGGGAAGAGATCAGCACGCGTCCCTTTCAACTGGTGACTGGAAGGGTGTGGAAGGGGACGGCCTTTGGGGGAGCGAAAGGAAGAACCGATGTGCCTAAGATCGTGGACTGGTATATGGAAGGGAAGATCAACATCGATGACCTGATTACCCGCGTTATGCCGCTTGAGCAAATCAATTCTGCCTTTGATTTGATGCGCCGTGGGGAGTCAATCCGCACTGTGCTGACTTTTTAGGAAGGATCACGTACCGGGTCAC
>JAHFAO010000176.1 GCA_023250515.1 Deltaproteobacteria bacterium | reverse complement strand
TGATCTGCTTGACTTCGCTTGCCCTAAGATGGACTTCCTGCAGTGAAACCTCACCCTCCCTGAGGGAGATCCGTCCGCGGAAAGTATCGGCGAGGGCCCGAGGTTGCTCATGGATCTCTTTGAGCATGAAGTGACGATAACCTCCCTTGCGGGCTGCTACGGCATCCCAGGTGATCTCTTTAAAGGGTCGGTTGACTGTTTTCCCTCTTCCGTCCAGAATGCGGAAGCCTTCCGCCGTCACCTCGGCTACTTCGCCATCTTCTAAAAAGCTTACCTTCCGGGTATAGTCGAGGAGCGCCGGGATGTCGGAGGCCACAAAGGTTTCTCCCTTGCCCCAGCCCACCACGATGGGAGTAGAATTCTTAGCCACGATTAACCGTTTGGGATCCCTTTGGTTCAAGAAAACCAAGGCATAGGAGCCATGAATCTCTCTGAGACTCTTCTGTACCGCTGTGAGAAAATCCATTCCCTTTTGAATCTTCTGGTCGACCAGATGGGCCACGATCTCCGTGTCAGTCTCCGACTCAAACCTGGCTCCTTTTTTTAGCAGCTCCTCTTTGAGTTCCAGATAGTTTTCGATGATACCGTTATGAACCACTACCACCTCACCCGCGCGATGGGGGTGGGCATTGGTCTCCGAGGGCTTACCATGAGTGGCCCAACGCGTGTGGCCGATTCCCACCTGTCCTACGACAGGTTTCTGGAGCAGAATCGTTTCGAGATTTTTGAGTTTCCCCTCACAACGGCGAATGGTCACTCGGTCACCATTCAGAACAGCTATCCCCGCCGAATCGTAGCCACGGTATTCGAGCTTTTTGAGGCTTTCCAAAATGAGTGGGGCAGCCTCACGGGTGCCTATATATCCGACGATGCCACACATAATCGTTACTCGTGCTCGTTATTCGTGGCCAGGATTCGTCACTTGTGATGCGTGTTGTTCACGAACCCGAGCCACGACCACGAACCACGCACTACGCCTTCATCATTTTCTTCCGCTTTTGTTCGGTCCAGCCTTCTCTCACCCGTTCGTTCCGTTGGTTGTAAACCAGGGTCCCTGCCGGGACATCATGGCGCACTGTCGTGGCCGTGGCTACGTAGACATCGTCGCCGAGACGGACCGGGGCAACCAGCGTCGAGTCGCTGCCAACCTGCACTCGATCACCAATGGTGGTCCGGTATTTCTGGAAGCCGTCGTAGTTGCATGTGATGGTGCCTGCGCCGATGTTGGTCTCGCGACCAACGGTGACATCGCCCAGGTAGGTCAGGTGGTTTGCCTTCGAGCCCTCACCGATGATCGCTTGTTTGGTTTCGACAAAGTTTCCAATATGAACGCCCCGTCCGAGTGAGGTCCCCGGACGGAGGTGCGCGAAAGGACCGACTATGGCGCCTTCCTCGATCCGGCAATCCGTCAGGACGACAGAAAATCTAAGATGAACCCCGTCGCCTAACCGGGCATCTGTCACATAGGCATTACCATCAATAAGGCAGCGCTCGCCGATGACCGTGTGGCCCATGAGGTGGGTGTTGGGCCCGATGACGGTATCTCTTCCAAGGGATACCTCTTCCTCGATGTAGGTCGTCTGCGGGTCTTTGAGGGTCACGCCAGCTTCCATCCATTTCCGATTGATCCTTTCCTGCAAGGCCTTTTCCATAATCGCAAGCTCCTCTCTCGTATTAATGCCCAAGATTTCCCGTGCATCCTCGACCTGAACCGTTCTAACAGTTTGCCCACTCTTTAGGGCAACTCCCACGATATCCGGCAGATAATATTCCCCCTGTTGATTGTGGTTGTTTAACCCCTCCAAGGCAGAAAAGAGAAAGCTGGGGGAAACCAAATAGATGCCCGCATTCACTTCTTTGATTTTCTTTTCCGGCTCACCAGCATCACGTTCCTCCACAATCCCGATCAGCTCGTCCCTATGGTTGCGCAAGATCCTTCCATAACCCAGGGGCTGCTCCAAAGAGGCGGTGAGAAGTGTAAGCGCCGCATTGTGCTCGCGATGCTGGCGGAGAAGTCTCAGTAAACTACTTTCCGAAACTGAAGGGACATCGCCGCTAAGGATCAGAAGGTCGCCGGAAAAGCCCTGAAAGATTTCCTTCGTGCAGCGCACCGCATGGCCGGTGCCGAGCTGCCTCTCTTGCAAAACCCACGTGATCTCCTCATCTCCGCATGCCCGCCTCACCGCATCCGCTCCGCTCCCCACAACGATCACCACCCTCTGCGGATTTAACTCCCGTGCAGTCCTCAGAGGATAGAAAAGAAGAGGTTTTCCCCCTAAGCGGTGCAGGACTTTCGGCAGACTGGACTTCATCCGCTTACCCAAACCAGCCGCCAGCAGGATCACTCCGAGCTCCCTCATTTTTACACCTCTAACCCAAAAGACCGTCGCGTGAGGCGGATTATAGCGTAACTGCGGCCTCAGTCAAATGGACTACATGAGGCTTTTAGCATAGGAGCCAATCTGGTATTCTTAAACATTATGACCCTGCGCCAGCAGCAGATTAGCGTTTTTCTTGGCACGGTCATTGTAATTTTCGGCCTCTTTTCCGGCGGCCTACTGTTCATTGCCAAGCGCCTCACAACAGAAGCTACTCTGCAGACCTCACTTTTGCTGGCCCGGCAGGTCGAGATAGCCTTGGCCGACAGCCTTCAGCACCGTCCTACCAGGCCGACCCCTCAAAGCTCTCCGTGGGACTTCCTCGGTCGGCTATTTCCAAATAGACCGGCCTCTAGGCCTGCTTCCCCCTCGCCCGGTCCCGAGGTTAAAGGGCTGATGCGCGCCTACATAGATCGCAGCGCCAGCATTGAGGCCATGTGGGTACTGAACTCGGAAGGAAAGGTCCTGTATGCCTCCCGCAGCGGTGAAGAAGGCCGGATCATGACCGACGCCACAATGCAGGAAAATCTGCAGCGTGGCATCACAACGATTGTGTCCCGCTACGAGGGGAAAGCCAAGTACTACGACGTGCTGGTGCCCCTACAGATGCCGAAAGGAGTGCGAGGCCCTGGCGGTCTTCGATTATGGATTAATCCAGCTGACTTGACGGAGCTTCTGGCGGGGCTGTGGCGGCAACTAACCCTGCTGCTTGTCCTTGGTGGTGCTGTCGCCCTCTTCAGCGCGTTCCTGACCACGGCCATCTATACGCGGCGTTTTCGGATAATCGGCGATACCCTGCGCCAGGCGGAGGCCGGCACCTACCAAGCGCGACCCAGCTACCGCAGACAGGATGAGGTAGGGGCCAGTCTCGACCTTATCGACCGGTTGGTGATGAAACAGCGCGGTAATACTGCGAGCGCAGGCCCGCTACAGCGAATGGCTGTTGCAGCACGGACCCTTGCCCATGAGGTAAGGAGCCCTTTGAATGCTATGGCTGTCCACCTGGAACTCCTGGGCCAGGCACTCCGGAAAGGCGACTCACCGCCCCGACCCGACGTGCAGCAGCGTTCCATAGAGACACTGGAAGCTAGCATTCGTCAGGTGGACCATATCGTACGCGACTTCACCGACTATACGGCACCGATAGCCTTGGAACGAAAGCCGCTAGACTTAGCCAACGTCCTCACAACCAGCCTGGAAGCAGTGACAGCCCAATGCTCCGTTCAGGGAATTGCCATAACCAAGGAGCTTCCTCCTGGCTCCTGGTTGCTCCAGGGGGACGCCACAAGACTGCGCCAGGCCTTCGACAACCTGCTGCGCAACGCTATGGAAGCTCAACCTAGCGGCGGGACGATTCGTGTTGTCGGCCATCGAAACGGTACCCAGCTTGCTCTCCGTTTCGCTGACGCAGGACCGGGTATTCCGTCAGAAAAGCGTGCCACCCTCTTTGATTTTGGTCGCAGTACCAAGCCGGGAGGCAGTGGTATCGGCCTACCCCTAAGCCAACTTATTATCGAGGCTCACGGCGGGACGTTGCAGTACGAGGATGGAGTTGGGTCGCCTGGGGGGGCTACTTTCCGGCTTATCTTACCCTTAAGCGAGGCTGCTCTATGACCCGCCCACTCACTACCGTCCTTGTAGTGGACGACGATGCCGCTACTCGGGATGGACTCACTGCCCTGTTGGAGAGTTGGGGCTATGTCAGCAGCGCCGCCGGTGATGGCGGCGCCGCTCTTAAGATCTGTCAAGAGAAACTGCCACACGCCATCGTGACCGATCTCATGATGCCTGGGATGACTGGTCTGCAATTTGTAGAAGCGTTGGGAGCCCGAGTGCAGCAGACAGCCGTGATCATCTTAACCGGCCAAGCAACCATCGACACCGCCGTGCAAGCGATTAAACTGGGAGCTTACGACTATCTAACCAAACCACTGGACGCACCGCGGCTGCGAAATGTGCTTGAAAAAGGGCTGCGCCAGATACAACTCGCACGCGAGACCACCGCCTTGCGTGAAAGGCTCGAATCGCCTTTAGGATCTTACGGCGGACTGATCGGCAAATCCCCTCCCATGCGACAGCTTTATCAACGGTTAAGCCAGATAGCTGCCACCGATGCCCCGGTGCTGGTAAGCGGCGAGAGCGGCACTGGGAAAGAGCTGGTGGCCAGCACCCTGCACGACTTGTCACCGCGACGTGATGGCCCATTTCTACCTCTCAACTGCGCTGCCATCCCTCCTACTCTGATGGAGAGTGAAATCCTCGGCCACGAGAAGGGTGCCTTTACCGGTGCCCTAGAGCGTCGTTTGGGTTGCTTTGAGCAGGCAGATGGAGGCACGCTCTTCCTTGACGAGATCACTGAGATGGCCCCTGAGGTACAAGCCAAGTTCCTGCGCGTGCTGGAAGAAGGACAGGTACGTCGCATCGGCGCTAACACCTCCGTGCCCGTATCAGTCCGCGTCGTGGCCGCCACCAACCGGTCACCATCAACTGCCGTGCAAGAAGGCCGGCTGCGAACCGATCTTTTCTACCGATTGAGCGTTTTTCATCTTGAACTACCATCACTGCGTGAACGGAAAGATGACATACCGCTATTGTCACGCTACTTCCTGGAGATGTTCGCCGAAAAATACCAGCGGCAAACCTTACCCTGGGCTACAGATTTCATCATTGCCCTCCAGGATCACCCTTGGCCGGGCAATGTCCGAGAGCTCCGTAATGCGATGGAACGCTTGGCTGTGCTTGCCCCTGGGCCTACCTTAACAGCAGGTGATGTGCAGCAATTCTGCTTGAGTAGTGTGGCAGAAGAATCAACAGGAGCTGCACCTGTATCTCTGGCAGAGGCGGAACGCCAAGCCATTGAGCGTGCTTTAGCGGCTAGTGGAGGTAATAAGACCCAAGCTGCCCGCCTCCTGGGCATCACCCCTAAGACTCTGCACGCCAAGCTGGCACTATATCGGACTGGTTCCACCAAGTAATTTCTTCCCAGCCCTTACCTTTTTTCCCTATCATCAGGTCGCCCTATTTTTGTAAGTTCTGGAATTAGCTAAATTTTTTATGTGGCACAGCCCTTGCTGATAAGCTTTAGCAGGCGAATTAATCGCCTCGATTAGATACCAAGGAGGATACCAATATGTCTGTAAGTATACGCTGTTTCAGGATGGCCCCACTCGTGATCTCAGCTGTCCTGTTCACATCGAGTGCTCCTGCTTCTGCCGACTCCTCGTTCAGGTTTAATGTGTTCCTCGGGAACCCTCCACCGCCTGTGGTGGTCTATCCTGCCCCTCGGGTCGTGTACTATGAGCCAATAATCGTAGAGCACTACGTCGAGCGCTACCCTGTGGTTTATTATCAGCACCATCACGGCGGACCGCCTCCATGGGCAGCCAGTTGGCATAAGCACAATAAACACTGGAAACATCATGGCCGGCACTTTCGCGATTAGGTCATCTAAGGAAAGACGGGGACTGTAATGCAAACCATGCGCTACATCGCCATCCTGACTGTGGCTCTTTTCTGCGGCGCGAGCCAATTGGCCGCGGCCCAGGGAGGGAAGAGTGCCACCCCACACCGCGGCGGCAACGCACCTTCGCATATGAGTACCAAGGGCTCAGAAAATACCAACGCCCAATGGTCCGCAGATCCCGAGCACGGCTGGGTGCGGGCAGCGGAACGCCATCAGCTTCAGGGTGGCCGGCATCCGACGAAGGCCTCCAAAGAGAACCGTGGACGGCACAAAGAGAAAGGACCCCATAGCAAGGAAGCATCCAAAATTACTAAGAAACAAGGAGGATGATCATGGAGAGAAAGGAAACATTAGAGACCGCTTTAAAAGATCTTATGGGGGTGTTGAAGGAAGAGGCTTTTGTCCTTGGCGAGGATGAGAAAGAGGCTAACAAACTCGTTGCCACTATGCTTGGGGATCTTTTGTCCACATCAGAGCCGATTTCTGAAAGCTGGCACTGAATGATTTTTAAATACTGTCGAAAAAGGAGGGAATATGAATAGGCACGTAACATTTTTCAATAGAATCTTACTGCTCATCATCGCGGTGGCCCTCATCGGTGCGGGTTGCGCTGGTGGACCGCTAACAACAAGAGAAAAGGGAGCAGGGATAGGAACACTTGGAGGGGCTGCGGCAGGAGGCCTCGTTGGTGCCGCAGTTGGCCGTCCAGCCGCAGGGGCGCTCATTGGCGGTGCTCTTGGGTTAGGCGCAGGGGCTCTCGTAGGTGACCAGCTCCAAGGTCAGGAGAACCGCAGCCAACAGCAGGACCAGCAGATTCAAAGGAATCAGGCCGAGCTTGAGCGCCAACGTCAGGAGCTTCAGCGCATGAGGCGCCAACAGGGTGAGTATTAAAGAGGAACAAGGTCCTTAACCGGGCGTAACGAGCTAATCAAAGGAGAATGATCATGAAAGCAAAGATTGCCTTAGCTTTGTCTATTCTGGCTCTTTTGGCCGTACCCATGGGTTTGGAGCTAAGCCAGGCGCAGACTCAGACAACTTCAACCCTCACTACCGAGGCCTCCCGTATGGACACACTAACAACGACTCAAGGAGAACCCAAAGCCGTCGATAAAATAAGCTCTGACTTCAACTCCTTTCTCGGAACCGATGCCAAAGCCGTTGTCACCGGCCTGAGGAATGGCACCCCCATTACTTTAATGAGAACCACCACACCGAGCACCACACCCGGCACTACAGCAACCAGCACCACCACGACCACCACGATC
>JAHFAO010000039.1 GCA_023250515.1 Deltaproteobacteria bacterium | reverse complement strand
ACCACGACTCACCGGAGCGGAATCCCCAGGGCCCTTCATCGGGAAAAAGGAGATCCTCACGCGGGGGCTCCTGGCGCCACCGGATCAAATTCAGCCGCTGCGCCGCCAGAAGCTCGCTGAACCCCTCTTTCCGATACGCGGATTATGGCTTTAGGATGACAATGACCCTTTAGGGCAATTTAAAGATGGGGCGTCGAAAAACCCTGTTGTAAGACCGCTCAATCAGAAGTCATTTCAGAGCCAGAAGCGCCGCTAGCGCTCGACCTTCACGCCCGCCTGTCGAAGGACCGAACGCATCAATTGGGTCTGTTCTTCCAGGAACGGAGCAAGATCCCCGCTCTTGAGGAAGACGTCCTCGACCTGGTTCTCCTCCACGTACTGCTTCCAACTTGGAGTCTTGGTCAAGCGGGCAAAGAAATCCTCCCAGTATCCAACGATCTCCTTAGAGACGCCCGGAGGAGCGAGGACACCCCGCGCATTGGCGATAATCGGAATGTTAATTCCCTGCTCCTTGATCGTGGGGACATTAGGCAAAACGGTGAGGCGCTTTTCGGTGAGAGCAGCAATAGGCCGCACTCTTCCGGCGATGATATGCTCGTTCACATCTTGCGGCTGCGGGATGATGATCTGCACATTCCCAGCTAAAAGGTTCGAGACTCTATCTTTGACTGCGGGCGTGGAGATAAAAGTCCATTTGGCTCCGGTGGCGCTCTGGAGCAAAAGGCCTGTCAGGCTCTCAATGGCAGTCACTGAGCCTCCCGCCTGCTTCAGGCTGCCCGGGCTCTTCTTCGCCGCCTCGACGAAGTCGTTCATGCTCTTGTAGGGAGAGTCTGCCTTGACTACGGCAATGGTGGGTTCTAAGACCAAACGGACAATGGGGGTTAAATCCCTGACCGTATATTTGGCGTCTCTACTCGTCAGGGGAGTAGCCACCCAGGTATTGGTGAAGATGCCGATCGTGTGGTCGTCTCCCTTTTTCTCCACCAGATAGGCCATCGCCTGTAAGCTGGCTCCCGCGGTTTTGTTCACGACCCGCATGGGCTGAGGAAGGAGCTTTTCCTTCTCCACCATCTCGATGATGGCGCGAGCAAAAACATCGGAGCCCCCACCGGGCGCGCTATGGACCACGATCTCGATCGGCCGGCTCGGCTGATAGCTCTGAGCCCACGCGGGAGTGAAGAATAAACTCCCTGTAAGGACAGCTATCAGTGGAAGGAGCCACGTCTTTTGTTTCATCGCAGATACTCCCTGAATCGGGCTGTCAAATCCGCCTCAAATATTCTTAGACATCGCCTTCCTCAGACACCACGGAGACCTTCACCGTTGCGGTGACGTCCGCGGTCAGACGGATGGGCACTGCAAATTCTCCGAGACTCTTGATCGGCCCCTCCAGATGAATCTTCCTGCGCTCCACCTCGAAGCCTTTTGCCCTCAGCGCCTTCTCGATATCGATGTTGGTCACGGAGCCGAAAAGCTTCCCCTCCTCTCCGGTCTTTACCGGCATGATGAGGGAGATCGCCGCCAATTTCTCTCCCAGGTTTTGTGCCTGTTTCACGACACGTTCTCTTTGTTCCGCAATGACCCGCTTCTGGTGCTCGAAGCCCTTTAGGTTTTTCTTATTCGCTATGACGACTAAGCCGCGCGGCAAGAGGTAGTTGCGCGCAAAACCGTCCCGGACGCGCACCACGTCCCCCATTTTGCCCAGGTTTGGGATATCCTCTTGACAGCAGCCTTCTAAAGTTCACGATCTGACAGTCAGTCCACCCGAACCGGTGGCGTTAAGTGCTCGGCAGCTTAACCGTCGCTTGCAACTTGTCGTGCGAGTCGGCCGCGCGATTTGACAAGTAGCCCGCAAATTGGCAAGGTGCCACGCAAGGAGGACAAGCTATGATACGAACACTTTTCTCTCTGACCCGTTACCTCAGTTTCGTTGTGCTCGCCTCGACGCTGGTCGGGTCGGTTTTCGTCAGCCCATCAACAGCATCTACTCAAGGGAGCGCGGTCGTCGGCCTCCCTTCTGGGGGAGAGAACTCGTTTGAGTTGCTTGCGCGAAGTGACCAGGAGGGACCAGTCGTCAGCCACTATGGCTATCTGACCCACATCTTTGGCCTTGCGGACGATGCGCTGTTTTCAGATCCGACGACTCGAACGGAGGCGACGGCTCGATTCACCTTCGCGGCAACAACCACGTTGGACGCCCGCCATGAATTGGCCAATATCATCGTCACTTCCGCTCCCGGGACTCTGACCATCTACTTTAAGGAAACGCCGGGTGCCGATTTCAATAACCCAGAGTCGTTCGCCAGCGGTCAGCCGATCGCTACCTTCTCAGTGCGCTACCACAACGTGCTCAACGTCCAGGCACCCGATGAAGGCATCACTTCAGCAGTGGCGGAGCTAGTTCAGCAGAGCGCCAATTCCTTCACGCTGAACGAGCGGTTGCTGCGGTTGGGGCGTCGTGGGTTACAAGAACGCATCCAGGCAAGCGGTCAAGGCAGACGGACCCAAATTGATCCGGTGAAGGCGTTTTTTCTCGTGGGTGCTAATGCGGTCATCACCGATCGTTAGGAGGTATCATGGTCGGTCGCGAGAACTATGAGGTGTTCTCAGCGGTGGCTCGGGCAGATGCCCTAGCCGCTCAGGTCGTCGCAAGGGCTGCGCCCATTCGTTTTGGGGTGGCGCAGTCGTTGGCAGAACTTGAAGTGGTCTACCGCCTGCGCTACCGCATCGTGATCGACCAGGGCTGGGCCAAGCCCGAAGCCTTTCCTGACGGGCTGGAGCGCGACGCCTATGATGACCGGGCAGTCCAGTTCGGGGCGTGGGACGGCGAGGTGCTGGTTGCGACGGGCCGGTTAGTACTGCCCGCTCCCGGCCAGCCTCTGCCCACGGAAGAAGCCTTTGATCTGGAGATCGGGCCACCTGGGCAGGTCGTAGACGTGGGCCGTATCTGTGTAATTCCAGCTTATCGGGATGCTCAGCATCGGGTCTTCTGGGGACTCCTGTCCCAGGCCTGGATTGAGATCCGAGTTCGTGGATTCACTCAGGCGTGCAGCATTTCGACTGCATCCGTGGCTCGCATGTGCCGGCGTTGGGGGCTCCAAGTAGTGCCCTTGGGCACACCTCGCTCATACTGGGGCGAGGTGCGCACCCCTGTCTTGATCCGACCGGCTGATTCGATCCACGCGATCATCCGAGTGATGGACCGATCTTCAAGTCCAGTCTGACGGCGTGACCTTCCAGAGCGAACCGAAGAATCCCAAACCTCTCTCTATCATGCCCCTAACAAAAAAAATATTTATTCCTGAAATAATCCTCATTCCCGAAGGCGCTTTTCTGATGGGAAGCGAGGACGGCCCGGAGAACGAGCTACACGGAAAAATAAGTTCCAAATTATCAAGGGGTTACACAAGCCAATGTTAAACATGGGCTACCACGACTCACCGGAGCGGAATCCCCAGGGCCCTTCATCGGGAAAAAGGAGATCCTCACGCGGGGGCTCCTATGACCCTTTAGGGCAATTTAAAGATGGGGCGTCGAAAAACCCTGTTGTAAGACCGCTCAATCAGAAGTCATTTCAGAGCCAGAAGCGCCGCTAGCGCTCGACCTTCACGCCCGCCTGTCGAAGGACCGAACGCATCAATTGGGTCTGTTCTTCCAGGAACGGAGCAAGATCCCCGCTCTTGAGGAAGACGTCCTCGACCTGGTTCTCCTCCACGTACTGCTTCCAACTTGGAGTCTTGGTCAAGCGGGCAAAGAAATCCTCCCAGTATCCAACGATCTCCTTAGAGACGCCCGGAGGAGCGAGGACACCCCGCGCATTGGCGATAATCGGAATGTTAATTCCCTGCTCCTTGATCGTGGGGACATTAGGCAAAACGGTGAGGCGCTTTTCGGTGAGAGCAGCAATAGGCCGCACTCTTCCGGCGATGATATGCTCGTTCACATCTTGCGGCTGCGGGATGATGATCTGCACATTCCCAGCTAAAAGGTTCGAGACTCTATCTTTGACTGCGGGCGTGGAGATAAAAGTCCATTTGGCTCCGGTGGCGCTCTGGAGCAAAAGGCCTGTCAGGCTCTCAATGGCAGTCACTGAGCCTCCCGCCTGCTTCAGGCTGCCCGGGCTCTTCTTCGCCGCCTCGACGAAGTCGTTCATGCTCTTGTAGGGAGAGTCTGCCTTGACTACGGCAATGGTGGGTTCTAAGACCAAACGGACAATGGGGGTTAAATCCCTGACCGTATATTTGGCGTCTCTACTCGTCAGGGGAGTAGCCACCCAGGTATTGGTGAAGATGCCGATCGTGTGGTCGTCTCCCTTTTTCTCCACCAGATAGGCCATCGCCTGTAAGCTGGCTCCCGCGGTTTTGTTCACGACCCGCATGGGCTGAGGAAGGAGCTTTTCCTTCTCCACCATCTCGATGATGGCGCGAGCAAAAACATCGGAGCCCCCACCGGGCGCGCTATGGACCACGATCTCGATCGGCCGGCTCGGCTGATAGCTCTGAGCCCACGCGGGAGTGAAGAATAAACTCCCTGTAAGGACAGCTATCAGTGGAAGGAGCCACGTCTTTTGTTTCATCGCAGATACTCCCTGAATCGGGCTGTCAAATCCGCCTCAAATATTCTTAGACATCGCCTTCCTCAGACACCACGGAGACCTTCACCGTTGCGGTGACGTCCGCGGTCAGACGGATGGGCACTGCAAATTCTCCGAGACTCTTGATCGGCCCCTCCAGATGAATCTTCCTGCGCTCCACCTCGAAGCCTTTTGCCCTCAGCGCCTTCTCGATATCGATGTTGGTCACGGAGCCGAAAAGCTTCCCCTCCTCTCCGGTCTTTACCGGCATGATGAGGGAGATCGCCGCCAATTTCTCTCCCAGGTTTTGTGCCTGTTTCACGACACGTTCTCTTTGTTCCGCAATGACCCGCTTCTGGTGCTCGAAGCCCTTTAGGTTTTTCTTATTCGCTATGACGACTAAGCCGCGCGGCAAGAGGTAGTTGCGCGCAAAACCGTCCCGGACGCGCACCACGTCCCCCATTTTGCCCAGGTTTGGGATATCCTCTTTTAAAACCACTTCCATCTTTTCCTCCCTCTCCTGATTTACAAGGAACGTCTTCTTCCTGCTCGTTACTCGTTATTGGTTATTCGTTAACTCGATTAACGATTATACGAGTAACGAGCTATAGTCTCCTAAGAGACCCGGCCCGGATTCAGATTCTTTTTCTTTAGCCGGCGAAAATCCCCCCACAGATCAAAGAGGCCGAGCCCCACCACAAAAAGCGTAAAGATCTGCTCAAAGACAATGAGAGCGTATGCCAGACTGCGCAAGAAAAATGGAACCTTCTTGTAATGAAAATAGTAGGCCACTATAGATAGGCCCTGAAAGAAGTAAAAGACCGCGATCACAAGAAAAAGGTTTAAGGCCAAGATTTTAAGCACCCCCCACCCGGGCAGGAAAAAAGAAAACCCTGAGAGGATAAAACACCAGATGAGAGGCTCAGGGGATTTCCATTCCTTGAGATCACCGCTAGACAAGAATAGAGATCGGTAATCGGGAAAACGGCGATAAAGAAAGAAAAGGTTCAAGAGTATCACTGTTACCAAGCCTGCGAAGGCCAAAGCTGGCATGATTTGAAGGATCACCTCGATCATGTGGGGAGCACGTTCCTTCAGGATCTCCACGCTCTCTCCGGAAAAACCGATCTTCTCGTACATCTTTAGCGAGATTTCCAGATTTTCTTTTAGGGCGCCGCGGATCACCTGCTGGAGTTGGAACAGAGAACCAAAGAAATATAACAGGACTCCGGACACGGCCGCGAGCATCCCCGCGGCGGTACCCACGACAACTGACTCTATCGACCATTTCCGCCCGAAAGAAAAAAAGAGTGGAATCACTATCAGGGCCAGAAGGGAATAGCCTAGGGCCAGCTCTTTACCACCGATTAAAAAAAGGAGCAGGGTTGCCAGGAGAAGAAGACCCATGCCGTTACCTTTGCCGTACTTCAGGCCAAACGCTAAGGCAGGCTGGGGGACAAGGGGTATCAATAAGATGCCTACTAGGGGTACGGCCACACCGGATAGAACGAGTAGCATCGTGGACGCCAAGGCGAGAAGAAAACTCCTAAAGACTTCCATCCGACTCATAGAGACCTGTAATGGGGTAAGGCCAGCTCAGTTCCTGGCTGTCGTGAAGGGGAGGAGAGCAACATTGCGTGCCCTCTTAATCGCAATCGTAAGCAGCCGCTGGTGGCCCGCACAATTGCCTGTAATACGACTCGGGGTAATCTTTCCTCTTTCGGTGACAAACTGGGTTAAGGTCTTCATGTCCTTATAGTCGATTTGAAGCACTTTATCCGCACAAAACCGACACACCCTACGGCGGACCATGAACCGGCGGCGGCCTGGACCTCTCTCTTCCTCCGTCCGTTCGCGGTTCGGGGCTGGGGCTCTTCGCGGCATATTTGATTCCTACCTCACTCTTTTAGAGTGGGAGATCTTCCTCCTGTCCGGGAGCCGGGGTGCCTCCGTCCATAAACTGAACCGTATTGGCAACCACCTCGTATTTGCTCCTTTTTTGTCCCTCAGGAGTCTCCCAGCGTCTCTGCGTCAGCCGACCATCCACTAGGACACGAGACCCTTTATGGAGATGCTCCTTGCTACGCTCCCCCATCCTGCCGAAGACCACAACGTCAATGTAACAAACATCCTCTTTAATCTCTTCATGTACCCGATATTTATGATGCACCGCCAAAGGAAACTCACAAACTGCCAATCCTGCAGGGGTGTAACGGAGATCAGGATCTCGAGTCAGGTTTCCCAGGAGGATAACCTTATTGTACTCCCCCATCAGACGTTAATTTCCCAGCGACTGGGTCCGCCTTTGCCAAATCCTCCTTGGAACTTTTCCTGGCCTCCTCCGAGAGATCTTTCTGGGTGGGTCGCGGGGTTGCCGTCTCTTCATCCAAGCGCACCGTAAGGTAACGGAGCACACTGTCACTGATCTTCATATTTCGTTCCAGTTCCTCCACTGCGTGGGCAGAGGAGCGATACTGAAGGAGGACGTAGTAGCCCTTTGACTGTTTCTGGATACGATAAGCAAGATCCCTCACTCCCCACTCATCCACATGGGATACCGTTCCATTCAATCCTTCGATGATCTTCTTAAACCCCTCGATAAACTCTTTCACCCTAGCCCCCTGATCGGGGTGGACGATAAAAAGGGTCTCATAAGGTGTCACGGTGCTTTTATCTCCTTACATTTACGTAAATGATGCTTATCACAAGAACTTTTACTTTACAATTACGCCCAGACCTAAAAAGGCCATTGATGGGGGAGGTAGAGCCATAAGAGCTTGTGACCAGAAACAATAAGAGGGGCAAAGACCAATGAGACCACTGTCATCAACTTGAGCAGGATGTTCATGGCTGGGGCTGCAGTGTCCTTGAAAGGATCGCCCACAGTATCTCCCACCACCGCCGCTTTGTGTGCCTCCGACCCCTTCCCACCCAGATTTCCCGCCTCAATATACTTCTTGGCGTTATCCCAAGCACCACCGGCATTGGCGAACTGCAAAGCTAAAGGCACACCCGAGACAAGGGCTCCAGCCAGCATCCCTCCCAGGGCGGCGCTCCCCAGAACAATACCAACCACGATAGGAATCGCCACTGCCATAATACCGGGAGCAATCATCTCTTTCAGCGCCCCGGCTGTGGTGATATCCACGCATCGGGCATACTCTGCCCTAGCTTTCCCCTCCATAAGCCCGGGGATCTCTTTAAACTGGCGACGGACTTCCTCAACCACCCGGAACGCGGCCCGGCCCACTGCCCGCATCGCCTCCCCAGCAAAGAGGAAAGGCACAATTCCACCGATAAAGAGCCCGGCAATAACATTGGCATCCATAATGTCAATTTTTTCCAACTCGACTGCGGGGATATAGGCAGTAAACAGCGCCAACGCGGTAAGCGCGGCTGAGCCGATGGCAAAGCCTTTGGCGATAGCAGCCGTAGTGTTACCTGCCGCGTCTAGCGAGTCGGTGATCTGGCGCACGTGCCTTTCCATGTGGGCCATCTCAGCAATGCCCCCAGCGTTGTCGGATATGGGACCGTAGGCATCCACCGCCACGGTGATCCCGGCGATGGAAAGCATGCCGATGGCAGAAAGGGCGATACCGAAAAAACCCGCACACTGGAACGAGAGAATGGTCGCGAGCGAAATGAGCACGAGAGGCAATACCGTGCTGCGGCAACTCAGGCCGATTCCCTGAATGATGTTGGTTGCGGCCCCGGAACTACACGAGTGGGCTAGCATCTCCACTCGCCTTCCTGAAGTGTAATGTTCAGCCACAAACCCTATGGCCATCCCCACAACTACTCCAGAAAGAAAAGCGTAGAAAGGTAGGACCTCTCCATACCAGGTGGCAAAGAGAATGAACGAGCCGGCTACAGCAACTACCGCGCTTACAATCGTGCCATTGCGCAACGCCCCTTGGGGGTCCCTCGTGGCTCCGGTGCGCACAAAAAAGGTCCCAACCATGGACGCCAGGACACCCACAGAGGCCAGGAGCAAGACCAGCGTGACGCCCTGAAGTTGCTTCGTCGCAGGCAAAGTCTCAGCCGCGAGGATCATGCCTGAAACGATGGCCCCGACGTAGGACTCAAAGAGATCCGCCCCCATGCCAGCCACATCCCCCACATTGTCACCTACCAGGTCAGCAATCACTGCAGGATTGCGTGGATCATCCTCAGGGATCCCAACCTCAACTTTCCCCACTAAGTCCGCGCCCACATCAGCGGCCTTCGTGAAGATCCCTCCCCCCACGCGGGCAAAGAGCGCCACCGAGCTGGCCCCCATGCTAAACCCAGCCAGAACGCTCACGGCGTAGCGGAGGCTTTCTCCGGTTTCGACTCCTCCACCGAAGAGCCGGTAGAGAATGGAAAGCGCAAATAGTCCGATACTCACCACGGACATTCCCATGACCGCTCCCCCCGGGAAGGCCACATCCATAGCCTCATTAAAACCTTTAGTCGCAGCTTGAGCGGTGCGAACGTTAGCCCGAGTGGCAATTTGCATGCCGACGAAGCCAGCCGCCAGAGAACAAAGCGCACCAATAATGTAAGCCAGGGCGATGGCCCAGCCAATCCCGAGGCCAAGTAGGAGTGTCACAGCAACAGCAAAGATTCCAATGGCTCGATACTCCCGAGAGAGGAAAGCCATGGCACCTTCGGAAATATAACCGGAAAGCTCCTGCATGGTGGCATTGCCGGCCTCCTTTGCAACAACCCTCGCAGAAAGATAGGCCACAAAGAGAAGCCCCAAAAAACCAACCAGCGCAGAGATCATCATGGTTTATTCTCTTCCCTTAATCTGCTCGATTAAACTTCTCCATCGCCCGCTGAGACCCTTCTTCCAGAAGGCATTTGACTGCATCCGCCGCCTTAGAAAGAACTGGATCTAGGTGGGCAATTTCCTGCGGGGAAAAAGGCTCTAACACGTAGTCCGTAGGATCGACATCCACTGGGGGACGCCCGATCCCCACGCGGACTCGGAAAAAAACTTCCTCTCCTAAGGCCTCCAATATAGAAAGCACCCCTCGGTGTCCCCCTGGACCGCCCTTTTGACGGATGCGGATACGGCCAAATGGCAAGTCGAGATCATCGTGGATGACCACGAGATCTTTGACTGCCACCGGAAGATAACGGAGCAGACTTCTCACAGCGCCGCCGCTTCGGTTCACGTAGGTCTGGGGTTTGACCAGCAGGACCTTCTCCCCGTCGGTCTGCAAGTCTCCAATCAGAGACTGATACTTTCTCTTGGTAACCACGATCCGGTTTTCCGAGGCGACCAGATCCACAACCAAGAAACCCAAGTTGTGTCTGGTCCGTTCATATTTCCTGCCTGGATTACCCAGACCCAGAACAACCTTCACCTGGGAATCTCTGAAAGGCGCCAACGGAGGGGTAGATTAAGACTCTGAACTCTCCTCTTTTTCCTTCTCTTCAGGGGCCGCCGCAGGCGCCTCCGCTGCTTCAGCAACAGCCGGAACGGCCTCCACAGCCGGGGCCTCCTCAACAGTTGGGGGCACCACAGTCACAAGGGTCAAACTGGTTTCATAAATGGCAACTACCCCCTCCGGCATCGATAGGTCCGTTATGTGAAGGGAATGGCCGATATCCAAAGAAGAGACTTCCACATTGAAATACTCCGGGATATTCATCGGCAAACATTCCACCTCGATCTCGCGCACGATCGGTTGCAGAATGCCCCCTCGAACCACGCCTTCCGCCTTGCCGACAAAATGAAGCGGAACCTTAACCCGGATCCTTGCGGTAAGGTCAACCTCGTAAAAATCCGCATGGAGAACTTCCCCGGTTACGGGATGAAACTGCATCTCTTTGACCAAGGCAACTTTGTCTGCCAGCAGTGGAGATGCTGACTTGATGCGAATCAGATGGGACCCCTCCAGGTCGGCAACGCGACTCAAGAACTCCTTTTTATTGACCTCCAAAGGAACCGACTCGACCTTTGGGCCGTAAAAAACACCCGGAAGCCTTCCCTCACGGCGGAGCTGTTTTGCCTTCCCCTTACTCCCGCGCTCACGCGGCTCAATTTGAAGTTCAATGGTTTCCAACGAAACTCACCTCCTAACCCCCTCACCTTTATCCTCTCCCCTCAAAAGCCTCAAAAGGGGGAGAGGGCAGCGTGAGGGGGAACATAATAAATTCCGATCTCAGACAAACAGGGAACTGATGGATTGCTCCTGATGGGTGCGTCGAATCGCCTCCCCGATCAGATGGGCTACGGAGAGAACCTTTATCTTTTTCCACCCCTCTGCTTCGGGCCCAAGGGGAATGGTGTCGGTCACGATGAGCTCCTCCATTGGGGAATCATTGATCATTTGAATCGCCGGACCCGAAAGGACCGCGTGCGTGCAACAGCTAAAGATTCTCTTTGCCCCCTCCTTCTCCAAAGCCTCAGCGGCCATGGTTAAGGTCCCCGCAGTGTCCACTATGTCATCCAACAGGACCGCTATCTGGCCCTTGACCTCACCAATGATATTCATCTCTGCCACGACGTTGGGCCCGACCCTCCGCTTATCGATAATCGCTAAGGAAGCATCGAGTCGGGTAGCAAAGTCCCTTGCCCTCTCCACCCCACCGGCATCGGGGGAGACTATCGTGACTTCTTTGCGGTCTAATTGCCGCTTAAGATATTCGAGCAGCACCGGCGTGGCGTAGAGGTTATCTACGGGGATATTGAAAAAACCCTGGATCTGACCCGAGTGGAGATCCATCGTGAGAATGCGCGAAGCCCCTGCGGTCGTTATCAGGTCCGCAACCAATTTCGCACTGATAGGAACACGAGGAACCACCTTCCGGTCCTGCCGGGCATAACCGTAATAAGGAATGACCGCGGTAATTCTTTTTGCCGAGGCCCGCTTGAAGGCATCTAACATAAGGAGCAGCTCCATGAGATTGTCGTTTCCAGGAGCGCAAGTGGACTGAATCACAAAGACATCGCCCCCACGGACATTCTCCTTGACCTCGATCTTGCTCTCCCCGTCGCTAAAGGTTTCCACGGTCGCCTTTCCAAGAGGGACCTCGAGAAACTGGCTGATCTCCCGGGCCAAGGGCAAATTCGAATTCCCGGCAAATATCTTCACCTCATCCTGCATCTGACTCATACCTTATCAACAACTCTCTGAAAAAGAACAACCCCCAACGGGCCAATCCTTGACTTGGACATTTTGAAGAGACCAGAGAAATAAAATCTGGCTGGGCGGGAAGGATTCGAACCTTCGATACCGGATCCAAAGTCCGGGGCCTTACCGCTTGGCGACCGCCCAACCCCGAACTTCCTTAAAGGAAGCTCACCCCTGTCTGCCGCGCTGCGGCGCAGGCAGGCGACCACTGAGGGAAAACCCTCATTGCCCCCCTAGCGCCCTCTGACTCCCGCCTCCAGCAAGCACTTTCTGATATTCCGCAATGATCTTCTCCTCTATCATCCTGCGGGTCTCATTATTGATGGGATGGGCGATGTCTTTATAGGTACCGTCCTTCCGTTTCTTGCTAGGCATGGATACAAAAAGTCCGGTCGCACCGTGAATAAGTTTGAGATCTCTGATAACAAAACAATGATCGAATGTAATCGTCACATAAGCCCTGAGCTTCTCTTCATCTACAGGAAAGACCCTAACTTCTGTAACTTCCATAGGGACCTCCTTTGCGCCAAGTCCGTCAGGTCACGTTGCGGCTTGTCGGACGGGCTTTTGCTTTAGCTCAACGAGCGTACTAGATACGCCTGGACCCCCTCCTCCTTACGCAAGCGGCGAAAAGCCTCCCTAGCTCTTTGCCTTGCGAGAAAAATTCCAAAGACCGATGAGCCGCTCCCCGACATAAGAGCCCCTGCAGCGCCCTCCTGAATCAACCTTTCTTTCAGGAAAGCTATTCGGGGATAGCGGCGAATGGTTACTTTTTCTAGGTCATTAACCAGAAAACGCTTTAGCTCTTCAGGACCTTTCAGGGGAACGTTAATGCTAGTATTTTCAATACTTTTTGTCAACTTAAAGGCGAGATTCTGATACACCCAGCGGGTAGAAACTGGAAACCCTGGGTATAGGATAACCATCCAGAGCCGAGGAAAAGAAGGAATGTGCCTCAATAAGTTTCCTATCCCATGGGCCCTGGCCGGACGGCCATAGACAAAGAAGGGGATGTCGGCACCCAACGAAGCAGCCAAGGAAAGGATTTCCCGGCGCTTACATCCGAGACGGAAGAGCCGATCGATGCCCTTCAATGTAGCCGCAGCATCGCTGCTGCCTCCGCCCAAACCTCCCCCGACGGGAATCCTCTTCCGGATATGGATGCGAACGGGATCATGAATCCCCTTCTCTCCCAACAGAAGGGATGCGGCTTGGTAGGCGAGGTTCCTCTTTCCGGATGGAACCAGAGGATGATCGCATGTGACTGATAAGCCCACCTTTCCCAACTTGAGCTTGGTTATCTCAATCTCATCATAGAGGCCAACAGGAACCATCACCGTATCAAGGAGATGGTAGCCGTCGCTCCTCTTGCCCAAGACGCGAAGGGAGAGATTCACCTTTGCCGGTGCTCGAATCCTCACCTTTCTTTAGGTAACATAGTGCCGCAGAAGTTGCCAAGCATCTCACTTACGTTGACTCCTCCATAGTCGAGTGATAGAAAAACCGCAGCGCCCGTAGTGAAAAGGATATCACGAGGGTCTCCGGAACCCTAAGTCCGAGTTCGATTCTCGGCGGGCGCACCATTGAGATCTTGGGTTTTAAATCCCGCGATCATAAGGAGCAAGCCATGGACAGCGTGGAAAAAAGAAAAGCTCTTAGGAAATCTCCGTTTTTAGAATGGTGCAATGCCGAGGGACTGGCGGTGATCGCCGGCTACGGGGTCGAAGATTTGCGCACGGTACCCCTCACCTATTGGGAGCGCCTGGGAGGCCCCGCAGCCTACTGTCACTTGGAGGGATCCCAGGGATTCGTAGGTGCCTTAGCAGCGGAAATTCCCCCGGGGAAGAGCCTCCGTCCCATTCGTCACTTATACGAGGAACAAATCCTGATTCTTGAAGGACGTGGGGCAACCCAGTTCTGGAGTGATAGCAGTAACCAGGCGGTTACACTGGAGTGGCAGGCTGGGAGCCTCTTTTCTCCGCCCCTCAACACCAGGCATCAGCACTTCAACGGTTCGGCTACGGAGCCTGTGCGCTTCGTCGCCGTCAACAATATCCCCTTAATGTTCAACGTCTTCAAGTCAGCCGATTTCATCTTCAACATGCCCTTCGAGTTCACCAACCGTTTTGCCGGCCAGAAAGACTTTTTCAGCAGCGAGTTCAAGCCCAGCGAACTCGAGGACACTTCCGTCAACTTCATCCCCGACGTCTACGCAGTCCAGCTCGACTATCACCCGGAGCGAGGCATCGGCTTTAGTCGACTGGGTATCCACCTCTCAGGCAACTCTATGGTTGGACACATCATGGCGATCGAATCCGGCACATACAAGAAAGCCCATCGCCACCACGCGGGAGCCCAAGTCATTGTCCTGAGCGGGAAAGGATATAGCCTGATGTGGCCACCCGGAGGGGATTTTGTTCGCGTCGATTGGCGGAAGGGAAGTCTCCTCGTACCACCCGAGGGATGGTACCATCACCACTTTACGACGAGCCGCGAAGCAGCCCGACACCTTGCCCTTCGCAGGGGTTTGCGAGGTGTCGGCATGCCCTGGCTGGCAACCGTAAGCGAGCATGAAGGCGGGCACATGCTTGAGCACGAAGACGAGCCGCCAGAGATTCGGGCTATGTACGAGGCGGAACTAACAAAAGAAGGGATTCCACTAAGAATGAAGCCGATTGAGCGACCGAAATAAGACCACGGAACGGTTCATCCAACACCAGTTCTCTCCCACACCCCGGGATCTCCCTTTCCTAACGCAAGCCATATTGGACTAAGGTACAATTGATCTCAAGTGGCGAAAATTATTAAATCGGACCAGCGATAAATTTTTTGGCTCCCAAGCCATCAGCTGGCAAGGAGCCATGTTGCGTCTGGTGAGTCTGATGTCTTGGAGTAAGGTCTGATATGAAGATAAGAGCCTGGAAGAGCCTGAAGACGTTAATTAAACTCTTACTATGTTGTTTGGTGTTTTTGTTCTCTTTCTACACCGCCACAATCATTTCCAGTTTTGCTATACCCCTGGATTGGCCATGATGAATGGGAGATTCATTTCTCCCCTGTGACAGGGCACGCCAGCCTTGAAGGCGTATCTGCCATAAAACTACAAAAGATAGATTTACAATCGCCACTCGGTTTCTGATGCCTCTTTCTTGTTTGCTGCTGTCTGCTCTTCGATCTTACTTCCTTCTGCACGCCCTTCCATTACCGAAAGAAGGAGATCACAAAACTTTCGAACATCGTCATGATTCTTTGGTGTCCCTCCGATGCTTGCAGTTGGGGCCATGATTAGAACTTCACTCGGTTTGTAGAACCAGAACAGCAATAACATCCCGATCCCAATAACCAAGGAACTATACTGCACAGCGGCATCGATGTGGTAAATATATGTGGCTATCGAGACAACCAGTCCGATGATCCCCAGTGCCAGAACCCACCAGAGCCGTTGCCACCCTATTCGAACAGTCGTAATCGCTTGGTATGGGATGACCGTTTCCTGCTTCCCAAAAATCTTGCTCTCCTGGCGCTGGTAAACTCGAAGATTCGTGAGCAATAGCTCACTCGAATTGCCATTTTGATCCGACACGGCCAAATTCCCCAGCTTGATTTCCTCACTCATTGATTCTTACCCCCTTTTGAATCCAATGGCTCCCTACTGGGAACCCATTTTCCCGTCTGCACCCGCCGCTTTTCTTTTCCCATCGGACAAGCCCGGCAAAATCTAGCTGTCTAAATAACAAATTATACCCTAGTAGGGGGACGAGTAAATGGGAAAGAAGTTGCTGCAAAGAAGCGAAGTTCAAGGAGATGGCAGTGCTAGGGGAGAAAAAGAAGGAAATTTTATTTCCTATAAAGCGCTCCAATGAATCCGCTCTGGTCGATCCGTCTCACAAACGATGGATCGATAAGCAGGTTCGGGTCGGTCTGTTTTGCTTGGGGGTATTGGAGCGAGATGATTTCCAAGGCGGTTTTGATCACTTGCAATGAAGGAGTCGGCACCTCTTCCAAAACAGCGCTCGTGTATTGATAGGTTTCTTCCAAGACATCGTCGCTTGCACCTCTCATGTATTTCCTCATGACGGCCAAACTCTTCTCTCGGTTGCTCTTGAATGCAGAGGTCCCCTCGATCATAGCCTTCAAGACCTTCTCCACCAGCTCAGGATTTCTGCTGACGGTTTGTCGAAGCGTCGTTACCGTGTTGTAAGGATACACGATCCCAATCCTGTCATAGTCCACCAACTCCCTGAAGCCCATTTTCCTTGCGATCGACGTATAGGGCATGGAAAGGGACGCCGCGTCGACGACGCCCCGCTCCAGGGCCGGCAGAGTCAGAACGGCCTCACCCATGGGCAGCAGCTTAACATCTCGATCAGGCATGAGACCCAATTTCCCCCTGAGAACATACCTCACCATTGTGTCGGCAAACGCGCCCGGCCGGCCTGTCGCGATGGTCTTGCCCTTTAACTCCTCCGGGGTTTTGATCTCGGTCTTGGAGAAGATCGATGACCCGACCTTATTGAGGAAGGTCAAAATGATAACCTGATCCTTGACTCCGACGGCGTGCGAGGTTAGAGCCCCAGTTCCAGTGGCAACGACAAAAGGAACCTCTCCGCTGACCAGCAACTGCTGTGGCCGTACCCTGCCCGCATACACGGCCTTCAGATCCAGACCGTGTTTTCTTCCCAAGCGCTCTTCGACCGCGATCCACACCGGCCCATAGGCCCCCGAGAACGACGAGTAGCCAATCGTAACGCTTTCGAATTGAGGCGCAGCAAGGCTCGCGGACCCGAAAGCGATCCACCCATATACGAGCCACAAACCGATTAGATATTTCTTGCCGGCCATACGGGTCTCCCTTATGGCTAAGAGTTGGGCCTGTCCTTGGGCTAAACCTTCCATCCCTGTTGGGACAAGTCCACCCTTGTGCCTACAGGGTCGCGCACAAAGGCCTCGGCAAACCGGCCATCCTTAGGAAGGGAGGTCGACCCCTTGGAGGCTCCCGCCTCGATCGCCGCCCGCATCCCCTCTTCGAGATTTTCCACCTCGAAACCAAAGTGGTAGATCCCCTCAGGTCGGCCCCGAGCGGGCAGAATGGCTACGTTGATGTAGCCGTCGGAGAGGTAGATTGCCTCCTGTTTTTCGCCGCTGCGTGCGACCTCCTTGAGGCCAAAGGACGTTTTATAAAAGTCCGATAGCTTGGTGGTATCTTTCGCGAGAATCGCGATGTGTCGAATCCTGGCCATGGTCAAAGGTCCTCCTTTCAAATTTACCCCGTACCACAGAACGCTCCACTCGTGAGTGTGGGGATGTGTTCTGAACTTCCCCGAAGGGAACGCCTACACCCACGGAGGTAAGTCGGTGGTACGGGGTTTACTTCCGGTAGAATTTATCTATCAGCCCACCTCGATCTATTTCCTTTAGGAAACTCAGGTCCACGAAGTCCGCT
The DNA here is from genome assembly GCA_023250515.1 of Deltaproteobacteria bacterium. Lineage (GTDB taxonomy): Bacteria > Desulfobacterota > Binatia > UBA9968 > UBA9968 > JAHFAO01. Next base: position 3,959 of record JAHFAO010000039.1, on the reverse strand, counting down.
GGCTTGAAACTTTTGGCTTTTGGATCGCTCTCGCGATCCAGCACTGCCTGGAGGCCTTTTTCCGTAGGCACGGGCAGCTCGTCGAAAAGTTCCACGTTTTCGTCATAGAGAAAGCGGGCCTGCTCGGCGCTGATTCCGCCCATATACCTTCGCAAAATTGAGATCGTCCCTTCGCGGTTCGTCTTGAAGTAATGGATGGCTTCCACGAAGGCGCGCGTGAACCTCATCACGGAATCGCGGTTGCGTTGCACGGTGACGCCGGTAGTAACGAGGGCTGGACCAAGGGAGACAGTCTTGAGCTCGACGGCGCTCGTAAGCACGATCGCTCCGGATTGTTGTGCTGTGAGGAAGGCCAATCCTCCGAGAATCCCGGCCTCGATCTTTCCAGCCACCAGAGCTGCGGCCACTTGCGGATGCCCTCCTAACTGGAGGATGGTGACGTCTTTATCGGGCCTGAGGCCTGCTTTGCTGACGACAATTCGGGCAAAGGCGTCGGCCTCCGAGCCGTATTGAGAGACGCCGATGACTCTACCTTTTAAGTCCTCAAGCTGACGAATCCCGGATTTCCGGCTTACGAGGATCTTTTGGCTGGAAACATTCGTCGCCGTGGCAAGAATCACCACATCCCCTCCCCGCATGCGAGCCCGCATCGTCGCGGTCGCTCCCACGAGAGCGTAATCCACATCGCCGGCAATGAGCGATTGGACCAGTCTCGGGCTTCCGGTCAGGAGAATGACCTCAGCTTCGAGGCCGTGCTTGGCGAAGATACCAGTTTCCTTTGCGATCCAGGGAGCCGATAACGAGGGGCTTGGAGAGACGAAGGCAACTCGGATCTTTTCGGCTGCCGAGGTCCCGCCCATGAGGGAAAAGAAAAACCATCCCACAACGAAAGCGAAGAGATTCCTCATCTTAGATCTCTCCTCCTCGTGTTCATCCGCCTCGAGGAGTGGTTCGGAAACGCAGGGTTCAGAACTCAATGCCGCCGGAATGCTCTTATCATCCCGCAGAGGCAAAAAGTCAAGCCCGGTGCTGGACTATGCTCGAGTCGTAGCGCAGCGCGGCTACGCCCGGCATTCTCAACCACCGGATTGTCGGAGGCCTACTGGCCTCATGTGCGCCTGAAAAATCCGCGCGGCCACAGCCGGGTGGCTCTCCGAGAGAAGCCCGACAGCGTAAAGGAGATAGGACGAGTCTATAAAGGCCTTCGGGTTCCTCGGTCGCAGGATCTGCAAATCGGCATTTCCCCTGGCGCCTGGGAAAAGGATATGGGAGGCATAGGGATTATAAACAAACACCCCGCCCGTTCCGATCAGCGTGGGCGTCTCGCGCAAGTCTTTACCGTAGTGCACCCACGCCTCACCCTCCCGGGTAAAGACCCTTTCCCGTCTTCCCACGTGCCGCTCCACAGCAAGGTCCACGGCCACACGGGCTAGTAGGGCATCCGCCGCATAGTGCCATTTTTCTCGCGGGACGCGGGAGGTCTCTTGGCTGATCTCCTCTAAATAACGCGTGAGTTCCTCACGAGAAACCGCAAATTCAGGGAAGGCAGTGCGAAACTCCGTCTCGAGATTGTCCAAGCCCACCCGACCGACCAGGGTAGCAGCGTTATAGCGGATCCCTAGATCCCCCTCTACGGTCCTTTTGGCAAAGGGCTCAGGCAGGCCTTGAACAATGGTGTTCGGACCGGAGGGCTGCCCGTAGCCAATGGAATGAACATCCGTCGTCGCTCCACCCACATCAACCACGAGCATCTCTCCCCAACCTTTCCCTGTCTCGACCCCTTCAGCGCCCAGGACGACAGCCATGAGTACCGCCATGGGCGTGGGTAGAATCACCGGGACCACCTCCTTGATCCTATCAAGCCCCTTCGCGTGTGTGATTCGCTCCATGAACAACTTACGGATCTCTTCCCGCGCGGATTCCACCGCGAGCTTTCCCGACTGAGGCATGACATTCTCGGCACAGCGAACTTCTTTACCGCTGCCTCTTAAGATCTCACAAACCTCTCCGGCTACCACTCGATTTCCTGCTACGACAATGGGAACGGAAAGGGGAAAGCGTGCCAGCAAGCGAGCATTATGGAGGATGGTCCTAGAGTCCCCTCCGTTTGTCCCGCCGGTGAGAAGGACCATGTCGGGGCGTAGACTTGCGATCTCTTGAATCGCCTTCTCTTCGAGCTTGAAGGCCAGTGATCCGACTACTTTGGCCCCCGCCCCGAGGGCTGCCAGATTCGCGGCCTCGACCGTCAGGCTGGGCACAAGGCCGATGACTACCATTCTCAGACCGCCGGCGGCGCTGCTCGAGGCGAAAACCACTTTACCCTCCAGGACATCCAGACCAGCGGGTTGGCGCTCAAACAAGGCATGCCGTTCGTGCAACGTGATCAGAGCCTCAACGAGACCCTCGCGCACATCGGTGAGCACGGTTGAAGGAGCCTGGCTTCTCCCGACCACCTCTGATGTGGAAAGGTCCACCGCAGTGATTTTAGTGAAGGTGCTGCCGAAATCGATGAGGAGTGTGAGGGAGTTCAAAGGATCAGCAATGCAAAATGAAAATCGCAAAATGCAGAATTAAAATTTTTAAAAGTGAAAATTTGGATCGCGCCAAGACGCCAAGACCGCAAAGATGAGGTCGTCTTTCCTTGGCGACCTTTGCGCCTTTGCGCGAGTCACAGTTTTTGCATTTTTCAATTTGAACTTTGCCTTTGCCCCTTAATCAGTCATCTTTAATAATCTTTCGATACAGATCCATTAGCTTTTTGTCTCTAAGCGTGTTTTCAATGTCCCGGTTCATCTCCTCCCCGCGGGTCAAGCTGACCTCCAATCCCAGCTTCTCCGCTTCTTTTAAAAACTCTGGGTCTTTGGTCATCACCGCAAAGGCGTCGCGGAGAACTTTGACCCGCTCTGCTGGAACCCCAGGAGGTAGGACGATGGAGCGCGCGATATTCTGGGCCGCATATAATCCACTCACCAAACTCTCGTTTCCTGGAGGGGCTAGCTCTTCGATGGTAGGCACGTTGGGTAAGCGCGGGTCCCGGGTTTGTTTGGAGGTAGCTAAAAGCTTCACATAACCACTGTTCACCCACTCCCGTCTGGTAGCCAAGAGAGAGCCCGTTCCCTGCGCTCGACCATCGAGAGCACCCCGCTCGATATCGAGCAAGATCTGCGGCGTGCCGGGATAACCGACTATGACGTGAATGTCCAAGCCTAGAATCTGTTCGGTGACCCTCACGACAAAATTGCTGTTGTGGTCCCTTCCTTGGGCTCCCATCTTGGGGCGCTTGCCCTCCTTGTTGGCTTTTCTGATTGCCTCAAAGCTGGTGTAGGGAGTTGCTGACCTTACATAGACCGTCTGGGCTTCATCCAGGGCTTGACCCACCCAGATAAACTTCTGCAAATCAAATTTGAGCGAGGGATTGCCTGTGGCAACCCCAAAAATGCTTCCGGCGTTCATGGTGCTCATGGTCAGGCCGTCCGGCTTGACTAGATTGTAGAGGTGATTCACAGCAATCATTCCGGCCGCGCCTGGCATGTTCTGCACGATGATCCTGGGATTTCCTGGGATATATCTTTCTAGATGCCGCGCGATGAGCCTTGCAGTTAGATCTGTCCCGCCTCCTGCTGAAGAGCCGGCAATGAGCGTCATGGTTTTCCCCTCAAAGAAGCTCTTGGAAGGCTGAGCCTCTAGTGAGGTGACCAGCGATAGGCTCAGAAAAAGGATGATTAGAATGAACGCGTTCGACGGTGAGCTTACGGTCGAACCGATGGATCTCATGAGGTTTTGACTTTCCATTTTAACCTCCTTATCTTCATTCTGGATGCGCCTTCTACCCCTTCCGCCTAACCGAACTTCCACGCTCGAAAATTATTTTTAGGCATTTTTGGCTTGTTGGCGGGACATAAGTCCTTGTTTTTCAAATAAAGGGTTTATGGGAACGGCAAAATAGTGACGAATGATTT
>JAHFAO010000175.1 GCA_023250515.1 Deltaproteobacteria bacterium | reverse complement strand
CCGAGCCCTAATCCTCAATCGGAACCCACGGCCCTCCGATGGTAGGAGAGATCCACGTACTTCTCCGGACGGGGAACCGGACGAGAAAGATAACCCATCTCGGCCCGCAATTCGAGTGCGGCAGCTATGCCTGGAAGGTTAAGCTCAGCCTTCGGGTAAAGGCCGTGCTTGGGATCCAAAAGCGCATCTAAAGTCTTTTCCGCCGAATATCCCTTGATTCCGTTATGCTTGGCGAGAAGCTCAAGGCCACCCTTACGATTCTGCGGATCAAAACACCACTTGGTAGCTTCAATGTAAGCCCGGATGTAGCTCGCTAAGAGGTCAGCGTTTTCGTGTGCCCATGTTCGCCTTGCCACCCCGCAGGTAGCCTGATAAACAGGCATGATCTCATCTCCTCGAGCCAGCAGGTGGCAACCGGCCTCTAGCGCATCTCCTACATAGGGAGGGGTCAGGAGAGTCGCGGAAAACCCTCCTTCCAGTAACGCGTGGTATCGGCTTTCCCAGCCCCCCACCTCGACGAGGTTGTAATCTTTTGGGCCAAAGCCCTTCGACAAGAGCATCTTTTCTAGAACGAACACAAAGCCGCTTGTTCTAGCGTCCACAGCAAGTGCCTTTCCGCGAAGCGACTTCACGTCCCTGATTTCTGGCGAGCCCACCAGGTTCAGAAGACCGCCATGGAGCCCCATGAAGAGGAAGAGATCCGAACCCTCTCCACTCGTTCCTTTCTGGTTCTCCACCTCGGCTACCACGTCGTCGGCAGCAGCGTGGCCGATTTGAAACTGACCGGTTTTAAGCGTTTCTATAAGATATTGAGAGCCCGGAGTATATGATACCTCCACTTGAAGCCCGCGTCGGGCGAAATGCCCTATCTCTATGGCTACATGAACGGGGAGGTTATATCCGGCCCGAAATTGAATGAGTCTGAGTGGAAATGGAGACTTTATCTGGTTAGCCATTGGGATGTCTCAGTTGTGAGTTTCGAGTTGGGAGTCCCAAGTTAACCCGAAACTCGAAACCCGAAAACTGGCCTTTGAAGGTGAAATATCATAGTCACATCAGAATCAAAAGTCGGGCGATGTAGACAGCCTTCTTTCCGTTGACATGCCCGCTGGTATTAGATAGTAGGCAGTGAGCAGTTGGCAGTAGCCAGAACAAGGCCGGGTCAAATCGTTCCAGTCGTTCAAATCGTTATGCGATACCGCTATCTGCTTTCTGGTCAGCGTAGACGATAGTATACAGAGGGGCAAGTCAATATGGGCGCAACTGTCTTGGATGCAATTGATCGTTCGTACATTACCGAAATGACGAGGGACCTCGTCAATATCCCCTCGCCGACGGGCCAGGAGGCCGCCATCGCGCAATATTACGCCGGGAGACTCCGCGAGTTGGGCTTAGAGGTGGAGTTCCAGGAGGTTGAGGCCGAACGACCCAACGTCATCGCACGCTACCGAGGTACCGGTGGCGGCAAAACGGCGCTCTTATGTGGGCATTTCGACACCTCTACGACGCCTGATGACACGGTCCCGGGTCCGGGTTACTCCCCCAACTACGTTGAGGAAGGTGGGTGGGTGTATGGTCTAGGCATCTCTAACATGAAGAATGCCCTCTCCATCTACGCCGGGGCTGTACGCGCCATCATCGAATCCAGAACGCGCCTCAAAGGCGATATCATTATAGGAGCTGTGATCGGAGAAATTGAAAAGGCCCCAGTAGATAAATATACAGGCAAGGCTTATCGAGGAGGTGGCTCGGGGGCGCGGTACATGGTCCATCACGGTGTGGCCGCAGATGTGTGCTTGGACGGGGAGCCAACCGGGATGCGCCTGCAGTTGGGCAACACAGGATACATCTTTGCTCGGATTACTATTAAAGGCATTCCTTCACATACGTTCAGTAAAGCGACCGGAGTCGATCCCATTTCCAAGATGGAAGCTCTGCTACCGGTCATTCGCAAATGGGAGGAGACATATCAGAAGAAGCATCCCCATCCCTTCATGCTTCCCCTCATCGGCGTAGGCGCTATTGAAGGCGGCTACCCATTCAAACCTAGCATTTGCCCTGCTCCCCTTTGTCACCTCTATATTCACATTACTACCATTCCCGGAACCAAGCCGATGACAGTCTACCAGGAGCTGGAGGCAGTATTGAAGGAGCAGGCTGCCAAGGACCCGGAGCTCGAATGGGAGCTCAAATTCTACTTGGTGAGCGACGGGTACGAAGTGCCTAAGTCATCATCAGTGGTGCAAGCTGTGGAAAGGAGCCACAGGGAGGTGTTTAAACAGGCGGTGATCTATCCTGAGCCAGCCCGTTATTCCGTAAGTAGCGATTGCTCCCCTATCTTTCAGTACGGCATCCCAGGGGTCACCTATGGTGCCGGCGGAATCACGCCATCTGGAGCGTATAGCATGTACGATGGGGCAAAGGGAGAAGTGCTTGGGTTAGACAACCTGTATAAGATGACTCAGTCCTACACCCTGGCCCTCATTGATCTCTGCAACCAGCCTCCTGACTAGAGAAGAGGCGAGATGTTTGACATGCGGCGTCATATCGGATAATCAGACAGAAGTTTTCATCGCCCTGGAGGTGGAAATGAAAGAAGGCGTGGCCACAAGCAAATATTTCGGAGACGCTAAGTGGTCGATCATTTTTTTCTTTTGCCTGATCGTTCTCTGGCAACTGTTGGTCCCATTGCTCGGCGTGCCCAGTTACCTCCTGCCAACCCCCTCGGCGATCTTTGAGGAGTTCGGGCAAAAGGGCAGCCTTCTCATTTCACAATCCCTTCCGACCTTCTATGAGACCATTCTTGGATTTCTCGCCGGCGTTCTCTTCGGGGTCGGGTCGGGTCTTGGCATCGTCTACTCCCGTTTTCTCTGGCTCACCGTTTACCCCTCCTTGGTGGTGATTGGTTCCATCCCCCGGATCGCCGTCGCCCCTTTGATTCTCATCTGGATGGGAATCGATAGCCTCTGGTCCAAAGTCACCATCGCCTTCCTGGTCTCATTTTTCCCTATGGTGATCAACTCAATCGTTGGATTTTCCCAGATTGAGAGCGAGATGCTCGATCTGGCAAAAACCATGGGGATGCGTCGATGGACGGAGTTCAGGAAAATTCGTCTTCCCAACTCGGTCCCCTACCTCTTCGCCGGATTCAAAACCTCCATTGCCCTTGCCGTCATCGGCGCCGTGGTGGCTGAATTTGTTTCCGGTCAGCAGGGGTTAGGCTACCTGATCATCGTTGGAAACAACAATCTGAATGCCCCGCTCATTTTTGCTGCCATTGTCACGCTCTCGGTGATGTCCCTGGGGCTTTTTTGGATCATCGTCGTCCTGGAAAGAAAACTCGTGCCCTGGCGCCGCGGCATTCAGTCAACGGAGCTATGAAGCTTTTTCCCACTATGCAGGGGAAAGGAGGAAAAAACCATGAAGCTGAGAGTCCATAGGAGCGTCCTCGGGTGGTTCGTGGGAGCTGCCTGCCTCTTTTGCCTGGGTCCTCAAGGCCTCAGTGCAGAGGAGGTATCGATCCAGCTCGACTGGATCATCGGCGGAAAGCACGTGCCCTTCTATGTCGCCCGGGACAAGGGGTTCTTTAAAGAGAAAGGGCTTGAGGTCAAGCTCCTCGAAGGGCGTGGCTCGCTCCAACCGGCCACTTTTGTTGACACGAAAAAAACGGATTACGGCTACGGCGACCTCCTGACAGCGATTCAGGTGATGGCCAAGGGGGGCAAGAACCGGGGCATCGGAGTCGGTATGGTTTTCCAGGGAGGCGGTTACATCTTCCTGGAAGAATCAGGAATCAAAACTCCCAAGGACCTTGAGGGGAAGCGCTACGGGACCACGTCGGCTGACTTCGGATATATCCTGCTCCCGGCGTTAGCGGCCGCCTCTGGTTTTGATCATACCAAGGTCATCATAAGGACCATGGACGCTGCGGTGCGCACCCCAGCCCTCCTTGAGCGCAAGATCGACTTCATCGCGGGTGCCCGGGGCTCGAGCATCCCTCGGATGGCGGTCATCGGTAAGCGCCAGGGAAAAAAGATCCAATACCTCTTTTTTAAGGACATGGGAATTAACACTTACGGCCACGTGTTACAGACTCAAGAGGAGCGTATGAAGAGCAATCCCGACCAAGTGCAGAGATTCCTCGACGCGCTTTTCGCCGCGTGGGCCTGGTCCATCAAAAACCCCAAAGAGGCGCTTGAGATCTTCATGAAGGCCAATCCGCAAACGGACCGCGAGATTACTTTGGCCGAGATGGAGGAAGGGCTCAATGATATCCAGGATGCCGAGACTCGGCAGTATGGACTGGGTTATATGAAAGAGTCCATGATGAAGCAGTCGGCAGAGATAGCCAACAAGTATTTTGGTCTGTCTTCTCCTGTAGACTATAAAGCCATCTACACTAATCAGTTCATCAGAAAGAGTCCAGGGATGTAGAGGGGTCCTTTGGCAAACCTCATCGAGTATCAGAAGGTCCGGAAGGTCTACAATTCCGGCCCCGATGAGGTGGTCGCGCTGGAAGAGGTATCTTTCAATGTCGGCAGCGGCGAGTTTATCACGGTTGTGGGCCGAAGTGGGTGTGGTAAAACGACGCTGCTCAAGCTTACCGCCGGATTACTTGCGGCAACTGCAGGATCGGTTCATGTGGCAGGAGCTGCAGTCCGAGGCCCTTTGACCAACGTAGGGATAGTTTTCCAATCGCCGGTCCTCCTACCGTGGCGAAAAACGATCGATAATGTCCTCCTCCAAATCGAGGCCAGGAAGCTGGAAGTTGAGGATTATAGGAAAAAAGCTTTAGAACTCCTGGAGCTTACTGGCCTCAGGGGCTTTGAAGATAAATACCCCAACGAGTTATCAGGCGGGATGCAGCAAAGGGTCTCCATCAGCCGGGCTCTTATCCATGATCCGCCTCTTCTCCTGATGGATGAGCCATTTGGCGCCTTGGACGCCATCACGCGAGACGAAATGAACCTGGAGCTCCTTCGGATTTGGAGCGAGGCGAAAAAGACGGTCCTTTTTATCACCCATAGTATCCCCGAAGCGGTCTTCCTGGGTGACCGCGTGATCGTCATGACGCCCCGCCCCGGAAAGATCGCCGAAATGATACAGATCGACCTTCCACGCCCGCGGACGACGGCTCATCGTGATGATCCGAAGTTCATTAGCTACGTTAAAAGCATCCGCCAGAGGCTCGGGGTCCTGTAACCGGCAATTGCCGATTCCTATTAGTTCCTTGGCCATGTGTCATTCTGGCGTCATACTGAGCCGAAGGCGAAGAATCCTTCGGCTGCGCTCAGGACAGGTCTCACACAAAAACCCTTTGCGGAGTTTATCCTGAGGTATCGAAGGGCTCAGGGTGACAATCGCAATTGGTAATTGTGAGTCTCTCAACGCACATAAATATTTTCGCATTAAGGTTGGAAGTGCACCTGGGAAATGGCGCACACAAGGATAGGTTCATTTCAGCCAGCCTTTTGCCCCGAGCGGGATCTGATCAATTGCCTAACCTTGTCCGGACTAAGTGGTAGCTCCCTAACCTCCACACCCAAAGGCGCCAGAGCATTGGTAACCGCATTGGCAAGCGCTGCTCCTGTTCCCACTATACCCCCTTCACCTGCGCCCTTGACACCGAGTGGGTTAAGCGGAGATGGGGCCTCCTCCAGAACGACGCTTTCTATAGCCGGCACGTCCGTACTGGAGGGTAGGAGATAATCTCGAAAAGTCGTAGTTAAAAGTTGGCCGTTGTCGCCGTAAACCAGTTGCTCCAGAAGCGTCCCTCCGATTCCCTGCACGGCAGCGCCGACAGCTTGCCCATGAACGAGTAGCGGATTGATGCACCGGCCAACGTCCTCGACGACCAGATAGTTGATGACTTCTACCATGCCAGTCTCTGGGTCCACTGCCACATGCGCCAGATGAATACCATAGGAGTAAGTCATTTTATTGGAGTTAAAGTAAGCGGTCTCTTCTAGCTCCGGCTGGCCTTGGTTGTGCGTCCCTGAAGCCCGCACAAGCGATACCAGATCATCCAAGTCGAGTGGTGGCGCTTCGGTTCCCCTCTGATAGATTTTTCCTTCCCTAAGCTCCAGCGATGCAGGATCTTTGTTAAGATGTTTACCGGCGACCGTCAATAATTTTTGTTTCAGGCGCTGCGCTGCGAGGTGAACCGCATTGCCGCACATGACAGTGCCGCGGCTGGCGAAGGTTCCCCAACCAAAGGGTGCCTGGTCAGTGTTGCCGTGAAATACTGAAACCCAGTCCATCGGAACGCCCAAGGCATCTGCGCAGATCTGAGACATCGCGGTCTCATGACCCTGGCCCAGAACAGAGATGCTCAGGTATACGGCGATGCTGTGTCCATCTCCAAGCACGACCCGCGCGCCTTCATAAGGTTCCAGGCCGCCCGTGTTCTTGACGAAATAAGCAAGACCGATGCCGTGATACCTCCCTTTTTCAAAGCGGCCTTGAATAGGCTTTAACTTTTCGTAATCGAATTCCTTTAGCGCGCGGTTCAGAGCGCTAGGATAGTTCCCGCTATCCAGAACGGTTGGATTGGAGCCTGGACGCGTCACGCCGACCTCATAGGGCATCTCTTCGGGCCGGAGCAAATGTTTTCGCCTTAGCTCGACCGGATCGATCTTTAAATCCTTAGCCATCATGTCGAGCATGCGCTCGCGAAAGAAACAGGACTCGTAGCGCCCGGGGGCGCGGAATGTTCCCATGCCGGTCTTGTTGGTCATCACGCAGTGGATCGTGCACTGATAATTGGGAATGCGGTAGGGACCGGTTAACAATGCCGCCGTAGAGCAGGGCACAAGCCCGCCATGAGTCCGGACATAGGCTCCCATATCGCCGTAGACTTTTGCGCGCAGTCCAAGGATGGTGCCATCGCGCCGCGCCGCGATCTCTAGCTCGCAGCCTATCTCGCGCGAGTGGTTGGCGGCCATCAAATGCTCGCGGCGGTCCTCGATCCACTTAACCGGCTGGCCGAGCTTCATCGTGGCGAAGGGGATGAGGAAGTCCTCGGGGTAAAGCTCTCCCCGTATCCCGAATCCTCCCCCGACGTCGTTCTCGATGAAATGGAGCTTATGTTCCGGAAGTTTTAGAAACGAAGCGATCACCTGGCGGTTATAG
>JAHFAO010000174.1 GCA_023250515.1 Deltaproteobacteria bacterium | reverse complement strand
ATGATTTCAAGCTCCTTTCCGTTCGCCCTGAGCGCGTCGAAGGGTGAACGGAGGTTTTTCAACAGACCCAGCAAAATTTAAAATATCTTCGACAAAGACGATTCCCATTGTCATAGTGACAACTGCGGATCCAGTCGCGACTGGGCTAGTCGATAGCTTGGCGCGCCCGGGCGGAAATATTACTGGATTGTCAACCCATTATCCGGAGATAAGCGGAAAACAACTGGAGCTTCTTAAGGAGATCGTTCCCAGGCTCTCGCGCGTGGCCGTCCTCGGGAATTCGACCAACCCAGGCAACGCACAAGCGTTAAGAGAGACGGAACTTGCCGCGGGGGCATTTGGGGTGCAGCTTCAATACTTGGACGTGCGAGGTCCCAAGGATATTGCCGCCAAGCAGATTGGCTTGACGATTCCGCCGAACGTGCTGGCGAGAGCGGAGAAGGTGATCAAGTGAAGTAGGCAACAGGCAGTAGGCGGCAGGCAATAGTATGAGAAGAAGAATGCCGGATGCGGATTTTCAAGTGGGTCCTCTCAAGTCCCCTCGCCCCCTGGGAGAGGGTCAGGGTGAGGGAAATTTATGAAGAATAGAATCACCACTCTTTCTCTAGCCGCTCTGCTCTTTGCTCTCAGCTTTCCAGTTGAAGCGCAGCAGCCAGGGAAGGTCCCTCGGATAGGATATCTATCGGAGTTCGATCCAGCTAGTGGGTCCACCCGTGCCGATGCAATTCGGCTGGCTCTGCGCGAGCTTGGCTACATAGAAGGACAGAACATCGCCATCGAGTACCGATATGCGGAGTGGAAGCGTGATCGGTTCCCTGAGCTTGCGGCCGAGCTGGTGCGTCTCAAAGTTGATGTCATCGTGGCAGCAGGAGGGGCCGGGCTGATCCGGGCGGCCAAGAATGCGACCAAGACGATTCCCATCGTTATGGTGGGCCTTGGGTCCGATCCTGTGGAGGCAGGCCTAGTTGAAAGCCTTGCCCGTCCCGGCGGCAACGTCACCGGCGTTACTCTCCTTACCGGAGAACTAGGCGGTAAGCGGCTGGAGTTGCTCAAAGAAGCCGTTCCCAAAGTTGCCCGTGTCGCGGTTCTCTACAATCCGGCCGTTTTGAGCAATGTACTCGAGCTGAAAGAGGTTCTCCCAATCGCGGCGCGTGCGCTGGGGTTGACCGTTCGGTCTTGGGAGGTACGAGATGCGGACGGTTTCGAGAGGGTATTCGCTGCGTTAAACAAGGAGCGCCCGGATGGACTCTACGTGCTCCAGGGCCCGCTAATGAATGCTAACCAAAAACAGATTGTGGGCTTTGCGTTAAAGAGCCGGTTACCGTCGGTGTACACCAGCAGAGTAGCTGTAGATGCCGGCGGGCTCATGTCCTACGGGGCGGACCTCGCGGACAGAAACCGGCGCGTAGCATATTACGTGGACAAAATCTTAAAAGGTGCCAAGCCCGCCGATCTCCCGGTGGAGCAGCCGATGAAGTTCGAGCTGGTCATCAACCTGAAGGCGGCGAAGCAGATCGGCGTGACGATCCCGCCGAACGTGCTGGCGCGGGCGGACAAGGTGATCAAATGATTTTCGATTGCCGATTTTAGATTTTAGATTAAGGAGAAGAACAATGGATAAAACATTTTGGATCGGCTCTCTCTCCGGCAGCAATCTAAAATCCAAAATCTAGCCAAAGATATTTGAAATTTTGGGCTGATGACATTTCGGCGCAGCAAGCTCTTTGCGATCTTGGCGTCTTGGCGCGAGAAAAAACACGATCTCGCGCAAAGGCGCAAAGGACGCCAAGGAAAGCGCGAAAGTCCAGCAAAAGATATTTTGGGCTGATGACAATTGTTGTCACAACGGTCGGCAGCATAAAATGTTAGAGATAAATTCTCACATTCGGAAGTGTAAGAATCTAAAATCGAGGATCGTTGCAGGACGTAGTGGATAAAGAGCCACAGTTAGCTCGCTTGCAGAGAGAGATCGGGTATTTATTTTCCGATGACGCTCTTCTGTTGCGTTGTCTCACCCATGTCTCCTTCGGCCGCGGAAAAGGGGACGGGCATAATGAGACTCTGGAGTTCCTCGGCGATGCGGTTTTAAATCTTGCCATTAGCGATCTCCTTATGCGGCGTTTTCCCGAGAAGAGCGAGGGGGATCTCTCAAGGATGCGTGCCTCCCTGGTGAACACTGCGGCATTGGCAGAGAAGGCTACCGAGCTGGATCTAGGTGAATTGCTGCGCATGGGAAAGGGAGAGGAGCGTAGCGGTGGAAGGAAAAAAGAGTCTATTCTCGCAGGGGCCTTTGAGGCCCTTCTCGGAGGGATCTATTGGGATGGAGGGTACGAGGGGGCTTGTCGAGTGGTGGAGCGGCACTTCACTTCGGAGATCCAAGATGGAAAGTTAGGACTGCAGGATTACAAGACGCGCCTTCAAGAGATCAGCCAAATGCTCTTTCATGCCCCACCGACTTATAGATTAGTGTCGGAAAGCGGCCCGGATCATGAAAAGCGCTTCGTAACTGAGATTACTGTTGGTGGGAAAGTCCTGGGCCGGGGAGAGGGTAGAAGCAAGAAACAGTCCGAGCAAGAGGCTGCCAGGGCGGCCTTGGAAGAGTTGCAGCGCAGCGGGGAGCCCAGCGAAAAGGCGTAGCCCGACTGCGTCTCATCTGAATCTTGTGTTATCTTCTTATTAGGAGGATTAAGTCATGACTATGAACCTCCCTTCTGTCTGGCTGCAAGACCTTATCTGGGAAGATGTAGAGATCTATCTCAAAGAGTCCAACATCATCCTTTGTCCGGTGGGAAGCACAGAGCAACATGGCCCTGCGGGGCCTCTCGGGCTGGATGCATGGGTGGCCATCGCCCTAGCTGAGGATGCAGCAAAGGCCGCTGGGGTTCTATGCGCTCCGCCCCTGTGGTTCGGTGACTCCTCCCATCACATGGGGTTTTCTGGGACGATCTCGCTCAGGACGGAGACGCTGATGGCTGTCATCCAGGACATGGGTCGGAGCCTTGCCAAACACGGATTCCGCAAGATCCTTTTCATTAACGGGCACAAGGCGGCTAACCTACCCGCGCTTCAGTCCGCCACTAAGAACCTGAGAGAGTTCGAGATGCCCGGAGTCTTCTTTGCAATCATAGACCCCATGAAGATGGGGAAAAAAATCGCCAATGAAATTAAAGAGGCTCCGGAACATCACTGTGGGGAGCTGGAAATCGCGCAGTGCTGGTACAAATTCCCGCAACTGATCAGGGCGGAACGGCTCACCACCGGCCAAGTCGCATTCGCGGAGACCTTGTCGCCCTGGTTTCAAGAGGATCTTTTCTCAGCGACCCATGAGGTCATCGATATCCCATGGACCAGTGCTGAGCAACGGACCTTTGCCCCCACAGGCTCCTTTACCCCTTCGGCCAAGGCCTCCCCGGAGAAGGGCAGGCGCTATCATGAGTACATGGTCGAGCAAATCGTCGCTTTCATCAATTGGCTCCGTACTTACGAGGGGCCGATCGGCAAGGGCCTGTAAATCCGTAAGGCGTTAGTGGTGAATCGTAAGGGAGTAGCCTGACGCCTCACGCTCTTACACGTAACGAAAAGTAAGAAGCGGTATGATACATCTATCCACTGACGTACTGATAGCAGGGGCTGGAGGTGCCGGTATGTACGCGGCAATCTCAGCGGCAAGGAGCGGGGTCTCGGTCCTGCTTCTCGATAAGAGCCTTGTTGGCCGGGGTGGAGCTACGATTATGGCCCAGATGACGGTTGCGGCTGCAATTGCCCATCAGGAGCCTGATCACTGGACGGTCCATTTGGATGATACGATTAAGGCGGGTCGAGGTCTATGCAACGAAGAACTAGCCGCGCTCCTATGCGAGGATGGACCGAAGAGAATCCTTGAGATGGAAGAGTGGGGGACTCGCTGGGCGCGGGAAGATGGCCACATCAAACAAGTGGCTGCTCCGGGGCACAGCCGCCGTCGCTGCTGTTATGTCGATTTTCTTAATACTGGGCCGGCGGTTGCAGCGACGTTGCGACGACAAGTGAGTAACATAAAGGAGATCCAACGGCTCAGCAATGTAGCTGTGACCGACGTCACCGTCCACGACGGTCAAGCTGTGGGGGCCGTTGGAATCGATGTCAAAAACGGCCAGGTTGTCACTATTGAAGCCAAGGCCGTGATTCTTGCTGCAGGCGGGTTGACGAAACTCTACGCGCACAATAGCGCCTCCGCTAACATGGCTGGCGAGGCTTACGCACTGGCGCTCTGGGCTGGAGCCGAGTTGATCGACATGGAATTCGTCCAATTTTTCCCGATTGCACACCTTGCCCCACGCCTGGTCGGTATGGACCCGATTATGTGGGACCCTTTTCGTTATAAGCTCGGCGGCAAGCTGCTGAGCGGAAACTTTGAGGAATTCATCGACCGCTACGGCGGCACCGATGCGGGTACATACACGGCGACGCGAGACCTGGCCTCGTACGCGATCTTAAAAGAGGTCGAAGCGGGAAGGGGCTCGCCCCACGGTGGGGTTTATTTGGACTTCCGTCATATCCCTGAAAAGGATTTACGCAATGCCTTCGGGCCGGCCATCGAACGTTTAGCGGCTAACGGCATCGATCTGACCAAGATGCCGGTCGAAGTGGGTCCAATGGCCCACTACCACATGGGCGGCGTAAGGGTGAACAGGCAGATGGAGACCAGGGTCAAGGCGCTTTACGCCGCTGGCGAAGCTGTAGGGGCGGCCAACGGAGCGAATCGGCTATCTGGTAATGCGATAACGGAAGCCCTGGTCTTCGGTGAGCGCGCGGGACACTTTGCTGCTGAACATGCGCGGCGGACGCCTAAGGCCTGGAATGCTGCGTTTGCAGCCCCGTCGGTTGAACGGATGCGCCTCATGCGCAAGCGCGATGCGAAGAGCGGAGTCTCTTCAATTGCCCTCCAGTCGGAACTTAAATCTCTTATGTGGAAAAAGGTAGGACCTTTCCGGACCGGCGAGAAGCTCACTACGGCGCTTGAGCGTATCAAGACAATGCAAAAATATGATTTTCCTAATCTCTCCATATCGAGTGAAAGATCCTTCAACCTAGACCTGCAAGATTGGTTTGAACTTCGTGCTATGTTGACGACCGGCGAGGCGGTGGTTACCGCTGCGCTCACCAGGACAGAAAGTCGCGGCGCACATCAGCGAGAGGACTTTCCCGAAAGCGATCCCGCCTTCGTCAGGAATCAGGTGCTCGAGCTTAGGCACGGCCAGTTGACATCGAGCTGGGTTCCGCCCGTTCAGTCTCAGCAAGTGAAACGAGCATGAGTGAGATGCAGAAAAACGAGACAACAATTCTGCGTGTCCGGCGAGGATCTCCCGGTGAACAGGGTCGCTATGACACTTTTGAAGTGCCCTACGAAGAGGGCATGTCGGTGCTTGATGCGCTCCGTTGGATCCGCTCCTACTTGGATTCCAGTCTGGCCATCCGCTACAGTTGCATTAACGCCAATGCCTGCAAGACATGTATGGCCCTTGTGGACGGTGAGGTTGAGTACACTTGTACAGCGCGCTTGCAGCCTGGAACCATCACCGTCGAACCCCTCCCCAAACGACCCCTAATCCGAGACCTTGTCACCGACATCGTACCAAACGAAGAGAAGCTGCAGAGCCGCGACGAGAAAGGCGCCACATACCAGGATGACATAGAGGAAGTCAAATAAAAGTTGCTGCCTTTGGTCTTGTCTTAGCCTGTTTACTTTATAATCGCGTTGAGTTTCGCGACAACTCGGTCAACTGTTTCTTCTGGGAGTCTGCCGAGGGTCTTCCGAATTAGAGGTGGCCAGAAGAGCTTTCGATGAGTCGCAATGCAATACGAAAGCTCCCAAAGAGACTGTTCAACGGAATAAGAGTCCTGGGTCAATCGGTGATTTTCATTCAAAATCCTCCGCAAAGACCCATATCCGCTACGAGACAAATCAATCGGGTTGCTCGTAGTAATGCTGGTAGTACCAATCCGCAACCTCCGAGCCGGTGGCGCGCCAGACGCCTTCATGAGAGCAGATATACTCTAGCGCCTTATCCAGGTACTTAATTCGAAACGGAAGCCCAATAACGAAGGGATGTAAGGGAATCGTCATCACCCTGCCATTTTCCGCCCCCTCTGCGTAGAGGGTATCAAATTGGTCGCACACCATGCGCAGGTAACTTTCAGGCGTATGGTTGCCGTGAAACAATACCCGGATATCGTTGATGCCTTGTTGGTAAGGCATAGTTATCATCCGCCCACTGCGGACACGCATTGGGATGGGTTGGTCGTCGCAGCCCCAGTCGCACAGATAATCGAATCCCTCAGCGGCAAGATGATCCGGTGTGTTAAAAGTTTCATCTCCCCCACCAGGGCCAAGCCAGCCCCGCGGGGCCTTGCCAGCAGCGGCAGCGATGGTCTCCTTGACCTGCCGGATTATCCCGCGCTCCTGTTCCGGGGGATAATGGTTTACTCGAATGTTGTTGGTGACCCCGTGCCCGAGCCACTCCCAGTTACGTTTGTTTCCCTCCTCAACGATTGTAGGGTGTCGTTCGCATACGTCGGAGTTGAGCATGACGCTTGCCCTGATCCCGTGTTTGTCCAGGACATCCATCATGCGGAAAACACCGATCCGCGGCCCGTAATCTCTAAGTGCATAGCCTGTGATGTCAGGTAATTGCGTGTTGGGGACGCCGGGGATGGGCTTATCGATGTGGAAGTACTCGATGTTCGGGCAAACCAAGAGTGCAATCCTGGCGTCGTTTGGCCATTTTAATTGTCGGCGCCTGATAATGGGCATATAGCTGTAACGACTCTTCTCCATAGACAACTCCTCTTTCGTAACATTCTCTGAAGATGTTCAGATCCTCTTCGTTTTTTCGAGTATATTCACTCAAGGCCCATAACCCGTGCGGGGTTAGTGCAAGCGACCTGCTTGATTTCATCTCTGTTCAATCCGCCTTCATGGAGCATACCGAGAAACATGCGGAACAATTCGATGATCTCCTGTCCTCCTGGCAGAAGCTCTCCTTTATCGTTTGTAAAGACATAACCGGGATTCTCAATCTTGCCGAAAGCCTTGTAGATCGAGCGCAAGCGATGGCTGAAGCCCTTGAGAAGGATGTCGTTGCGAGCGCTCCATGTCGGTAGAAAGACCATC
>JAHFAO010000038.1:18399-21427 GCA_023250515.1 Deltaproteobacteria bacterium | reverse complement strand
CTCTTCATCCTCCGTTGAGGGCATAATGCCAAATTTCTGCGGCAGATCCCTACCCGTAATGACAGCGTGAACTCCCTCCATAGATAAGGCCTTCTCTGCATAGATACTTCGAATCCTGGCGTGGGGATGCGGACTGCGAAGCAGTTTGGCGTATATCGTGCGCGGCGGATTGAGATCGTCAGCGTAAAGGGTCTCCCCTGCGCACTTGGCCATGGCATCGACTTTTGGCAGGGGCTTGCCGATTACCGAAAACCCTTTTTTCCTCATCGCGCTTCCTCCCTCCTGGTGGCAAGCTCGACCGCTTCCAGGATTTTCGTGTAACCCGTGCAGCGGCACAGGTTCCCCGACAACGCCTCTCGGATCTCGCTGCGGCTGGGGTGTGGGTTCTTGTCCAGCAAGGCCTTCGCAGTCAGCAGGATACCCGGAATGCAGTAGCCGCATTGGGTCGCGCCCATATCCGCAAAGGCCCTCTGAAGCACATGGGGCCGGCCTTCCTGCATGAGCCCTTCAACCGTCACAATCTCAGCGCCTTCTGATTCCAAACTCAGCACCAAGCAGGAAAGAACCGGCTCCCCACCTATCAAAACCGTGCACGTACCGCACTCTCCAAGCTCACAGCCGTGTTTCGTTCCTGTAAGCCCCAGATCTTCCCGCAGTGTCTCCAATAAGGTCTTGCTCGTTTCGGTCGCCACCTCTTTGATCTCGCCATTGACGTGGAGACGAAGAAGCTGCTTGCCAGAACCCGCCTGAACATCCAAGGTCCTGCGCCTCTTCTTTCGCTCTGCTAAATGAGTTGAATTCACCATCTGAAATGACCTCGATTAAGCTTAAGGCAGTCGGGAGCCGTAATTAGGGACGCCTATTTCTCGCGACATTTGGGAACGTAGGTCCGTGTATATAATATATATATCTTAGTGGTTAAGTCTAGGGTATGTTATCCAGACCTTAAGAAACCCGACTCCTGTCTCCCTGCAGGTTTTGCTTAATGGCAAAGAGCTGGATAGGCAATCAACCGCAAAGCCTACCTAACTTACGAGGCGTAAGGAATTACTATTGACAAACTTCTGGTTCACCCTTCGACAGGCCTGTCCTGAGCAAGCCAGCCGTTTCCTTCGACAGGCTCAGGACGAACGGCTGGAATGTCGAAGGGCTCAGGGCGAACGGTAGAGTCATGCATTGATGATTTTCCGTTCACCAGTCTGTTAGAGGTTTGACTTTGGCGAGAGACGTTTGAAACGCCTGGCCTTCATTTCGTAACGCGGCAGTGAGCTTGGGAGCGCGAGCTCAATTTCAATGCGCAGTCCAAGTCGGCTGCGAAGCTCTTGTTGAATCTTTTGTTGCAGCTTCTGGGACTCAAGCCCCGGCTCGTCCTTCAATTCCACCTTAAGCAACATCTCGTCCATTCCCTTTCGAGTAAAGACCTGCCCTTCAAACTCCACCACTTCCTTGAACTCTCTGACGACAGCCTCTATCGCACTCGGATAGACATTAACTCCCCGAACGATCATCATGTCGTCAACGCGAGCCAAAATGCCTCCCATGAGCATGCGGAATGTGCGCCCGCAAACACACGGCTTCGGTTCAGAGAGTCTCACTAAGTCTCCGGTCCGATAGCGAATCACTGGAAAACTCCAGCGATTGAGGTTGGTCAGGACCAGCTCGCCCATATCACCAGGCCCTACTGGCTTGAGACTTGTCGGGTCAACAACCTCGCAAATGTAGTCCAGCTCGTTGACATGAACACCGCCGGGCTGGAGGTGGCATTCGAAACCATAAGGGCCGACCTCCGATGCCCCAATGTGATCGAAGCACTTGGCCCCCCAGGCCTCCTCGATTCTCCGCTTGGTTGCAGGGATGCTAGCGCCAGGTTCTCCGGCATGTATGGTAATCCGAATTGGGCTGGTGGAAGAATCTATACCCTGGTCCCGCGCCACCTCAGCGAGGTGGAGGGCATAACTTGGAGTACACAACAAAACCGTAGCCTGGTGTTCGAGGATAGCTCTTAAGCGCTGTGAAGAGGTTTGCCCTCCTCCAGGGAGCACCCGATAGCCAAGTTCCGGCCCCGCTTCAATTGGGGGCCAAAAGCCGACGAAAAGACCGAAGGAAAATGCAACATAAACCCGATCGCCCGGCACCAGACCCGCAGCCCTAAAGATATAACCCCAGCACCTCTTCCACGCCTCCCAGCTTTGTTCGGTATCCAGGACCACCAAGGGTTTCCCCGTAGTGCCGCTGGTCTGGTGGAGGCGAACGTACTGTTCCAGAGGATAGGTCAGATTGGATCCGTAAGGCGGATTCTCCGATGCATCGGCGATCAACTCTGACTTAGTTGTAAAGGGATACTGCTCCCAGTCTTCAAACTTAGGGACCTTTTGCCATCCACCCTTAGAAAACTTCCGTTGGTAGAAGGGATTTTGATTGAAGACGACAGACAACATTTCAGTGACGCGCGAACGGTGAATAGATTTGATTTGCGCATGAGATAGAGTTTCACGTTCACGGTCGAAGAAAAAATCGTGGTTCACTTTTAGCTTCAAGCGGCGGTCGAATGATTTGTCATCAAAGAGAGCTGAATATCGATATTTTCTTCTTTTTGGATTTCGGCAAAGCGAGCTCTCAGGGCGTTGATGTTGAGATGGGTGGGAACGGAAATTAAAGCCTCCAAACGGAATATCGGGGTTCCGCTGATTGGTGCGGCATAAGTTTTGGTTTCCATCGATTCCATGTTGATCGAAAGACGGCTAAGGACGCTACTCAGTTTATGAACCACGCCAGGATGGTCCATGCAGGAGGCTGTGAGCTTGTAGGGCAGGGAAGATTCTACCGGCTTCTTGCTGGAGGGCGCCTTAACCCCGATATTCAGGCCTGTCTGGGCCCCAAGCTCATGATAGGCATTGGCGATCTTTAGAAGATCTTTGCCATCGCCCGATATGAGAAGTATTAGCGCGAACTCACCACAAAAAACTGCCATCTTACTGTCTTCAATATTACACCCGTGTTGAACAATAAATTCAGAGATCTTCTCCAC
>JAHFAO010000038.1:0-18299 GCA_023250515.1 Deltaproteobacteria bacterium | reverse complement strand
AAGCTCTACGGCCTCTGCCAATTGGTTTGCAGGCACAATCACCCGCCGGTTGATCAGTGACTTGGCATAGGCATCATACGATGATTGGAGCGTCTCAGGATCCTTGAGCTTGAGGGCCTTTCCCACGGAGGCCTTGGCCTTATCCGGATTCTTCTCTACAAACTGGATGGATTCCGCCATCCCCGCCACAAACTTTTGGACCAGCCATGGTTTCTCTTTTAAGGTTTTGGAGTTGGTATGGACAGAGCTGTAAATGAAAGGTAGGTTCAGATCGTTCAGGTGGTAGATTAGATTGAAGCCATCTCTTTTGCCACGCACGTCCAGAGGCGGCGTGATGATAATAGCCTGGATGATGTCCTGGACCATAGCGCTATAGCGCTCCGATTGGCTGCCCCCGATGGGACGGAGCTTCACCTCGTCCTCCGTCAGATTGAACTTCTTGAGAACTGCCCGAGAAAGTCGGAAACTTAAGTCGCCAGGTCGTGTTACCCCGATGCTTTTGCCCTTTAAGTCCTCCGGCCGCTTGATGTCCTTGCGCGCCAGAAGCACGTACGGAAGCCCTACAAGCGGCGCCGCCACCAGTTTGACGTCAATCCCCGTGGCCATGCCGGGAATCGTGCCATCGGCAGCGCAGTAAAGGAACTGGATCTCATCGGAGGATAGAGCGGTCAGCGAGATGCCGCTGCCCCGGATATAGATGTGATTCACCTTGATGCCGTATTTGTCGAACAGATTATTATCAATGGCGGCATACATGTGTATGAAACCACCAGAGACCGCGCAGGTGGCCGCCCGCACTGTTACCGGCGCCTCCCCTGGTTTGGCCAGGTAGGGGTTGGCTAATGCGACTAACGGTGCGATGACGCTGCTAGCCGCCATCATCAGAGCTATTCCGAATCTCGCCATCAATCGTCGGCCTATGGTGATGTGCTTCATGCTCTGTCCTCCAAAGGATTTGAGCCTGTTGAGAAGCACTTCGGCCACCCTTCGACAGTGCTCAGGGTGACCGGGTAAATATGCGAAAGTATATTCAGCAACCGTTCGTGCTGAGCCCTTCGACTCTAGCCGTTCGTCCTGAGCTTTGTCGAAGGAGAACGGCTGGCTCAGGACAGGCTTTGTCGAAGCACGGATAATAGGTTTCAATGTGCTTATCATACCTTAACTAACCTGACCTAACAGTTGTCGCCATGATGCATCCGAAGGTAGCATGGCCCCCGTAGATACAGGCCGCCGAAAGATCTTCTCTGGATCTCTAATAAGACATGGCGGCTCTTGACCCTCCTGGAGGGACCGAACGGCCTTGAGCAAGAATTTCCGTATGGCGATAACGGTCGTATCGCTTTTCCCCAAATGCTCTCTCGTGCGATCACATATGACCCCCATACTCTCAGTGACACACGAGTCTTGGGCGAGAAACCCTTCGATGCCTGTATAAGTCTTGTTTTCTTGCCCCCGCCGATCCTGGAGGTAATGGTTATGGATATTGCGAAGTTTCTTATAGTCAGGTCCGACCTCTTTTTTCAACGACAGCTTCTCATCTTCACTCAGCGGTCTACCTTCACTGCCAAAGGAGAGGCTATATTTCCAACTATGGGTGTCGTCGATTGGAGCCCAGCAATGAACTCGATTGGACTTGGCTGATACGTGTCCGGTCAAGGGCATTAGAAAGTTTGTGATACGGATGTAGTTGTTTTCAGGACCTCCCTTCCTGATAGCGACCATCCTGACCCCGAAGTCTGTTTCCTCAGCTATGAGCGTAGGGACCCGATCTTGTTTGTAGAGGTCATGGTTACTGCTATGAAGATAGGAGATGTGCGACGAATCACAATCTCCCTCCAGCCCTTGAAGATAGTTACACTCCTGGAAAGATTTAATGACAAAAGTATGATCTGCAGGAAGCTTGGTCCATGGATACTCCGGTAACAGAGGCATCTTTTCCTTCGGCCCCATATAAGTAAAAACGATCCCGGCCGCTTCTCTACAGGGATAGGCCTTGTGGCGAACCTTATGTTTCAAGTTGCTGTCCGGTGGCTCGGCGGGTGTTTCAAGGACATTTCCTTCAACATCATACTTCCAACCATGATAAATGCACCTCAATCCACAATCCTCGTTACGCCCGTAAAACAGAGACGTGCCTCGGTGAGAGCAGTGCTCATCGAAGAGCCCTATCCTTCCTTTGCTATCACGGAAGGCCACCAGTGCTTCTCCTAAGAGCCTAACTTGAACGGGCGGGCAGTCTGGCTCGGGAATCTCCTCAGATAATAGGGCAGGTATCCAATACCGCCTCATCAGCTCTCCCATGGGGGTGCCAGGACCTGTCCTTGTAAGGAGCTCATTTTCTTGCTCAGAAAGCATGGACGAATTCTCCTCTTTGAGATGTTTTTACACTCCTGTCCAAATTAACTTTCTCGAAGTTCCATTGGGAGGACGTTCGTTAACTCAACCGATTCGCATTGCGTCCGAGTTGTTCCTTCTCCCCTTGCGGGAGAAGGCTAGGATGAGGGGTCATCCGACTCTCACCCTCACCCTTGACCCTCTCCCATCAAGCCCATCAAGGGAGAGGGAAATGAATCGCGCAGAGGGTGGTTTTGAAAAACTGCAAAAGTTCCAAAACAATACGGCAAAACCAACTCCCAATGGTGACTTTACTGTTTCTTACCTTCTGCTAGTGCT
This sequence comes from Deltaproteobacteria bacterium, assembly GCA_023250515.1. Taxonomy (GTDB): domain Bacteria; phylum Desulfobacterota; class Binatia; order UBA9968; family UBA9968; genus JAHFAO01. Next base: position 15,626 of record JAHFAO010000038.1, on the reverse strand, counting down.
CTTTTAATTAGCTCGTAAATAGGTTTCATGTCCATCCATTCGGGTTTTTCGGTCATGAAATATTTACCTCCCGGTACCCGCCGACCCCTAGGGCTGACCTTATCCTTTGGAATGTCCTCTCTCGTGGAATCATAGTCAGATCGGGCCTTAAAATTATAATCTAGCCACGTGCTCTGCCCTTCACGAGACAAGAGCCAATTAATGACCACTTTGGCGGCGTTGGGGTGAGGAGCCGAATTGAAAAAGCTCAGCGTGCCATTATAGGCACCCACAGAGGCTCCCTCTTTGAAATGGCCTGGAAGGAATTGTCGCACCGGAAGACCTTGTTTCTCAGCCGTATCCACGTTTCTAGCAAAGAGACCTAAGGCGAATTTCCCTACAGCAAGCCAATCTAAGAGCTGATCATCATTCCGGACTATTGTCATGTCCGTCTCACTGAAGAGCCTTCGGACGAACTCAGGACCGAGCTCCGGATTATAGTAGAAAAAACGCTCGCTGTTACTAGCCGGGCCAGCAGTCAGGGGATCCAAGGCGACGATCTTCCCCTTCCATTTGGGATTGAGTAGGTCCCAATAAGATTTGATCTCTTCAGGGTTGACCAGACTGGTATTATAAGTGATGTCTCCACTCCTCGCCGTTCCCTCAAACATAAATACATATTGGCCCTCTGGATCCACATAATGATGTTTCCCCTGCCACCATTTCGATTGGTCTGTAACCTCGGGTAAGATGAACCCAGGCTGGATGGGATCCAAGGTCTTGGCACCGTACAGGACCCTTACGGGGGTGGTGGAACCCATGACAAAAAGGTCTTGAATGTTTTTCCCACCCCTTCTCTCGCTCATGATGCGTTGTCCAAGCTCGAATCCTCTCCCGATGACCGTGGTGACTTTAATCTTAGGATATTTTCTTTGCACAGCCTCCCTCAAAACCAGATCGAGTCCGTCGGTAGAATAGATGACGACCTGCCCTTCCTTCTCTGCAGCCTTGATGGTCTTTTCCCACTCAGCCTGCCATGCCGCCTTTTCTTCCGCGGCTCTAACGAAACTTTGCCCCAGGAGAATCTGAAGACCCAGCAACACCACACTCAAAACGGGAATCCTAAAAAGAGACCTGTTCATGGAGACCTCTCCTTTCAGACATTCTTAGGCAACCCCACAAGGGTTGGAAGGCTGCGAACGCTCAAGGCAGTCAAACCGATGGCAACAGGCTGCGCTATTATTTTCGCTTTTTGAGTATCTCCTCCAGTTTTTTCCGATCCTCGTCGAAAATCTTTTCCTTGGATGGTTTGACGGTCTGTTCGGAGACGGTTTTCCCCCCTCCTGACTTGACCAATCTTTGGATGTCGCTCCAGAAAAGCCAGGCCAGAAAGACCAAAGACCAAACCATAAAAACGCATAAAAGAGAGAGGATAAAAAGAGCCAACCGACTTCTCTTTTTTTTTCTCTTCACGATCGGAGCCGACGGAACGAATCGTTAATACTTGGGTTTGAATTCAAAGTAGTGGGTAGCATCGATGCAGCGGACGGTGCGGGATTTAGAGCGCATGACCACGGACTGAGTGGTCGCTCCGCCGGAGAAGAAATGAACTCCTCTGAGATAGTCCCCATCGGTTACTCCAGTCGCGGCAAACATGACTTCTCCCCCTGCCAGCTCTCCGATGGAATATTTCTTTGCGATATCCTGGATCCCCATAGCTTGGGCCCGTTCGACTTCCTGCTGATTTCTTGGCTTGAGGCGTCCCTGCATATCGCCACCCACACAGCGGAGCGCAGCCGCCGCCAGAACTCCTTCTGGAGCACCACCGATCCCCATAAGGATATCAATTCCAGTTTCAGGTTTGGTTGTAGCGATGGCGGCTGAGACGTCGCCGTCGCTTATCAGCTTGATGCGGGCCCCCGCCCGCCGGACTTCCTGGATCAGGGCTTCATGTCGGGGGCGATAGAGGATGATTACCGTTAAATCCTCCACCCGCTGCCCCTTGGCCTTGGCGAGTGCCTTAAGGTTTTCTGTAGGGCTTTTGTCGAGATCGACAACTCCCTTCCCGGCTGGACCCACTGCAATTTTATCCATATACGTATCCGGGGAGTGAAGAAACTTGCCCCGCTCCGCTATGGCGATAACCGCTAAGGCATTAGGGGCTCCGTTGGCGCAGATGGTCGTTCCCTCTAACGGATCGAGGGCGATATCGACTTGAGGACCTTCACCGGTACCCACTTTCTCCCCAATATAAAGCATCGGGGCCTCATCCCTCTCCCCTTCTCCTATGACCACGGTGCCGTCTATAGCAACTCCGTTAAAGGCCTGACGCATCGCATCCACTGCGGCCTGATCAGCCGCCTTTTCATCTCCCCTTCCCATAAGACGGGCGCAGGATAAGGCGGCTGCCTCAGTTACACGGACGACTTCTAATGCGAGGTTTCGATCCACGGTTTTTTCCCTCCTATGAGCGCATCCATCAGGGTAAAAGCCTTTTCTACGACGACCCCGGTTTTTTTGGCAGCGCTTTCGTTAAAACCGAGTTCCTTGGGTTCTTCTCTCTCAGTCGAGGAGAAGAGAGCGAAGGGCACTGGATCGGAGACATGGGTTTTTAAGGCAATCGAAGTCGGGTGATCAGGAAGGAGAAGGAGTCTCCAAGCCCGCCACCGATCCATGCCGGAGAGCAGGGTCCCCACAACTTTTTCGTCGAAGTCCTCTATGGCTTTAATCTTCTTTTCTACATCCCCCATATGGCCGGCCTCATCCGGAGCCTCGACATGGATAAAGATGAGATCTTTTTCTTCCAATGCGCGCAACCCATACTCCGCTTTTCCCTTGTAATTGGTGTCGAAGAAGCCAGTAATGCCGGGAACCCGGATCCGTTCCAGCCCAGCATAGACTCCAAGGCCGTTAATGATATCTACCGCTGAGATCACGCCTCCCTTGATATCATACCTTTCTTTGAGGGAAGGCATACGCGGTGCCTTTCCTTGTCCCCAAAGCCAGATTGAGGTTGCTTTTCTTTCTCTCCTCTCTTCTCGTTTGCGGTTGATTGGGTGCTGGGCGAGAAGTGTTTCGGAGCCTTCCATCAAGTGGCGGAGCAACTCCCCTCCGTCACCCTCGGGCAGGTGGGGCTCGACCTTCTTATCGGTGATATCGTGGGGCGGGGTGGTCTTCATAGTCTCTTTTCCCTCATGCCAAACCATGAGATGGCGGTAACTCACCCCAGGATAAAACTCCACTCCGTTCCCCCCCAGATGAAGGTTTAGGTCGCGGAGGATCTCAGCCGCCTCTTCGCTCGAGATATGGCCGGCAGTGAAATCTTCCATGACGGAGTGGCTTCCCTCTTTTCTTAGAGTGACGAGATTACAGCGAAAGGCGATATCCTCGGGGCCCAGAGATACTCCCATGCTTGCCGCCTCGAGGGGGGAGCGGCCAGTGTGGTAGAGAGTAGGGTCATAGCCCAGGATGCTCATGTTTCCCACATCGCTTCCAGGCGGAAAACCTTCGGGAATGGTGTGGGCAAGGCCGAAGATGCCATGAGAGGCGAGCCAGTCCATATTCGGCGTTGCAGCGACCTCCAACGGAGTTTTTCCGCCCAGGGTATCCAGGGGATAGTCTGCCATCCCGTCCCCTTGCAGAATGACATATTTCATTTTTTTTCTTCCCTCTCAAAGATAGCCACAAGGGAATCTAGATTAGGGGAGATGCGCATGGATTGAGCCGAGTGACGAATCGCTACGTCGGGATCCTTGAGTCCGTGACCAGTCAGCGTACAGACCACCGTATCCCCTTTGCGGAAGAGCCGCTCCCGCTGTTTTTTTATCACTCCGGCTACCGAAACAGCAGAGGCCGGCTCGGCCAAAGCCCCTTCGGTGTTCGCCAGGAGTTTATAGGCGGCAATGATCTCTTCGTCGGTTACAGTATCAATGACGCCATTGGATTCATCACGGGCGGCCAATGCCCCCTGCCAACTGGCAGGGTTCCCGATCCTAATAGCACTGGCAACGGTTTCAGGCTGCTCCACCACCTTGCCGAGAACAATCGGGGCAGCGCCGGCGGCTTGGAACCCCATCATCTTGGGAAGAGACGTGAGTCGACCAATCTCCAGGTATTGTTTATATCCCTTCCAGTAAGCGGTGATGTTTCCGGCATTTCCAACCGGAAGGAAATGGTAATTCGGCGCCTCTCCCAAATGATCGCTTACCTCAAAGGCGGCCGTTTTCTGCCCCTCTAACCGGTAAGGGTTTAGCGAATTAACCAACGTTATAGGAAAATGGCGTGTGGCCTCCTTGACCAGGCGCAGGGCCGTGTCAAAGTTTCCTTCCACCTCGATAACTCTCGCCCCGTGGATCATGGCTTGGCTTAACTTCCCCAAAGAGATGCTTCCCTGCGGTATGAGGACATATGCTTTAAGCCCAGCCCTGGCCGCATAGGCGGCAGCCGAGGCGGCCGTGTTCCCAGTTGAGGCGCAGAGGACTGCCCGGCTGCCCTCTTCCACGGCCTTGCTGATGGCCACAGTCATCCCTCTGTCCTTGAAGGAACAAGTCGGGTTGAGTCCTTCGAGCTTAACGTAGAGACGAATATCCGGGTTGATCACGCGCTCCAAGTTGGAGCAACGCAGAAGAGGTGTGTTGCCCTCATGCAGTGTCACTATGCTCTCACGGTTTTTGACCGGTAGGAGATCCCAGTAGTAAAGGATGACCCCAGGCCAGACGGAGGGACGACGAACGGAGTTGGGTGAGGTTGATCGGATCGGCACTAATCTCTCCAGATAGGAAACCAAACGGGATCAACGAGAATATAGTCTTTTTGGCCGATGATCTCCAGAGCTTTCTTTAATTGTCCTATGGGTGCTCTCTCAAGGGTAATAACAAAGGGTAATAGTTCTCGAGGCTTCTCAGCAAGACGATAACTTTGCCCCAAAACTTGCAATTCATCTCGACTATGACTCAACTGCCAAATTTCAGAAATATTGATCCCTGCCTCTCCGAAAGTTTGACCAATGTCACCCACAATTCCGGCCTGATCTTTCACCACAAAACGGACATAGAAACAGGCACAAATCTGGTCCTCGGATTGAACGGAAAATGTTCCGGGTGCGACAAGGCTGGGAGGACCAGCCAGTCGCCCGGGCCGCCCTCGTGCCAGTTCGCACACATCGCCCAAAATAGCTACAGCAGTCGGCCTACCTCCGGCTCCCGGACCAGCAAAAACATAGCTCCAGCCTTGACTCCCCTGCCCTTCCCTGTGGTTTTCCCCACTCCGCTTTCCCTTAAAAAAAATCGCGTTGGTCGGGCCATCAACCGCAGAAAGAAAATGATCATGGGGTACAAGCACCGGCGAGACAAAGGCCTCGACGGAGCCGCCGTCTTTCCTAGCGACAGCTAAGTGCTTTATCGTATGGGACCCCTTCCGGTCCGCGTACAGAAAATCTATAGCATGAATCTCCTCGATGCCCTTACGCCAAATCACTCCCGGCTTCACATGCAGACCGAAAGTAACAGCAGCTAAGAGAATAAGCTTTGCCTCGGCATCTTCCCCGCTCGTGTCCGACTTTGGATTGGTTTCCGCATATCCCCGATCCTGTGCCTCTCGAAGTGCCCCCTCATAGGATTTTCCACCCTTCTTCATCTCTGAGAGGACATAGTTGCAGGTTCCGTTGACGATCCCATAGATGGCCTCCGGCTCTTCTACCGCGAAACTCTCTGTCAGGGATCTGATAATGGGAACACCTCCTCCCACACAGGCTTCAAATCTCAGTTCCTGGCCGCACCGCCTTGCGGCTGCCCATATTTCTTTCCCGAACTTTGCCAGGACCGCCTTATCTGAAGTCACGACGGCTTTCCCTTTTTCAAAGGCCCGAATGATATAGTCCCTAAAAACAGCGAGTTGTTTTTCTTGCTGAGATCCAAGCGCCTCAACAACAATATCGACTTCCGGGTGATCGATAACCTCTTCGGGCTTAGTCGTGAACAGTGTAGGATGGGTTGAAAACCATTTTTTCTCTGCGGGATCCCGGGTATAGATCTTGACAATTTCAAGTTTGAAATCGCGCCTCATCTTCCTTTTAAGATCCTCGAAGATGAATTGCTGAACTGCCTCGCCCACTGTTCCCGAACCTAGGAGCCCTAACCTGATTTTATGTTGAGCTTTAGATTTTGACATGTTTCGTTAAGGAAAAAGATGAAACTGGTTTCTTGATTTCATCTATAACCCATTGACATAAATGACTTTTAGTATTCTTAGTCTAAGAGTTTTCCCAGTGCTCGGCGCATGGTCCGGACCGCTTGTCGAGTGCGATGCTCGTTTTCGATGAGGGCAAAGCGGACAAACGGGTCTCCATACTCACCGAAGCCGATGCCGGGAGAAACAGCCACCTTGGCCTCTTTTAGGAGGAACTTCGAAAACTCAACGGAGCCCATCTTTTTGCAGGGTTCCGGAATCTCGGCCCAAACGAACATGGTGCCTCTGGGCTTTTTGATCTGCCAACCCACCCGATCCAGGCCATCTACTAGGGCGTCCCGACGCCTGCGATATGTTTCCCGGACTTTCTCCACGCAATCCTGAGGGCCGTTCAAGGCATGAATGGCTGCTATCTGTACAGGCTGAAATATTCCATAATCAAGATAGCTCTTAATCCTGGCCAAGGCATGGATCATCCTCTGGTTACCGACGGCGAATCCGACTCTCCAACCGGGCATGTTGTAACTCTTGGAGAGGGAAAAAAATTCAATTCCGATCTCCTTGGCCCCGGGGATTTGAAGGAAACTCGGAGGTTGGTATCCATCAAAGGTGATGTCTGCATAGGCCAAGTCATGGATGACAAGCAGCTCCTGTTCTTGAGCGAAGCGAACGATACGTTGGAAAAAATCCAACTCCACAACCTCTGTAGTTGGATTGTGGGGAAAGCTGATGATGAGAAGTTTCGGCTTAGGCCAGGTTTGCTTCGTCGCCTCCTCTAAATGGGAGAGAAAGCCTTCGCTGGAATACATCGGGATACTGCGGAGGTCCCCGCCGGCAAGAATTACGGAGTATTGGTGAATAGGATAGGTAGGGCTCGGACAGAAAACCACATCGCCCGGATCCACAATGGCCCAAACCAGGTGTGCCAACCCTTCTTTGGCCCCGATTGTGACAATTGCCTCGGTCTCGGGATCGATCTCTACCTGGAAGCGCTTCTTGTACCAATCCGCGATGGCAAGCCTTAGCTTATAGACCCCCCTTGAGGCAGAGTAGCGATGATTGTGGGGTTTCTTGGCGGCCTCGATAAGCTTGTTCACCACATGAGAGGGAGCGGGCTGATCCGGATTTCCCATACCAAAATCCACGATATCCTCTCCCCTCTTTCGAGCTTCCTGCTTCAAGTCATTGATGATGTTAAAAACATATGGAGGGAGTCGCTTGATCCTCTGGAATTCCACTTTTTTTACCTCGCAGCTTTCATCAAATAGTCCCAAAGGCCTATTTTATAGGCTATCCTTCCCTACGTGCAAACGACGGATCGTTGCTCGTGTTCGTGTTCGTGTTCGTAAGGAGCACGAGGAACGAGCACGATCACGAACCTGCCTACCCGATGGCTCCGAGCTCCAATCTGCTGCCCCAGCGGTATTTTAAGATCTCTCTCAAAGCCAGGGACTCTTGCCGCATCAGGGTTGGGTCCTTCGCTAGCCATTCGAGGGCCTCCCTGCGAGACTCAAGGAGAAGGTGGGAATCTCGCGCCAGATTGGCCAAACGAAAATCTGCAAGGCCTGACTGACGGGTGCCTAATAGTTCGCCAGGGCCACGTAGGCTAAGGTCAGCTTCGGCGACCATGAAGCCATCGTGTTCCGTCTCCATGACTTTAAGACGCCTCAAGGCCTGCGGGTTGCTTAAGCCGTAATGCACCAAAAGACATTGAGAAGGATCCTTTCCCCTCCCCACCCTTCCCCGAAGCTGGTGCAGTTGGGATAGGCCGAATCGTTCCGCATGTTCGACCACCATGACAGTTGAGTTAGGAATATCGATCCCCACCTCGATCACGGTCGTCGCCACCAGGATCTGCAGGGCCCCTTCTTTGAAGCGGCGCATAACCTGCTCCCGCTCCTCCACGTTCATCCTCCCGTGGATCAGCCCTACGCGGAATTCTCTAAAGGCCGCTTGAGAGAGTTCCTCTGCCATCCGGGTTGCGTCCCGGAGATGCAGCCGCTCCGATGCCTCCACCAAAGGGTAAACGACATAGGCCTGGCGCCCCTTTCTAACCTCCTCTCGTACGAGTTCATAGAGCCCTGAACGCTCTTTTTCCGTGAACAGCTTCGTTTTCACCGGGATGCGGCCAGGAGGCATCTCGTTTAGAGAAGAGACTTCTAGATCTCCGTAAAGAACCATGGCCAGGCTCCTGGGGATGGGGGTTGCGCTCATAAGGAGGATATCGGGTTGAGGAAGCGATGGTGCGGACGAAGCCCGCCAGTTTGCCAGATGCTGGAGCCCCATTCGCTGGACCACTCCGAACCGGTGTTGCTCATCGATAATCCCCAAGCCCATTCGAGGAACATGAACCCCCTCTTGGATCAGCGCATGCGTCCCCACAATAAAGGCAATCTCTCCTCTTCCTATCTGCGCAGTCGTTTCCTTCTTTGTCTTCACAGGTAGAGAGCCTGTCAAGAGCGCGGAGGAAAGGGCTAACCTATCGGCAAAGCCTTTGAGATTACGGAAATGTTGCTCGGCTAAAAGCTCAGTGGGGGCCATGCACACCACCTGAAATCCATTTTCTATAGCCCTGAGTGCGGCAAACCAGGCCACAATGGTCTTACCGGACCCGACATCCCCTTGGATTAACCGCTGCATGGGGCGCGAAGACGCCATATCTCCGTAGATCTCCTCCAAGACCCGCTCCTGTGCCGATGTCAAGGCGAAAGGGAGCAACGCTCGCATTCGCCGCGTCAGAGATTCCCCGTTTGGGGTAAAAGAGATCCCCTGAAGAGCCGACCGGTATTTTCTTCTGAGCCCAAGCCCAAGCTGCAGGTAGAAAAATTCATCAAATATGACCGAGCGGTGCGCGGGAGAGGCAAACCGGTTGAGGGAAAAGAGATCTGCCGTTTTATACGGCTGGTGAAGCTGATCCATCGCCTTACGCAGATCCATCAATCCCTGTCTTCGCGTTATGGCTTCGGGCAAGAAGCTCGGGAGAAAATTGCTGTACTCGCCCAGTGCTTGTGCCAGCCATCTCCTGATAGCACCCAGGGGGATTCCCCCCGGCCTAAGATAGATCGGTAGAATCCTCTCTCTCTCCCCTTCGTCTCCGGGCTCGATGGACTCGAACTCAGGATGGACGATTCTCTTTTGTATCCCCAATCCCCTTTCCACCTTCCCGTGGACGAGAAGCTCCTGACCTTTCCAGAGCATTTTTGCCATATATGGCGTGCCATGATACCAGACGAGTCCGAGACTCCCTGTCCCGTCCGTCAGCGTCCCTACCAGGATCTGCCTTCTCCTTTTGGGGATATATCTCTTTTCCAAAGCGATCAGCTTGCCCACAAAGCTCTCTTCTTGCCCTATTGTCCCATGGTGAATCTTCTTGATCTGGCGTCGATCCTCGTAACGAAAGGGTAAATGGTAGAGAAGGTCCTCAACCGTCTTAAGCCCCAATCCTTCCAATTGGAGCGCCCTCTTAGGACCTACGCCTTTGAGAAAGCGAAGTGGAGTCTGAAGGACGCGCCAACAATCCTTGGCTAAAGCATGGGTGGGTTCATAGGCCGGCTTTCCAATGGAGAGATGGTCAAGGAGATTCATTGGGAAAACAGAATCCGGAATCCAGTACTCAGACTCCTAAATTCTGACTACTGGCTACTGGATCCTGGCTACTCCTCTTTCATGGTATTCCTGCAATGCCTGAACGCCAAACTCCCGTTCCTTCAGGAACTCGATCCCCTCTACCGCCGCGTCTGCGCCGGCAATGGTAGTGAAGTAGGGAACCTGATAGTCGAGGGCGTTGCGCCGAAGGTGATAGGAATCGGCGTGCGAGTGTGCGTCGGTCGGGGTGTTGATGACCATGGCAATCTCACCGTTTTTGATCGCCTCCGCTATGTGCGGGCTTCCCTCCTGGACTTTGTTGACTACCTCCGCTGGAACACCTTGCCTCTGGAAGTATGCTGCCGTTCCCCGAGTGGCCACGATCTGGAATCCCATCCGATGGAGCCTTTCAGCGATGAGGGAAACCCTCTCTTTGTCTTCATCCCGTACACTGATGAAAACCTTCCCCTGATGCGGCAAACGCATTCCCCCGGCCAACTGGGCCTTGGCAAAGGCAAGCCCGAAGGAGGTGTCAATTCCCATAACCTCTCCGGTTGATTTCATTTCTGGCCCTAAAAGGGTATCGACACCGGGAAACTTATTGAAGGGAAATACCGATTCTTTCACCGAGATGTGAAGGGGCAGGACTTCTGACGTTACGCCGAGATCGGCAAGCCTTTTTCCCACCATGACCCGGGCGGCCAATTTGGCAAGGGGAACCCCGATGGCCTTGCTCACAAAAGGGACGGTTCGCGACGCGCGGGGATTAACTTCTAAGACATAGACATCGCGTCCCTTAATAGCGAATTGAACATTCATGAGCCCGTGGACGTTGAGGGCCAGGGCCAAAGAAACCGTTTGGCGGCGGATCTCCTCTTGGATTTCAGGATCGATGGATTTCGGAGGAAGCGTACAAGCACTATCCCCCGAGTGGACCCCTGCCTTTTCGATGTGCTCCATGATTCCTCCGATGACCACCTTCTCGCCATCAGCCAGGGCGTCAACGTCCACCTCGATGGCATCGTCCAGGAACTTGTCGATAAGAATCGGGTGCTCCGGAGAGGCTGCCACCGCATGGGTGATATAGTGCCTCAGGGTCTCACGGTCGTAAACGAGCTCCATCGCCCTTCCCCCCAAGACATAAGAGGGACGGACCAATACCGGATAGCCCAGCCCTTCGGCTATATTCAAGGCCTCTTCGTAGGAACGGGCGGTGCCGCTGAGCGGCTGATTTATCCCCAATCGGTCCAGGAGTTGCTTGAACCTCTCGCGATCCTCCGCGAGGTCGATGCTATCAGGTGAAGTGCCAATGATCTTTACCCCTGCCCGCTCTAAAGGCAGAGCCAGCTTCAGAGGAGTTTGGCCACCAAACTGGACGATCACGCCATCGGGATTTTCCTGTTCTACGATATTGAGGACGTCCTCTAGAGTGAGAGGCTCAAAATAGAGTTTATCCGATGTGTCATAATCCGTGCTGACTGTCTCAGGGTTGCAATTCACCATGATGGTTTCGTAACCTTCCTCCTTGAGGGCAAAGGCAGCGTGGACGCAGCAATAGTCGAATTCGATCCCTTGACCAATTCGATTTGGACCTCCTCCCAGGATCATGATTTTTTTCCGCTGCGTGGGATTAGACTCGTCCTCCCCTTCGTAGGTGGAGTAAAGGTAGGGGGTAAAGGCAGCAAACTCCGCCCCGCAGGTATCCACCGCACAGAAAACCGCACGGACCCCAGCCTGAAGTCGTAGAGAACGGATCTCTTGTTCTGTTCGGTCCAGGAGCATGGCCAGACGACGATCGGAGAAGCCCATTTGCTTCATCCTCCGCAGAAACTCCGGGGTCAGCCCCTCACTCTTTCCTATCATTTCTTTGACTTCTTGTTCAGCACCAACGATCTCCCGTATCTGCTCTAAGAACCACGGATCGATTTTGGTAAGGTAGTAAATTTCATCTGCGGACATTCCCAATCGGAAGGCATCCGCGAGGTACCATAGACGTTGCGCATTGGGTGTCTCGAGCTTCTCCCGTATAAGCTTTTGCTTTTCCTCCCGGTTGTTGGCTCCAAGCACAATCTTTTCCTCGAAGCCGTAAGAACCGATCTCCAGGGAACGCATCGCCTTCTGCAAAGATTCTTTGAAGGTGCGTCCTATCGCCATAGCCTCGCCAACCGATTTCATCTGCGGGGTGAGGATGTCTTTGGTCTTAGGAAATTTTTCGAACGTGAATCGTGGGACCTTGACCACCACGTAATCAATGGTCGGCTCAAAACAGGCCGGGGTCTCCCGGGTGATATCATTCGGAATCTCATCGAGAGTGTAGCCAACGGCGAGCTTTGCCGCAATCTTAGCGATAGGAAATCCGGTTGCTTTGCTGGCAAGAGCGGAGCTGCGCGAGACGCGGGGATTCATCTCGATAACCACCAGACGGCCGTCCTTTGGATTGATGGCAAATTGGATATTGGATCCCCCCGTGTCGACTCCAATCTCTCGGATCACCTTGACGGCGGCATCGCGCATGATCTGATACTCTTTATCCGTGAGGGTTTGGGCCGGTGCGACGGTGATCGAGTCGCCGGTGTGTACTCCCATGGGATCGAAGTTTTCGATGGGGCAGACGATGACCACGTTGTCTTTGTGATCGCGCATCACTTCGAGTTCGAACTCCTTCCAACCCAGGACCGATTCCTCGATCAGAAGTTCATGGATGGGAGAAATATTCAAACCCCATTGAACGACTTCCTTAAAATCGTCCGGGCCATAGGCGATGTTTCCCCCGCTCCCGCCCAGGGTGCGCGATGGACGGATGATCAGCGGGAAGCTGAGTCTTCGCTGGATCTTCAGGGCTTCCCGCAGGCTTCGGGCATAACCGCTGCGAGGGAGATCCAGCCCTGCCTTCTCCATCGCCTCTTTGAAGAGGTCCCGGTCCTCAGCTTTCTTGATCGCCTCCAGCTTCGCCCCGATCATCTCCACCCCGTAGCGATCCAGTATCCCTTGCTCGGCCAAGTCGATAGAGATATTCAGGGCCGTCTGTCCTCCCAGAGTCGGGAGTAAGGCATCGGGCTGCTCCTTCTGAATGATTTTTTCCACAATGTCCACGGTGATGGGCTCGATGTAGGTTCGGTCCGCAAAACCGGGGTCGGTCATGATCGTGGCGGGATTGGAGTTGACCAGGATGACGCGAAACCCTTCTTCCTTGAGCGCCTTTAATGCCTGTGTACCGGAGTAATCGAACTCGCACGCCTGGCCGATGACGATAGGTCCAGAGCCAATCACCAAGATCGATTTTATGTCAGTTCGCTTAGGCATGTTTTGATGGTGCTTGTTTCTCGCCTCAGTTAGGTCTGTATAGTTGTCGGAATCCTTTTCTTAAATCTTGAATGAATTTCTCTAATCCTGTGTTCTTCTCAGCAAACAGTTTTAAATCTGAAATATTTCCTATTATCTTCTCAGCATATTCCGGACCTCCCAGAAGAGATTGAATTCCAGCTTGACGTAAGGCTTGGTTAAGGATCTGTTTGTAATGGCCTTTTTTACACTTGTATGGTGGCATTTCTGGAGGTTTAGTCAGCCCAATTCCGTCCCTCACAGCTTTTTGGTCCATCAAGTACCAACGTTCAATGTGAGGATCAGGCACGGCATAAAGAATTCTGCTTTGAAACCAGTCCGCCGGCCTAAGATACTTGGATAGTTGCTTCACCCTGTCGTTATGGCCCTTGCAATTGCCGTCAATCGAGACAACGATCAGATCTGCTCCTGAACTGCCTACCCTTCGAGAATCCTTTAAGAAATTTCGAAACTCGGCGATCACCCTTGATCCTCGCCGGGCCGATCGAACACTGTGTTTCAAACCGTCGCTTGGAATGCCATCTTCTTTTGCTACCCTTTCCACAAGGGCTCTGATAAATCCTTCCTGCGCACGGTCCTCAAGAAAATAGATAATGGTTATTTTATCCGCCAAAATCACCTCTCAAGATACGGTCTTCCAAAGCATGATCGATTTTCTGCCGTTTAAATAATGAACCTAGAGCCTTAAAAGGGGTTATAAGGGTCCGATGGTCCTCCCTTTGACAAATGAAAAGGTCGGAGTCATCGAAATACTCAGGAAAAATTGGAGAATGGGTTGTTACCACGATTTGCTTCTGGTGTTCTTGAACCGCATTTTTTAGAAGATCAGCGATTATTTTAAGTCGCACCGGATGGACACCATTCTCTGGCTCTTCGTAACCTATTAAAGTCGCTTGATTAACCGGATGGACAGCCGCAAGGAGTCCAATTAAACGGAGGGTCCCCTCTGAGATCAGACGCGCAGAATACCACAGTCCATTCTCTGAAAGGCGCAGTCCGACACGACCCTCCTTAAGTAGTTCAACTTCGATACGAGAATCGGTCGGCAAAATTCTCTTCAGGGTCAAATTGAAGCTTTCGTAGGACTTTTCATCTCGATGGTGAAGAACATTTAAAAAAGCAGCGAGATTCTCTCCACGTGGCCCGAGACTTCTAACCTCCGCTACTGGAACTTCCTCTCTCATAAGAGTTTTAGGTTCCAAGTAGTAAACATGGCAGTTGCCCAGTTCCATGCGAAATGCAGTGATGTGAGGATAATGGGGTTCGTAAAGAGCCGAGGATATAAGTGTATGTTCCAGGCCGATTTCGTGATAGGTGGGATGTGCCTGCCCTTCCTTTCTTAGGTGAAGTCGATCGCTTCCGTTCTCTCTAACTTTTTCTAGGAAGGGATTCCGTCTCTTCTCACTACCATTCTGTTTAATTGCTGCGAGGCGTTCGTCCACGACCCTAAGATATCCTGTTTTTGGTAACGCTTCGATTTCTAGTCGATAACGTAAAAACCGCTCAGTTACTATCTCTTTTTCAGCTTCGCCTGACTCAATACCTTTTCTTTTTTCAAGTACAATTTCCCCTACTCTTTGACGAATCTGAGGTGAAATCTCGACATCGACTTCTAACAGAAACCGGATTTGTGGTTTCTTCAGCAGACCTTCATACCCCTCTTTCCCATAATGGAAGCTTTCCAGAGGAAGCCCACGGTGACCGTCAAAGGCCTCTTTAAGGTTTTTGCAAGTTGCAGCACGGGAAAGTAAATAAATAGCATCGAGCAAGTTACTCTTGCCCGATGCATTCGGGCCGAAGATAACCGAGAGAGGCCGAAGGGCTGCCTCAAAGTTCCTAAATGACTTGTAACCATCAATCTTGATTCTTTTGATCACGATGGTTCTCCCTCAGACTAGTCTTCCCTTTACACTTAATTTCTCTCAGGGAAGGCTACCCCCTTCTCATTCTCTGCCTCTTGGATCAAAAAATGGTCGTAAAGATCTTCGAGGAGGGCCTCGTCTTTCAGGATACGAACCGCTAAACAGCGCCTTGATCCAGAATCCATAGAACGGAAGGCTTTATAGAAGACCGCTGCATTGGCCTCCTTAACATCAACTTCCTGTTTCAAAGCCCTTGGGGATTTAGACATCATTAACCTCCGATCCGCTCCTGGAAAGCATCTCTCCCTTACTCACAATCTCTTCAACAAACTGATCCTCTATTGCTAATCTCTCCTCCACCTCATCTGGCGTTAGCACAATAGGCTTCACTTACGGTGGTTCTCCATCATCTCCACAAATCTTCGAAACAGATAATTGGCATCGTGCGGGCCTGGGGAAGACTCCGGATGATACTGGACTGAGAAGATGGGCAGCTCGCGGTGCGCCAGTCCCTCCACGGTTTGGTCATTCAGATTGAGGTGAGTAACCTCCGCCGCCCTTTTGAGGGAATCGGCGTCTACGGCGAAGCCGTGGTTCTGCGTTGTGATCTCTACTTTGCCGGTCGTTAGATCTTTCACCGGTTGATTGCCGCCGTGGTGGCCAAACTTGAGC
>JAHFAO010000037.1 GCA_023250515.1 Deltaproteobacteria bacterium | reverse complement strand
ACCCTCCGCAGACGATCCACTCCCGCCGGAAGGAATTCAAACTCTCGCAACCGTTCTTCCGGACGAGCAGCGTTTCGCCGAACTGTAGGCCCATCTTCTCGTCTTTTGTGATGACATTTGGCTGGATCACGATGACCATGTTTTCGCGAAAGATGACTTCTCCGCCTTCGTGGCGGGAGGTCGTGCGGCTCTGAATGATAGGGGGGTATTGGTTGGCACCGTGAATCAGATCATCGTAGATGCTGTAGCCACGGCGGTGAATAATCTCTGCGGCCTCTTCGACCTCTCGGGTTGAAGTCCCATCCTTGATCAATTCCGCTAGCGTCTCAAATGCTTCAACTGCGACCGCGTGGAGTTCGTGCCACTCAGGGGTTGGACCTTCGCCTAAGGAGAAGGTGCGATGGATCTGGCCACTGTATCCCCAATAGGCGCCGCTGATCTCGGTGATCAGGCAGTCACCCTGTTGCAGACGGCGGTTCGATTGGAACTGGGCTGGCACCGGAAAGTCGGGGGCACGCATCGGCATGCTCGTCATGAAATGAATGCCCGCATAGCCCCCGGCCTTAAGGTAGACCGGCTCGAGGATGGCCGGAAGCTCATCTTCGCGCAGGCCCGGTTTTAGTGCCTCCGCTAGCGCCTGCATGGACTGGTCGGTAAGTTGCGAAGCGAGGCGGATCCGCTCGATCTCACCCCGGCTCTTAATGGTCCTCAGAATCCTGAGCTTGGAGTTAAGGTCGACGAATTCTGCCTGGGGGAATCGCTCACGCAATTTCTGGTACTGCGAGTGGGGAATGCCTCCCACAAGACCGATCCGCTTGTCAGCCAGACCGCGCTCCTGAAGGAGATCGGCGACTCCGTTGCCCGTATTCGCACCCGCCCAGCGGACATCCCGCACGACCGAGAGGACTCGCGCCATCGGCACATGGTTGTAGAGCTGCACGAGGACCACGGGTGCTTGGTCCTGCTGGAGCAGCACGTAGGCCTCGCGGCCGCCAGGCCAATCCGTAAGCCAGTAGATCTCCGAAGCAAACCGACCAGCGCCATAGACCAGTAAGGCCCGAACGCCTACCTGATCCATAAGCTCTTCTACCTTCGTACGGCGTCCGGCCATCTCTTCTTCGGAGAATCTTTGAAAAGCCGAACGATCGCGCATGGATATATCCTTTTTATCTAGTTTATCTAGGGTGGGCGCACGTTACCGCCCCTGCTGATGCGCTGCAGTTTATCACCCAATAGGCTGCACTAGTTCTTTGTTGGAGTTAGGCGGGATACTGCCGATCCGAAAGCTTCCTTCAAGACGCGTATCTCAACTATATCCTCTTGCAGACGATTGAGTGATTCTTTTGCCCGCTGGATCTCGATAAGGAGCGTATCGAGTTCGCCAACGCTGATCGCCTCCAGAGCCTCCCGAATCTTACGGTGAAGCCCGAAGAGGTTCCCCAATCCCCCTTTTTCAGAAATCTTTAGATCTAGTTGTTGGTACAGCCGGCCGACCCCGTCGATCTGTCCCCTCATATCATCCATGGTAGTCCTCCCTTCTTGGTCATTGATCTATCATTCGTCTATTACAACTGCGGTGATTCAACAAGGAGCGCCGGGAACAAAGTCGCGAGCCCTTTTTTTCCGGAGCTCATTCAGAGCGATCGCAACATTAGGAGCGGACACTATCCGATTATGGGCCATCATGTCAACCAGAACTAACACAACCCTGATCTTCGATTCGAAACTAAACTGCATGGTATTTTCAGGCGCAGGTCCGGAGTGGGTCGCGGCGAGTGGTCATCTAGCCGATGGCCTGACTAGCAGGGCGTAGAGGAGGGCAGCGACCAAGAACAGAACAGCCATGCCAGGTAGCATGGGGCCGTAACTCTGGGTGCGGTCATAGATTGTCCCTGCAACCACGGGTCCGGCAACAGCCCCCCACATGTAAAAGAAGCTCATGGTGCCTCGAATTGTGGCGAAGTATTTACGGCCGAAGAAATCTCCGACTGTGGCCCAGCTCACTGGGAAGACGGACTCTACCAGAGTGAAAAGGCCCGCAAAAAGCCATAGGGACCACTCCCCTTGTCCGTAAATCAGCACAAGCAAGGCGCCGGTGGCCGTTGCCGTGCTTACGGCCATCAGGCGAGGCTTGTTGACATAGTCAGCCAGCCATCCAAGTAGAAGATGTGAAGGCAAGCTTACGGACGCAAAAAACCCCAGTAGAAGGGCTGCCCTTTGCTCGGTTAGCCCCTTCCAGACCATGATGGGGATGAAATGTACCATCATAGTGCTGAAACCGGCCGCCCGGACTAGGGTTGCCAGGATGATCATCCAGTATGCAGACGTGCGCATGGCCTCGGCCACCGTGAAATTCGCCTCTTCTGTGCTATGCTGCTTGTGACTGGTCCCTGGGGGAATATCATCCCTTGGCCTGTATGGTGGATCGCCGTCTGGCAGAAGGCCCATGCTTTCAGGCGACCGACGCACCAGGGAGGCAAGGGGGACACCTAGGATCAGCAAACCGAGCCCAGCCAGCAGGGCGGCCCAACGCCAACCCCACGCATGAACGCCCGTGGCAAGAAGGGGAGAGATCAAGGCGCCTCCCAAACTGATGGAAGCGCTAACTAGAGTCATGGCCAGGCCGCGCCGGCGGATGAACCAAGTGTTGGCCAAGACCATCGGTGAGTGCATAAAACCGGCGCCAAAGGAAAGGGAGATGACGCCCAAATAGACCAACAGAAAGGTAAGATAGCTATTCACACCGGAGAGCAGCATGTATCCCACGCCTGACATGATCACGGCGGTCAGTATGATAGGACGGGGACCGAGACGGTCGATGAGGTAACCTGCAAGAGGACCTTCAATGGCCCCTTCGGCTCGGGCGAGTGAGAAGGCCAGGGATGTGGACGCCCGACTTAACCCAAGCTCCTGGCTTATCGGCAAGAAAAAAACTGTGAAGCCGTAAAGGTGAAAGCCACCTCCTAAGATGCGAATCGCAGAGCCGACGGCGATCATCCGCCAGCCGTAGAAGAGACCCGCGAGATTTCTCAACATCTTTTGAGATCCATTTGTGTGAGAAAGGTATCCGAGCGTCGGCGTCTAGTCAACCGTGGAGTGGTAAAGGTTGCTGACTTTTGTAAAATTTCGGATAAAATCTTTCTTTGGGGAGAAAGCAATGAAACATACTATTACGCTCATACCAGGCGATGGCATAGGACCGGAAGTGGCAAAACCGACTTTAGAGATCATAAAGGCCGCTGGCGTGGAAATAGATTGGGAGACTTTCGTTGCAAAACTTTTTACGCGTGACTTGGGCGGGTCTTGCACAACTACGGAATTCGCACAAGCTATCGTGAGAGAGTCAGAAAGGTAGGCGTTGAAACTGTGCCTTTACAGTTTTAGCAAGCGCCTGGCATTGCCTTCGAGAATGGCCTCTTTCTCAGCATCAGAACAATTGAGGGCCTCAACCTTCTCGACCGTCATCCAATCGCCTAGGGTGTAGGGGTAGTCGGTCCCGACCATGAGATGGTCAGCGCCCACAATGCGCTTCAAGTAGTCAAGACTCTCCACGCGGTAGATGAGAGTGTCGAAATAAAGGTTCTTCAAATAGGCGCTGGGCGGCGAGGCGGCCTGAGCGGCGCGGGAACCGGAGCGGACAGCAAACCCCTGGTCGAAACGACCCAAGTGGTAAGGAAAGAATCCTCCGCCGTGAAGCACACAGAGCTTAAGATTCGGGAACCTGTCAAATACCCCGCTGTAGGTGAGATAACCGAGCGAAAGAGTGCTGTCTGCTGGATTACCGCAGATCAAGCGCAGCCCGTAGGGCTCCATCCGCTCGGAGCCAGCCACATCTTCGGGATGCATGACGATCAGGACATCCAATTCCTCGGCCTTCTTCCAAAACGGATCGAACTCTTTGCTGTTATAGTACTGCCCGTTCACATTGGAGGCGATATAGGCGCCGCGAAATCTGAGTTCCCGTATCGCATGATCTAAAACCGCCGCTGCCCGCGGAGGGTCTTGCAATGGGACGGCAGCCAGGGCAACAAAACGGTCAGGATGCCTTTGGACGAGATCGTGAAGGCCATCATTATAAAGACGGCACCACGTCTCTCCCCTTTGACCGTCAAGCCGATAGCCGAGGCTTGCAGTATGCGCTATGAGCGCACCTACCGCAATTTTCCCTTTCTCCATGCTCTCGAATCTGCGCGTCAGTTCTGAAAGGTCAGGATGGAGAGCGTATCTTGGGCCGCCGGAAAAGGAGAGAGCGGTGTCGCCGTTTTTCGTCTCTGAGTTCTCTACCCCGAGCGCCTTTCCGTGGCGCTTGGCTTCCTCAAGTAGCCCTGGAGGAACATAATGGTGATGGATGTCGATAGCGCCGCTACGCATGGTCTTGATTTATTTCCTTAGCCCACGTAATGGGGCCGTTCCAGCAAGATCAAATCGCGTCTTCCGGTCGCTCGAACTTTGCCTTGCCTCTTCTCTCTTTGATCGTGGGGTAGGCAACCACTACTATAGTAATGAGAATGAGGATGATAACGCTCGGGAAGAGGAGCCACTTAGCCCCGTATGCGGCCGTCGAGATCCAGAGATAATTTTCGCCGATTTTGCCCAGAATTAAACCTAAAATAAGCGGTGGTCTCGGCCAACCGTAGAGGACCATGAAGTAACCAAGAAGGCCGAAGATGCAAGTAACGACGAGGTCATACAGGCTGTTGTTGGCAGTAAAGGAGCCAATAAAGACGAGGAGCATGAGGAAAGGGATCAGAAGTGAGCCACGTACAAAGGTGAGGGCCGCCAATTGGTTCAAGATGAGAAAGCAGAGGCCGGCGACAATAATATTGGCAATGATGAGGATCCATACCATGGCAAAGGTGACGTTCAGGTGTTGACCTAACATCTCCGGGCCAGGGTTAAGGCCCACGATCAGAAGGGCGCCGAGCAGAAGGGCCATGCTAGCACTGCCGGGGATGCCAAAGGCTACCGTAGGAATGAGGTCGCCGCCGCGGGTTGAATTGTTGGCGCACCCTGGGCCTAATACCCCCTCCACGGCGCCTTTGCCAGCCTGGCTCCTGTCTTTTAGTCCTTGCACTGCATGACCATAGGCAATCCACTGGGCCACATTAGCACCGAGTACAGGAAGCACGCCAAAATAGACTCCAATAAGGCTGCAGCGCATGACCAGCCAAAAATGACGAAAGGTATCTTTCACCCCCTCCATAACTCCAACCAGTTTTTCCCGAGGCACCTCAGAGATACTCGTCCCTCTGACCGCAAGATCCACAATCTCAGGAATAGCAAATAGCCCCACTACGACCGGAGTGATATCGAGACGATCCCACAAATAGAGGGAACCAAAGGTGTAGCGTATGGAACCGGTTTGGGGATCTACACCTATCGCTGCAAGCATTAATCCCACTCCCCCTGCCAGGAGTCCTTTGATAAGCGATGAGCCCGCTAAGGTCCCGATAAAGGTGACCCCCATGATGGTGATGATAAAGAGCTCAGGAGAGCCGAACAAGAGGACTAAAGGACGCATAATGGGTATGGATATGGCTAACGATAGGGCGCCGATCGTTGCGCCCACAACGGAGCTCATGATGGCTGCTCCCAAGGCCCTACCGGCCTCCCCCTTTTTCGACATGGGGTAGCCATCGAGGATCAGGGCTGCGGAAGAGCCTTCTCCGGGAATGCCAAACAGTATTGAGGTAAGATCTCCTGTCGTTCCGGTTACTGCGAGCATCCCTAGAAGGAAACAAAAAGCCTCAATTGGAGTCTTTATCGTATAGGAAAAGGGTAGCATTAATGCAAGCGTAGCCAGACCTCCAATGCCAGGGAGTAGTCCAACCCAAAAGCCGATTGCTATCCCGAGCAGCATATAACCGAAGGCCGGCCAAGCCAGCACTTGCCAAAATCCGCTTACGAACGCTTCGACCATTGATTCACCCAAGCGGAGTGCAGAGCTCTTGCCGGGTCACCTTCCCGGGATAGACATTCATGCATTCTCCCCCCTCCACGACCACCTTGCCATTCACTACGACCGCCTGCATACCGGCCGGGTGGCGGTTCACCTCGTGCTCATCAACCTTGGCAGGAAGCCGCTTGCTGACCAGATCCGCGACTTTATCCGGATCGAAGACCGTGATATCCGCCGGCCAACCAACCTTTAGCTGTCCTCGGTTGAGTCTGAGCTTCGATGCCGGAAAGCCGGTAACCTTCCAGACCGCCTCTTCGAGATTGAATAGCTTCTTTTCCCGCTGCCAGTATTCCAGAATGCGCACTGGCGCGCCGTACCAGAAAAACCGATCCAGGTGCGCCCCGGCATCTGTCCCGATCAGGCTCTGACGGCCTTTGATCATGTCTGCAAGGATGTCCAGATGGGCATTGGCCGCTCCTAAGTAATAGCAGCGAGAGCGGAGGTCATCTTCAAGCCAGGTATCGAAGAAGGCATCTAGCGGAGACTTGCCGGTCATGCGGGAGATCTCCTCTACATTCTTTCCCTCAAGGGATTTGAGTTCTTTTCTTTCCATACGATCAAAAAAGATCCTGCCCCAACCCAGCCACTCGGGGAAGGAGGGTTTTCCTGCGCCCTCGACCCTCTCCTTATCTAACTTTGCTCTGATGTTTTTCTCTTTGAGATGATTGCGCAGCCCTTCCACAGGTTTCTTGATCTCCTCCCAGGTAGGAAGTCCATCGAGGAAGAAGCAGCTCTCGATCCCAAAGCGCCCGATATGCTGGTAGGGGATGACGACCCCAAATATGTCCTTGCCCTTCTTTTTTGACTCCTCCAGAAGCGCAAGGGCCCGTAGACCATGATCTTTTTCACCTGGTCGCAACCTGAACTCATTGCCGATCATGCAGGTACGAATTCTCTCGACGAGACTGGCAAAACCGCTCTCGGGTTTAAGCAGGTTGCCGAAGCCGTTAAATTGAAAGCAGCCGCCATATTCGGCCGCCAAGTTCGCCAGCTCAACGATCTCATCCTGAGTGGCGAAAGTGCTTGGGGTGCCGGCATGGATGGCGGGACCTCCACGTGGGCTCGTGGAAAAACCGATAGCCCCGGCCTCAAGTCCCTCGCGCACCATCTTTTTCATGGCGTCGATCTCATCCGGCCGCGCCTCTCTTTGATAGGCCGCTTCTCCCATAACCGTGAGGCGAACTGGAGAATGGGGCACCAGGGCCGCAACGTTGATCCCGACTTTTCCTTTGAGATAGCCCAGGTACTCCGGAAAGGTCTTCCATCTCCATTCCTTCTCGTCCACGTAGTTGTCGAGGACGCGGCGCAGATAGGCAACCAGGACCTTAACCGGCTCACTACCGGCTGGAACAGGTGCGGCAGAGGCGCCGCAGTCGCCAATCACGGCTGTGGTCACGCCGAAATTCACCACCGGATTCCCGTGCGGATAGAGGACGAGAAAGAGATCCATGTGGGTGTGGGAATCAATAAATCCCGGAGAGATAGCCTTACCCTTGACGTCGATCTCCTTTTTACCCGGACCAAGATGCCTTCCAATGGCAGAAATCTTTTCTCCCTCAACGGCCACATCAGCTTCAAATCCCGGGCTCCCCGTTCCGTCAATAACGACTCCATTCCGAACCACCAAATCAAATGCCATGCCTTGGTACCTCCTGTCCGATACTTTGCCTGCTTATCCCATCTAAATAGACCCTCTGTCAACCCCCTTTGATCCCCTTGATCCCCTCCTCCTCCACTCACTCCCCGAGCAGTTTTTTCAACCGCTCGATCACCTGAGGGGGTTGCCCGACAACCTCTTTTGCTATGGCCTCCAACTCTTCGCCGCTGGCTGGATCCAGTTCGTATTTCCTCTTTTTGACATCGGCGAGGAACTGCGGATCTGCCATTGTCTTGGCAAAGGCCTCGCGCAGAATCTTCACCCGGTCTGGCGGAATAGCGGGGGGACCTATCATCGGACGACCCAAAGCGCCTCCCGCGAGAACGACCATAGCCAAGCGCCGGCTCCCCTCAGGCGTTTTATATTCGTCCATCAGTTCATAGATCGTTGGGACATCGGGTAACCTCGGATCCCGTTTGTGTCCTGTTTGGATCAGGTTGCGAACGAATCCCTTTTGACGCCAAGTATGGTAAGGCTCGCGACCAAAAAAGGCCTCGATGGTAAAGGCGCGGCATTGCAGCTCTCCCCGCTCCACTGCCAAATCAATTTCGCTACCACTCTGGTAGCCAGTGACAAGCCTGAATTTGAGTCCCAAAGTCTCTTCGAAAATCTTGGGCAAGTGATATTCTGACGTGCCCGTCCCGGTGGCGCCGCACTTCGGGGGCTCGACAGCCTTTCGAATATCTTCCAGGGTCTTGTATGGGGCGTCGGTACGCATATATATCTGATACTCGCCCCGCACTGGAGAACCGATCCAGGTAAACTTAGCCCAGTCATACTGAACCTCTTTGCGCCCTACAAGCTGATTGAAATAGAGAGATGGAATGATTGACCCGATGAGGGTCAGACCGTCCGGCTTGGCCACAGTGTAAAGATAGTTGGCCGCAATCATGTGGCCTGCGCCCGGCATGTTCTGCACGATGAAGTCGGGGTTTCCCGGAATGTGCTTACCTATGTGGGCCGCAATAATCCGCGCCCACTGGTCATAAAGAACTCCAGATTGGGTCCCCACCACAATCCTTATCGTCTTGCCCTGATAGAAAGGGGTCTGAGCATGGAGGCTAGGGCTCAGCAGCAGGACGACCAAAAGAGCGCAATAACAGACAGAGATTTGAGACAATGACAGAGAAAAGAGTTCATTCCTCTTCCTGTCTCTATCTCTGTCTCTGTCTATTGAAATCATTTCCCTAATAGTTTTTTCATCCGTTCGATGACATCCGGCGGCTGGGCGATTACCTCTTTGGCCAAGGCTTCCAACTCCTCACCGCTGGTGGGATCCACGTCAAGTTTCTTTTTCTTGGCCTCGGCTAAAAACTCAGGATCACTCATCGTCCTGTTAAAGGCCTCTCTAAGAATCTTTGTTCGGTCCAGAGGCAGAGCAGGTGGCGCCACGATGGGACGGCCAAGGTCGCCAGAGGCCAGAACGACTGTGGCGAGGCGTCGAGCCGTTTCCGGCGTTTTATACTCATTCATGAGTTCATAGAGGGTAGGGACATCGGGCAAAATCGGCTCCCGTTTTCTACCGGTCTGAATGAGTATCCGAGCGAACCCTGTTTTACGCCAGGTATGGTAAGGTTCACGGGCGAAGAAAGCGCCGATTGTTAAAGCACGGCATTGGATCTCGCCTCTCTCCACTGCCAGGTCGATGTCGCCCCCGCCGGGATAACCTGCAACGATATTAAATTTTGTCCCGAGAGTTTCCTCCAGAAGCTTGGGCATATAGTGGCCGGTTGTGCCCGCCCCCGTGGCGCCGCACTTAGGAGGCTCAGAGGCCTTTCGGACGTCTTGAATCGTCTTAAAGGGAGTATCAGCCCGCATGTAGAGCAAGTGTTCCGACCGATCTGAGCTACCGATCCAGGTAAATTTAGCCCAGTCGTACTGCACCTCCTTCCGTCCAGCAAGCTGATTGAAGTAAAGCGCAGGATTGATCGAGGCGATAGTTAGTCCGTCGGGCTTGGACACGCCGTAAACATAATTAGCTGCTATCATCGAACCAGCCCCGGGCATGTTCTGCACGATGGTATTAGGATTGCCAGGAATGTATTTAACGATGAACTGGGCGATGAGCCGCGCATATATGTCATAGGCAACCCCTGAGGTCGTCCCTACCACGATGGTGATGGTCTTTCCCTGGTAGAAGGGAGCCTGAGCTTGAAGGCCAGGGCGCAGCAGCAGGATAATCAAAAAAGCCAAGGTAATTCTTCTCATTGCACGCTCCAGACATTTATCAGACAGAGATTTGAGACAGAGACCGCTCCCCCTCTCTGTCTCTGTCCCTGTCTCTGTATATT
This sequence comes from Deltaproteobacteria bacterium, assembly GCA_023250515.1. Taxonomy (GTDB): domain Bacteria; phylum Desulfobacterota; class Binatia; order UBA9968; family UBA9968; genus JAHFAO01. Next base: position 11,661 of record JAHFAO010000037.1, on the reverse strand, counting down.
GAGTTCATTTCCCCAGCAGTTTTCTCATTCGTTCGATGACCTCTTGGGGCTGAACCATAACTTCCTTGGCTATGGCCTCTAGCTCCTCACCTCTTAGGGGATCTATATCCAACCCCCTTTTTTTAGCGTCAGCTAATAGCTCCGGGTCACTCATAGTCTTCATAAAGGCCTCGCGTAAAATTTTGACCCGGTCCGCAGACATCCCCGGGGGAGCAATAAATGGGCGACCGAGATCACCGGAGGAGAGCATCACTTTAGCAAGGCGCTTGGTGGCATCGGCTGTCTTATGTATCTCCATCAGCTCATAGATGGTTGGGACATCGGGCACCTTTGGATAACGCTTTATCCCGCTTTGAGCCAGGGCACGAACGAAGCCTGTCTTAGCCCAGGTACGGGTAGGTTCACGCACCACAAAAGCCGAAATGGTTCCAGCGCGGCACTGCACCTCACCTTTCTCAATTGCCAAGTCCATATCGCCACCGCCCCCGTAGCCAACCACCATATGAATCTTAAGCCCCAGCGCCTCCTCAAGGAGTTTGGGGAAATAATAACCAGCGGTAGAACGCCCCGTGGCTGCACACCTTGGCGGATCTGAAGCCTTGCGAATATCCTCCAGGGTCTTGTAAGGGGTGTCTGAACGCATAAAAAAAACCTGATCGATCCGTTCTGGGGAGCCTATCCAGGAAAATTTCGGCCAGTCGAACTGGACTTCTTTCGCTCCCTGAAGCTGATCGAGGTAGAGCGCCGGGGTGACCAGCCCGATGGTCAAACCATCGGGTTTGGCCACATTGAAGATGTAATTGGCCGCAATAATGTTCCCCGCACCTGGCATGTTTTGCACCACGATATCGGGACTTCCCGGAATGTTTCTGCCCAAATGCGGCGCCAAAAAGCGACCCCATAAGTCCTGGGCCCCTCCTACGGAGGTTCCCACCACAAGCCTGACAGCTTTGCCCTTAAAAAGTTCATGCGAGGTTGCATGCGCAATGCTAGATAGAAGGGCAAACCCGAACAGGAAAAATAGGCAAAAAATGCTCCTTTTCATTTCACCCTCCGACTACGGTATTGGATTATTGGAGTAGTGGAGTAATGGACTCTGAATATTGCGCATCACTCCAACACTCCATTCCTCCTATTAGATTTTATTTCCCCAACAGCTTTTTCATCTGCTCGATGACCTCAGGGGGCTGTCCGACAACCTCTTTTGCTACTGCTTCCAGCTCCTCGCCACTACTGGGGTCCGCCTCTAGTTTCTTTTTCTTGACCTCGGCCAAAAACTCAGGATCGCTCGCTGCCTTCATAAAAGCCTCTCGCAGAAGCCTGATCCGATCCGGAGTAAGACCGGGAGGGGCCACGAGGGGGCGGCCGATGTTGCCGGAAGCCAGAACCACTGTGGCCAGGCGGCGGCCCGATTCGGGCGTCCTGTATTCTTCCATGCGCTCATAGATGGTTGGAACATCGGGCAACCTTGGATCTCTTTTTCGACCCGTTTGAATAAGGACGCGAACCAAGTTGTTCTTGCGCCAGGTGCCGAAGGGCTCACGCGCAAAAAAGGTAGGGATGCTGAGGGCGCGGCATTGTACTTCTCCCCTTTCAAGAGCCAGGTCTTGCTCACCGCCTCCCTGGTATCCGGTTACAAGCCTGAATCTCATTCCCATGGTCTCTTCAAGAAGCCTGGGCACAAAATGGCCGCTAGTGCCGGTTCCAGTGGCCGAGCATTTGGGTGGCTCCGAAGCCTTGCGAATGTCATCCAGGGTTTTGTAAGGGGCATCCGTCCGCATATAAAGCAGCCACACGGTCTTCTCAGTGGAACCGAGCCAAATAAACTTGGACCAGTCAAACTGGATCTCCTTGCGTCCCACGAGCTGGTCCAAATAAAGGGACCCGCCGATCCACCCAAGGGTGAGTCCGTCGGGCTTGGCCACGTTATAAACGTGATTGGCCGCGATCAGGGAGCCTGCGCCGGGCATGTTCTGCACAATGGTGTCAGGATTTCCTGGTGTATACTTGGCCATGTGGGGAGCAGTAATGCGTGCCCATATGTCATAGCCATCACCTGCAAGATAACCCACAACGTTCCTGATGGTCTTTCCTTGATAGAAAGGGGCCTGAGCCTGGAGATTAGGGCACAGCAGCAGGACAATTAAAAGGGCTAGTGATCCACTGGTCAGTAACGGAAAGCTTTCCTGGCTCCTGAATTCTGGATTCTGTATTCTTATAAACTTTGCATTTTTCATTTTGCACTTTGCCTTTTTCATTGAAGAGAATCTATTTTCCCAACAGTTTTTTCATCCGTTCGATGACCTCTGGAGGTTGGGCGATTACGTCTTTTGCTATGGCCTCCAGTTCCGCACCGCTTACGGGACTTGCCTCCCATCCTCGTTTTTTTGCCTCGGCCAAAAGCTCAGGATCAGTCAGTGACTTCATAAATGCCTGGCGCAGAATCTTAACTCGGTCTGGCGGCATGCCCGGGGTACCAACTATCGGCCGACCGATATCAGCAGGAGAGAGGAGCACCCTGGCTAGGCGCCTCATTGCTTCCGATGTCTTCTGTTTTTCCATTAGCTCATAGATCGTTGGGACATCTGGCAGCCTCGGGTCGCGCTTTGATCCTCCTTGAATGATTATCCGAACAAACCCTGTCTTAGCCCAAGTACGACCAGGCTCACGACCAAAAAAGGCTGAGATGGTCCCGGCGCGGCATTGCACTTCTCCCTTCTCGATTGCCAGGTCGATTTCTGACGCACCCGGGTACCCGAGCACCAGGTTAAACCTCAGGCCCAGGGCCTCTTCCAGAAGTTTAGGAAAATAATAACCTGAAGTGCCAGGCCCTGTAGCTCCGCACCTGGGCGGCTCGGAGGCCTTGCGGATATCCTCAACGCTCTTGTACGGCGTGTCTGAGCGCATAGATAGCATCTCATCGCCCCGCTCCGGTGTTCCGATCCAGGCAAACTTGGCCCAGTCAAACTGGACCTCTTTACGTCCCACAAGCTGATCGAAATAGAGGGCAGGGGCGATCAATCCGAGAGTCAAACCATCAGGCTTTGCCACGCCGGAAAGATAGTTGGCGGCAACCATGGAGCCTGCCCCTGGCATGTTCTGGACGATGAAGTTGGGGGTTCCGGGAATATACTTCCCTATATGCTGGGCAATAACGCGGGCCCATAGGTCGTTGGTTCCTCCAGGGGTGTACCCCACCACAACCCTAACGGTTTTACCCTCATAGAAAGGGGCTTGAGCGGAGACGGTTGTGGCAAGGGTTAAAAGGGATAAAGGGATAAAGAGATAAAGGGCTAGCAGGAGAAATAGTTTAACCCTTAAACCCTTCAACCCTTGAACCCTTGGGCCCTTGAACTTTTGAAACATAAGCCGTTATTGCCCTAAGAGTTTTTTAACCCGCTCAATGATCTCTGGAGGTTGATCCATGATCTCTTTCGCTAGGGCCTGTAGCTCTTCACCTGTCGAAGGGTCCACATCCATCTTTCCCTTCTTCGCCTCGGCCAGAAGTTCGGGATCTTTCATGGCCTTGGCATAGGCCTCGCGTAAAACCTTTACCCGCTCTGCTGGAATACCTGGAGTAGCCAACATGGGACGACCAAATTCACCACCTGCCAATATTACTTGGGCTACACGGCGACTCCCCTCGGGAGTCTTATACTCATCCATGAGTTCAAAAATGGTGGGAGCTTCGGATGCCCTAGGGTCTCGTTTGCGGCCGGTTTGAACGAGATGCCGATCAAAACCCTTTTTGTGCCAACTATCAAAAGGCTCGCGGCCAAAGTGAGGTGCAACGGTCATTCCCCGGCAAATAACCTCGCCTCTCTCCACTGCCACATCGATCTCACTGCCACCCGGATAGCCTACGACCGAGTTGATCTTCGCCCCTACAGTCTCCTCCAAGATTTTGGCCAGTAGATAGTCCGCACCGGCAGTGCCTGTCGAGCCGCATTTGGGTGGCTCCTTGGCTTTAATGATATCCCCGACAGACTTGTAGGGAGCGTCGGCTCGCATATAGAGCACCATATGGCTTTTCTCTTGCGTGCCGATCCAGTTGAATTTGCGCACATCAAACTGTACCTCTTTACGCCCCACAAGCTGGTCCATATAGATGTTATTGTTGGGCATCACGGTCGTTAATCCGTCAGGTTTGGCAACGGCATGCACGTGGTTAGCCGCTATTACCGAGGCAGCGCCCGGCATGTTCTGAACGATGATGTCGGGATTTCCCGGGATGTATTTCCCCATGTAGCGGGCGAGAAGGCGGGCCCAGCGGTCATAAAACCCCCCAGGAGTAAAGCCCACCACGATCCTGACGGTCTTGCCCTGATAAAAAGGTGCCTGGGCATGGAGATTGGAGCTTAGCAGCAGGACAACCAAAAGGCCTAAGGTAATTCTTTTCATTGCACCCTCCGGACATTTATCAGAGAGAGATTTGAGACAGAGACCGCCCCCCCTATCTGTCTCTGTCTATTGAGTTCATTTCCCCAACAGTTTTTTCAACCACTCAACCACCTCTGGCGGCTGAGAGATAACTTCTTTTGCCAACGCCTCCAGCTCTTCGCCGCTTACAGGCTTGATTTCCCAGCCTCTCTTTTTCGCCTCTTCCAGTAGCTCGGGATCTTTGAGGGTCTTGGTATAGGCTTCGCGCAGAATCTTAGCCCGGTCCAGAGGCACACCGGGTGATGAGACAATAGGCCAGGCGCCGAAACCACCGGCACCCAAGTAAACTGTCGCCTGGCGCCGCTTCGCCTCAGCCGTCTTGTATTGATCCATGAGCTCATAGATCGTCGGGACATCGGGTATCTTTGGATGACGCTGACGTGCAGTTTGAATGAGTATGCGAACAAAACCGGTTTTGTGCCAGGTATGGAAAGGTTCGCGGGCAAAGAAAGACGCAATGGTTATGGCTCGGCATTGTACTTCCCCTCTTTCGAGCGCCAAGTCCTGCTCGCCGCCGCCCGGATAGCCGGTGATGATTCTAAATTTTAGTCCCAGCGTGTCTTCGAAAAGTTTAGGCACATCATGGCCGCTGGTGCCTATTGCGGTGGCCGAACATCTGGGCGGCTCTTTAGCATTGCGGATGTCTTCGAGGGTCTTGTAAGGGGTATCAGAGCGCATAAAAAGTAGATGTCCATTTCGGTCGGGAGAACCGATCCAGGTAAACTTAACCCAGTCGAACTGGACCTCTTTCCGTCCTGTAAGCTGAGCGTAATACAGGGCCGGCGCAATCGAGCCGAGGGTAAGACCGTCAGGCTTGGTTAAGTTGTAGATATGATTGGCCGCAATCATAGTTCCTGCGCCGGGCATGTTTTGGACGATGAAATCAGGATTGCCAGGGATATATTTACCCATGTGGCGGGAGTAGGTGCGAGCCCATAGGTCGTGAACGTCTCCCGCAAGATAGCCCACGACAATTCTAATAGTCTTGCCCTGATAAAACGGAGCCTGAGCTCGCAGGCTAGGGCTTAGCAGCAGGACAATCAAAAGAGCTAGGGTCATTCTTTTCATTGCACCTCCAACCATTTATCAGACAGTGATTTGAGACAGTGACATAGAAGAAATCCCTTCCTTTCCCTGTCTCTATCTCTGTCTCTGTCTAGTTTCGGTCTGGTTATCGTCCTAAAACCCATTTCATCCGTTCAATCACTTCCGGAGGTTGAGCGATCACCTCTTTTGCCAGGGACTCCAGCTCCTCACCGGTGAGAGGATTTACCTCCCAGCCACGTTTTTTAACCTCGGCTAAAAGCTCTGGATCTTTGAGGGTCTTAGCGTAGGCTTCACGCAAAAGCTTCACGCGCCCTTGTGCGATGCCCGGTGTAGATACGATGGGACGGCCGAGGGTGGCAGCAGTCAAGACAACTTTGGCCAACCGCCTACCCGATTCTGGTGTCTTGTATTGATCCATGAGTTCATAAATTGTAGGAACGTCTGCCAGCCTGGGGTCACGCTTTCTGCCTGTCTGAATCAGGACTCGAACGAAGCCCTTTTTGCTCCAGGTAATATAAGGTTCGCGGCCAAAGAAAGTCGCTACCAACGGGGACCAGCATTGTACCTCGCCTCTTTCGACGGCCAAGTCGATCTCGGAACCGCCTTGATAACCACTCACAATTCTAGTTTTGATCCCTAGGGTCTCCTCAAGAAGCCTCGGGATATAATGACCTGTGGTTCCCGTGCCTGAACTGCCGCACTTGGGTGGCTCCTTAGCGTTGCGAAGATCTTCTACCGTGCGGTAAGGGGCATCGGCGCGCATAAAATGCAAAATGTCATTTTGCTCCGGGGAGCCGATCCAGGTGAACTTTGCCCAGTCAAACTGGACCTCTTTGCGGCCTACGAGCTGATCAAAATAGAGCGCAGGTAGAATCGCCCCGAGAGTGAGACCATCTGGCTTGGCTAAACCATAGACATAGTTAGCCGCCACTAGAGAGCCCGCTCCGGGCATGTTCTGTACGACGATTTCGGGCTTTCCTGGGATGTGTTGGCTCAGGTAGCGAGCCAGCACGCGGGCCCATAGATCGTAACCGCCTCCTGTCGTAGAGCCGACCACGAGCCTTATGCTCTTTCCCTGGTAGGAAGGATCCTGAGCATGGAGGGTTGAACTCAGGAGCAGGAAAACCAGCAAAGCAAACAAGACAGAGATAGAGACAGGCGACACACAACAACTCATTACTCTCTGTCTCAAATCTCTGTCTCTGTCTATTGAAATCATTTCCCCAACAGCTTTCTCATCCGTTCGATGACATCCGGTGGCTGAGCGATCACCTCTTTGGCCAAAGTCTCCAGCTCCTCTCCGCTGCTTGGCCCGATCTCCAGTTTTCTCTTCTTCGCCTCGGCTAAAAACCCAGGGTCTTTCACAGTCTTCATAAATGCTTCACGGAGAATTTGGAGTCTCTCGGCGGGCATACCCGGAGGCCCAACATAAGGTCGTCCCACCTCGCCCGCAGCCAAAATTACCGTAGTCAGGCGTCGACCCGATTCCGGGGTCCTATATTGATCCATGAGTTCATAGATGGTGGGGACATGGGGCATCCTTTCATCCCTTTTTGTTGCGTCCTGAAGGAGTTCAAGGACGAACTTCTTCTTGCGCCAGGTATGAAAGGGCTCGCGCGCAAAGTAGGCATCAATGGTAAAGGCGCGACAAACAACCTCTCCTTTCTCTACCGCCAAGTCAATGTCGCTTCCGCCCTGATAACCTGTGACGATGTTAAATTTCGTCCTAAGGGTTTCCTCCATAAGCTTGGGTATATAGTAGGCGGTTGAGGCAGTCCCAGTCGCGCCACACTTGGGGGGTTCCTTTGCGTTGCGAATATCTTCTATTGTTTTGTAGGGGGTATCGGCGCGCATATAGAGGAAGTGGTTAACCTTAACAGGGTTACCGATCCAGGTAAACTTGGCCCAGTCAAACTGGATCTCTCTCCGCCCGACAAGCTGGTCGAAATATAGCGCCGGGAAGATCGACGCGATGGTGAGGCCGTCTGGCTTGGCTACGCCGTACAGATAATTGGCCGCAATTATAGAGCCAGCGCCGGGCATGTTCTGCACGATGAAGTTTGGGTTTCCCGGAATATGCTTGCCCAAGTGTTCCGCGAGGAGGCGTGCATAAAAGTCATAAACATTTCCGGCCGGATTCCCCACGACTATAGTTATAGTCTTACCCTGGTAAAAGGGGACCTGGGCATGGAGATGGGAGCTTCCTAGCAGCAGAAAGAAAACGAGGCCAACAACAAGTTTGGTGGTTAGTTTCATAAAACCCTCCTAATCACGGAGTAATGGGGTAATGGAGTAATGCGTTAGTCCCAGCACACCATAATGCATCACTCCACCACTCCAGTCCCGCATTCTTTTATTTTCCTAACAGTTTTTTCATCCGTTCAATGATCTCCGGTGGCTGGGTGATAACCTCCCTTGCGAGCGCTTCCAGATCCTCAGCGCTCACCGGTTCGATGATCCATCTTCGCTTTTTGGCTTCTTCCACAAGCTCCGGCTCTTTGAGCGCCCTGTTATAGGCCCCGCGCAAGATCTTGACCCGATCCGCAGGGATGCCTGGCGTCGCCATCATAGGCCGGCCGAAAACGGCCGGTGCTAGAACTACCGTAGCTAACCGTCGATCCGCTTCACGGGTCTTGTATTGGTCCATAAGTTCGTAAATTGTAGGGACCTCGGGTGCTTTAGAATCCCGCTTTCTAGCGGTTTGAATAAGCGGGCGAATGAACCCCTTCTTAATCCAGGTGATGAAAGGCTCGCGGCCGTAGAAAGTGGCGATAGTAAGGTTGCGGCAGTGAACTTCGCCACGCTCGATCGCCACGTCGATTTCATTTCCTCCCTGGTAGCCGCTTACTAAATTGAATTTGAGTCCTAGGATCTCCTCAAAGAGCTTCGGCATGTAATAGCCAGAGGTGCCGGTTCCAGTAGCGCCACACTTAGGTGGGTCTACGGCCTTGCGAATGTCCTCTACTGTTTTATAAGGGGTATCCGCACGCATAATAAGGATGAACTCAGTAACCTCGGGGTTACCGATCCAGGTAAACTTGGCCCAGTCAAACTGGACCTCTTTCTTTCCAATGAGCTGGTCAAAATAGAGTGCCGGACCCCACGCGCCAAGTGTCTGACCATCAGGCTTGGCCACGCTGTAAACATAATTAGCTGCGATCAATCCTCCCGCGCCGGGCATGTTCTGGACGATGATGTCGGGGTTTCCTGGAATGTGTTTTCCCATCTGGCGAGCAAACATGCGCGCCCACAGGTCATAGGCGTCTCCCGCAAGATTGCCGACAACGATCCTGATGGTTTTGCCTTGATAGAACGGGGCCTGAGCATGAAGGCCAGAGCTAAGCAGCAGGACAACCAAAAGAGCCAGGGTGAATCTTTTCATGGCATCCTCCGACTGCGGTATTGGGTTATTGGAGTACTGGAGTAATGGATTCTAAACATTGCGCAATACTCCAACACTCCATTACTCCTTTTAGGCCTGTCTCTGTCCCTGTCTCATTGTCCCAAGATATTTTTAACCCGCTCAACGACCGCTGGCGGTTGATCCATGACTTTTTTTACGAGGTCTTCTAGCTCCTTACCGCTTACAACCTCCACATCCATTCGCCCTTTTTTTGCCTCTGCTAATAGCTCAGGATCTTTCATGGCCCTGGAATGGGCCTCACGCAAGATCTTTACTTTGTCGGCCGGTGTGCCCGGAGGGACGATCAAGGGACGCCCAAAGTCCCCACCTCTCAGTATCACATCTGCCACGCGGCGGCTTTCTTCGGGGATATTCTCTTTTTCGAATACCTCATACATAGTGGGGACATCCGGTGCCCGCTCGTCTCGCTTTTGGCCGCTCTGGACTAAATGATGGTCGAAGCCCTTCCGATGCCAGCTCAAAAAAGGCTCCCGACCAAAGTGCGGCGCAATCGTCATGCCACGACAGATCACTTCACCTCTCTCCACAGCAACATCAATCTCGCTGCCTCCGGCATAGCCTGTTACCGTGTTGATTTTTATCCCTAAAGTCTCCTCGAGGAGACGCGCAAGAATGTAGTCCGTGCCGGACGTACCGGTAGACCCGCATTTAGGAGGCACTGTTGATTTGCGCATATCTTCGAGGGTTTTAAAAGGAGAGTCCGCCCGCACGTAAAGAATAACATCGCTCTTCTCAGGGGAGCCAATCCAGCCTACTTTACGTACATCGAATTGGACTTCCTTCCGGCCCACCAATTGGTCGAGGTATATGCCATAGAGAACTGATCCCATCGTTAGACCATCAGGCTTCGCCACGTTGTATACATGGTTCATGGCAATCAACGAGCCCGCGCCCGGCATGTTCTGGACGATCATCTCCGGGTTTCCCGGAATGTACTTCGGCATGTAGCGGGCCAGAAGGCGAGCCCATCTGTCATAAAAACCACCAGGGGTTGTACCCACAATGATCCTAATGGTCTTGCCTTTATAGAAAGGTTCGGCTTGCGCCTGAAGGGTAGGGGTCAAGCATAGGCTCCATGCAAAGGAAAGCAAGAGAGAAAAAGCTATGACACGGGTGTTCATAATCACCTCCTTCATGAATATTAATCAATCTGTTGTTTCCAAGAGAGATTCTGGCTGTTGTGCACCTTCGCCCATTAGAAGCTTGCACAGAGGCTCAAGATCATCCAGGCCCTCCAAACGATCTATATATTCTAAAGCTTGGCTAACGGCCTTTTCATTCAACGCCCTCCCAGCACACTCCACAAACTTTTCTCTAAGTTCCTGAGGAGTGAGAGGGGCTTGTGGACTTCCTTTAGGGTAGTCAACTCGACGGGAAAAAGTCCGCCCATCTTTTAACCGTATCACCACTTTGCAGGGGTTGTCACCTTCCCGTTTGCCGTTGACATCCGGGTCCACTTCCATATGGATCTTTTCTGCTAAGCGATGCACCCCAGAGTCCCGGACAGCTTCATCTGTGAAGGTCTCCAAGCCCAACTTTCCATCTATAAGAGCCCTGGCCAGAATATAAGGCATGCTAAACTTTCCCTGCAGTCCAGTTTCAGGAATGCGGTATATAATCCTGTCATAGGTGTACTGCGTTACCCCGACCTTAATCTCATCAATTGTCTCCGAGGTGATCCTATGCTGCGCCCGCATTTCAAGCGCAGCGTCAATGGCGCAGTGGGTTAATCCTCCACAGGGATAAGCTTTAATCTTCACCCCTCTCTCTACTAGCTCATAAGAGCTTCCCAAGCTATTCAGAGGCTCCAGCTCATAGGGCAAATCTCGAGAGAAAACATTAAAGAAGCCGCTAGTTCCCTCCAGTATTAGTGGGTTTGCTGTGAACCCATCCTTGGCGAGCTTGGCTGCCAGCACACCATTTCTGGCGGCAAGACCTGCATGGAGGGGCTTAGTCATGGTTCCGAAGTTCCAGACAATCCCGCTCGCCATTGAGGAGGCAATTCCCAGGGCTGTTTGGACTCTGGTGGAATCTAACCGGAGTAGTTTGGCACAGGCGACGGCCGCTCCGAGAGACCCTAGGGTTGCAGTAGAATGCCAGTTTCCTTGGCTTGAAAGAGCCGGCATCGAACAGGCCAACTTTACAGTGATCTCAAAACCCGATACGTAGGCCTCCAAAAGTTCTCGGCCATTTCTCTGCAGAGTCTCGGCTAAAGAAAAGATGGACGGGATGAGGCCAGCAGTGGGCTGGCCCATCAAGGCGCTATGGTCGTAATCTAAGGCATGAGCCGCAGTGCCGTTGGCAAAGGCGGCCATGAGAGCTGAGGACTTGAACCCCTGGCCAATGACGGTTGCCTTGCGGTTCGCTCCTTCCTCCCGAACCAGTTGTGCGCAAATTCTACTGCCGGTCTCATGGCTGCCTGCGAGGGTAACCCCGAGGCAATCCATGAGAGCTACTTTAGCCACTTCCAAGGCCTTTGGCGGAATGGCTCCGTAGCTGGTTTCGACCACGAAGTCGGCAACCTTTTTTGTATAATTCACGGCCACTATTCGATGGAACTATTAATGAGTTCTTAAGTAGCTTGACATTGTGGAGGATGAGTTTGAACGGGAACTCCGTATCCGCCCATCTCTGGATTCCCTAAATTCACAAACCAAGTGCAACACTTTTTGTATAAGGTGTTGCCATGGGACAAAGCTTTGAACAACTGTCGTTGGAAGAACGTTGCACGATTGCCCGGCATCGCCAAG
>JAHFAO010000173.1 GCA_023250515.1 Deltaproteobacteria bacterium | reverse complement strand
CGCTATGATCTCAACGGCGTAGTTCACGCTGAAGGATTGCTCCATGATGTTGACCACGTTCTCCCTCAGTTCCCTATGGGTGCTGACAAAAAGCTGGTACTTCTCCCCGTAATCTTCTTTGATCTTCCGGATCACCGTTTCTTGATCCGCACCCGGAGACAACCATAAATCAAAGGCATCCACCAGCTCATCGTGCCAAATTTTCTTGTACAATGCCCGATCGATCAGAACACTTCCCTGATCCGATGAATAATCCACGTATACGCCAATAACGGCAAAGGAAATAAGCCCAGAAGGCGTAGGGAGCTGGATGTTATCTCCCATGCGCTTGCCAAACTTGCTTTGAAAACTCTCGCTCACAATCACCCCCTCACCTGCAGCCATCTGCTTTAAGGCCTTCCTCCCTTCACCTTCTACCACCGGCAACCTACGCATTCCTTGAGAAACTTCGGCGGAAAAGGACTCGATGAGAATGGGTCGTCCCTCGTAAGTGGAACGGATAAGACGATAAAGATCAACAGCCTTAACTCCGGGCATGGCTTTCAGTTGGGCCGCAAAATCTTCCTTAAGGGGAACATTGGATGGGCCGGCAGTTCTCGCGCCGGAGTGCACTATAAGATCTACTGGAACCATCTGATCCACCCATGAAAGGAGCGAGCCGCGCACGCTGTGGACAAAGGCTGCAATGGTAAAAATCGCGGCCAGGCTGATCATAAGCGTGGCAACCGTGATCCCGGAGCGAACCGGACTCCGACGCAGGCTCTCGGTAGCAAGCCTCCCTTCGATCCATGATAAAAAGGATACGCGGGATAAGCACTGCCAAAGAAGCTTAACCGAGCCGAGGATAAATAGCGGAGAGAGAAAGGAGAGACCGAGCAAAAGGATCAGCATGGCCACTACCCCGAGACTAAACTTCTCCACTCCCCCTAAACCAGCGGGAGAAAAAAAGATAAGCAGAGGAGAAAAAATAAGGAGAAGAGAACCCAGAACGGATAAACGGAAAGTCCGTTGAGACCGGGGAGTCCAGGCTGCCTGGCGGCAGCTCTCCAGAGGGGTGACTTGGGTCGCCTGCCAGGCGGGTTGAAAGGCGGCTAGAATCGATACACCCAAACCACTTGCCAGGCCAACCCAAAATTCCCGCAAGGTTAGTGTGCTCTTTGCCAAATCGATCTGGAGAAAAAGGTTACTCACGGTTTGTGCCACGGAGAGAAGGGCCCCTTTGGACAAAAGGACTCCCACCAACACCCCAACAAAGGATCCCAAGGAAGCGACGACCAGAGCCTCGACGATAAAGAGGATCAGAATGTCTCTCCGCACTATTCCCAGACAACGCAGGGTTCCGATCTCTCGCTTTCTCTGAATCACGGAGACAGAAACAGTGTTGTAGATAAGGAAGAAGCCGACCAACAGCGCGATTAAACTTACGAAGAAAAGCCCGACGCGAAAAGATATAAGCAGCGACTCGATCTGTTCTCCCCTCTTTTGAGGCCGCTCAACCTGAGCCGTCCCTTGTAACCGCGCCTGCACCCGCTCCCTTACGGTCTCTATCTCCTCTCCCTCTGCAACCGTCAGATCCACGACATCGAGCTTTCCCTCCTTCCCGAAGGCCATTTGGGCAACCGGCAAATCCATCAAGGCGAAGCTTCCACCGAAGACCCTGGCCGTACCCTGCTCCTTCAACAGGGAACGGACGGTATAGCTCCGCAACCCTCGGCTTGTTGCCAGGGTGATCTTAGAGCCGAGTGGAAAGCCAAGGCGACGGGACAGGGATTCAGTTAGGGCGATGGAATCAGGGTTGGCAATAAAATCAAGGGCGCTATCGAAAGCAAAAGGAGCGCCCACAAACTCGTGTTCCCGGATGGAAAAATCGGTAAGGAGATCGACTCCATAAACAAAGAGTCTCTCCCCTTTAAAACCCAACACCGGGAGAAACCCCTCGACCGCTGCCGCGGCATCCCTCACCCCATCCGTATCCCGGATGAGCGGAAAGAGCGATTCCCTGACTCCGCTCTCGCCGTTCGCCACCTGCAACACTGCCTTGCCCGCCACCAGCTCGATGGTTCGTTGAAAGGAACTCATCAGGGTGCGGTTAACGATCGCGATCGCGACGATGACCGCGACACCCAGAACAATCCCTAGGAAAGTAAGCGAGGTGCGTAGCCGATGGCGTTGAAAATGACGCCAGGTAAGAAAACGGAAAAGTCGAAGCACTAGGGTCTCCCCTCCTCTATCATGCCGTCCTTAAGGTAGATGATCCGATCGCCACACCCTGCGGCCTCTCGGTTGTGGGTCACCATGACCACGGTGCAATCCTCCTCTTGGTTGATATTGCGGATCAGCTCCAGGATCGCCCCACCGGTTTTGGAGTCGAGGTTTCCTGTAGGCTCATCGGCTAACAGAATGGGGGGATTAAAAACCAGGGCGCGGGCGATGGCAAGGCGTTGTATCTCTCCCCCGGATAGCTCCTCAGGAAGGTGATCCTTGCGGGCGGCCAGGCCAACCCGTTCCAAAAGCATTTCCGCGCGGGTTTTAGTTTGCACCGTAGGTCGGCCATCAAGAACCAAAGGCAGAATCACGTTCTCTTCGGCCGTTAGCGTGGGAAGGAGATTGAAAAATTGAAATATGAAACCGATCTTGCTGCGCCTGAAAAGAGTCACCTCATCGTCCGGCATCTGGGAGATAATCCTCCCGTCTACCAACACCTCCCCCTGGGTAGGCCGATCCAATCCGCCGATGAGGTGAAGGAGCGTGCTTTTCCCCGATCCGCTCGGTCCCATAATGACGGCAAACTCTCCCTTTGGGATATCCAACGAGACACCGGCCAAGGCCGTGATCTCGTTCCTCCCCTGCCTATAGACCTTACGGACATTGATCGAACGGATCATACGTAGGTCACATGCAACCCCTTCCCTCCAACCCTCCTGCGCCGACCGAAGACCGTAGACCGAAGACCGAGGTTGACCCGTATCCGTCATCCGTCGTCGGTCCTCGGTCCGCGGTCAGCATCCCCGTTTCCGGGCCGAACAGGCAAGCACCGGCACTCTGAGCGCCGGGGAATCCCCTTTCTTCTGATAAGCCACCTCGATCTCGTTCAAGTTGTCCTTGACCCCTTGGATAAAGGAGCCGAGATTGACACCAAGATGAATTGGAGGATAGACGGAGAGCTTTCCCAATCCCGCGCGCCAGAGTTTGATCGCCCCGATGAGAACCCCCTGCTCCCATTTAAAATAGCCTGCGGCGATCTGGATAATCCCCTGATAGAACTCACGGTCCTTTCCGTGTTCCTCCAGCCAGATCTCTTCTAAAGTCTCATGACACTCGAAGAAAAGCCCCTGATTAAACTCCTCAATTCCCTTGAGGAGGCGGGGATCGAGTTGGTCTTTCATGATTCTGGCTATCCTTTATATAATAGACCGAAGACCGGGGACCGAGGACCGCAATCTTCGTTTAGTTTAACTTTATAGCACGTACCTTGGCGCTAATGACAGAGTATTTAAACATCTGAGGATCGAAGTTTGAGTATTGAAGATCGATCCTCTATCCTCCATCTTCTATCTTCGGCACATAGATCTACTATGAACTCCAGAGGCAAAGAATTCACGCTAAAGATTAATTCCCTGGCCTACGGTCCTTATGGTGTTGGGCGTAATGAGGGACAGGTCATCATGGTACCAATCACCGCCCCTGGAGACGAGGTGGAAGTCCAGACCGTAGAGGATAGAGGGAATTATCTTCTCGCTAAGCTCTCACGCCTGATCAATCCATCTCCCCTGCGTCAATCTCCTCCATGTCCCTACTTTGGCACGTGCGGCGGATGCCCGTGGCAGCATATCCAGTATAAAGCCCAGCTTGCCGCCAAGGAAAAGAGCGTCGGGGATGCCCTGCGCCGGATAGGAAAGCTGGACGGATTTGAGCTGCTCCCGATCCTTCCTTCACCGCAAGAATATCATTATCGACGTCGCATCCGTCTCCAGGCCGATGACCAAAAGAGACTCGGTTTTCACCGGGCCTTTTCCCGCGAGCTGATCGAGATCGACTCCTGCCTCATTGCAAATCCACAGGTGGACCGCCACCTGAGCCATGCCCGAGAATGGATCAGAGGACTAAGGACTCACATTCAGCAGATGGAGATCATAGAGGGCGACGAGAAAGGACAAGTTGTCCTCGCGGGAAAGGCAGAGGGAGGGTTTGTCCCTGAAGACGATTCCGCCAGCTCCCGTTTTCTTGAGACGCACAAGGAAATAAACGGCCTCATCCTTTTCGGGCGCGGCTGGCGGCGATCTTGGGGTCAAGGGAAACTACTCATTCGTTCGGAAGACGGGTTAAGGATGGAGATTGATGGGGAAGTTTTTACTCAAGTGAATCGGGAAGGAAACCGCCAGCTCCTCCGCGAACTCCTCCAGTGGGGAGAGTTCCATGATCAAGACCGGGTCTTGGAACTTTACTCCGGGGCCGGAAACTTCACCCTGTCTGTGGCTATGCGTTCACAAGAAGTAGTGGCCGTCGAGGGCAACCCTCGATCGGTTGAAAACGGCAAGATCAATAGTCGGCTGAACCGACTGGAAAATATTCGCTGGGTCCGTTCCCACGTCCCCAGGGCAGTAAAGCAAGTGCGAGAAAAAGGTGAGAGGTTTTCCAAGATTGTTCTTAACCCGCCACGCTCCGGCGCCAAAGAGCTAGAAGCGGACTTGGCCGCTCTGGAAGCGGAGAAAATTCTCTATGTCTCTTGTAATCCTCCCACTCTTGCGCGGGATCTGGCGGCGCTGAACAAAAAAGGCTATAAGCTGACACGGATCCAACCCATCGATCTCTTCCCGCACACCTTTCACGTGGAAGCTTTGGCTGAAATCGTGCGGTAAGAAGTACGAAGGCTCTACTGCGAAGAGTGTGGCTCGTGAGAGAGGGGGTCAGAGAGCCTCGATTGAATTGACAGAATCCCCACTCTTTGTTATGGCATTGATCGCAAGGCTGAAACCAAATGTTTCATATTTAGGAGGCGAAAAATGAAAAATAACACGGTCATCGATGCAGACGGCCATATTATCGAGCAGAACGATATACTGCGTTCATACTTGGAGCCTCCTTATGATAGGCGCGGGGGTCCGCTCGCATTCCAAGAGCCCTGGGACGGTCATCTCCAGGGGACACTCCCTCACAACCGAGAATGGTGCCATCGGAACCTGAAGGCGGAAGACTGGCTGAGGATCATGGACGAACACAATATGGAGCTAGCCTTCCTCTACTCGACCGGCGCAGGAGATGTTTCCCGAGTACGCGAGACCGGTTATGCTGTAGCCTTCTGTCGCGCCTACAATAACTATGTCCATGAACATTGGGCCAAGGTGTCGGACCGGTTGAAGCCCGTAGCCATATTCCCCCAGCAGGACCCGGAAGCGGCTGCGTTAGAGCTGCGCAGGGCAGTGAAAGAGCTCGGTTTTGCTGGTGCTTCGATTAAAACCGTCGGGATTGTCTTACCTCTCGGCCACCGTTTCTACGACCCGATCTACGAGGAGGCTCAGAGACTCGGGTGCATTATCGGCATCCATGGCACCCGCAATGGGGCTCACGAGTTAGGAGCCGGCATGTTTGAGACCTTCACCGAGGTGCACACCGTTGCCTTCCCGGTAGGAATCTTTCAGCAGTTTACCAGCATGATCTTTCAGGGAGTGCCGGAACGCTTTCCCAAGCTTCGTCTGGCTTTTCTGGAGATTGGTTGCACCTGGTTACCCTACTGGCTGGACAGGATGGACGAGCACTGGGAAAAAAGAGGAGCGATCGAGACTCCCAACTTAAAGCGGCTCCCTAGCGAGTGTGTGAGGGAAAGACCGATCTATTTCAGCGTCGAGGCTGAAGAGAGGCTGCTCCCCGAAACCATAAGGTATGTGGGTGAAGATCATTTTGTATTCGCTTCTGATATCCCTCATTGGGACAACGAATTTCCCAAGAACATGCACAAGCTTCAGGCCCGTGAGGACCTATCGCCGGAGGTGAAAGAGAAAATCCTCTATAAAAACGCCCGGGCCCTTTACAATCTCTAGCAGGCTGCTGAAAAAGGGTTTCCATGCTTCGACAGGCTCAGCATGAACGGAAATCATCAATGTTTTCAAGACCCGCTCCGTTCGCCCTGAGCTTTGTCGAAGGGTGAACGCAGGGTTTTCAGCAGCCTGCTAGACTCAAAAAGAAATCGCCGAAGAATAAGCATGTCGATCCGGCCCCAATCGAGGGAAGCGACTGGTGCCTCTAAACCCGCCCTTACAGCCTTCTCGCAGCGTTACACATTTAACGATTTCTGATATAGACTCTTTGACAGTCAGGAGGTCCCACGGCCATGACGCAGCCAAAGAGAACCCACAGTCCCAAGGTAACTATTATTGCCAGTAAGGGGGCGAACCAGGCCATCAATTACCTTTTGGAAGATCGAGATGAGTTGGAATGGCTGGTTGCAATCGGCCGAAACCGTAAAGGCGACATTCTCTTTTACGATACCGGCGGAGACATTATTCAAGACCTCGGCGCCCTCGAGTACATTAAGGAGAGAATCATGAGGGACTATTTCGGGGAAGTAGATGAATAGGATGGATGATGCAGAAGACCGGCATTGCCTACCTCCCCCTTCACGGGGGCAAAGCGCCCGCCTGGCTATTTCAGAGGATGGTCCGCCTGGGGCGAGAGATCGCTCGTCTCATTATTGAAGAGCACGGCCCCGAAGAGCTTCTGATTCGGATTTCCGACCCCTGCTGGTTCCAATCTCTCGGCTGCGTCCTGGGCTTCGACTGGCATTCCTCTGGCGTTACCACAACTGTATGCGGCGCTCTCAAAGAAGGGCTGCGAGGAATGGAGAGAGAGCTAGGCCTTATCATCGCCGGCGGGAAAGGGGCAACTTCGCGCAAGACCCCGGCAGAGATCCTTGCAGCAGGTGAGAAACTCCGCTTGAAACGTGATCCGCACGACCTCGTCTATCTAAGCCGCTTGACGGCCAAGATCGACAACAATGCTATCCAGGACGGCTTCCAGCTTTACCACCACAATTTCTTCTTTACGCTGAAAGGCTCTTGGGCAGTAGTCCAGCAGGGAATGAGCGATCGCTTTGCCCGACGCTATCACTGGTACTCGGAAAATATCCAATCCTTGACTCTGGACCCTCACTCCGCTATCTGCAGCAACCTGCAAAGAGAGAGGGCACTGAACCTCGTGGCCTTCGAAAGCGCGAAGGCGCAGGAGCTGATCACCCAACTCTCGCACGAAGAGCCGCAGAAACTTACAAAAGAACTTAAGACACTGC
>JAHFAO010000310.1 GCA_023250515.1 Deltaproteobacteria bacterium | reverse complement strand
AGAAGATATCAAAATTTGTCACCTTTCTCATGGGAAAACTTCGTCACTCGGCCACCCGGAGGTGACTACCTCGCCTCTTTTCCATCCGTCGACGGTTTCCTCTTCCCGTCGTTCGGCCACAATGGCCAAATCGTGGAGATCTTCCATTAATCGCCCATAGCGCTTGATTGGAAGGACCACGGCTTTCTTTTTGCCTTTTTTATTAACGAGGTACCTCCGTTGGGGAACGCTCATAACGCATCCTCTCCTTCAAAAATACCTCATAATATCGCCCTATTCATGAAAAAGAAAGATTAGGAAGGGAGGGTCAGGCGAGGGAGCACATGTTAGGCGAATTTGTGTGCCTGTGAGAGATCATCTCTCCAGCATACTTTTCAAAGTTCTTAGATCCCGCTCTACCAATCCGATATCCTCGGCATACTTCTCATCTGACATATCAGGCAAACGAAATAGGGTGAAAATGACTTCGCTGCCGGAACCGTTCGACAGAACGCGCATGGGAACGTAGACCTCAACCCCTGGCGCCGGATTCACATAATGATCCAAAACTCCAAAATCATTCTTTTCGACAAACCGAACTTTCATTGGCCCCTGCGGCGTGTCCACG
The DNA here is from genome assembly GCA_023250515.1 of Deltaproteobacteria bacterium. Taxonomy (GTDB): domain Bacteria; phylum Desulfobacterota; class Binatia; order UBA9968; family UBA9968; genus JAHFAO01. The sequence goes on along the minus strand of JAHFAO010000310.1, from coordinate 1,943 downwards.
ATCCATTCAGCATTCGATTTTCTGACCGACTTACAAAATGCTGTCGCCCATCTGGGAAGGTTCTCAGGGTCTGAGACGAATCCATACACCTTTTTGGGATGACAATTGATGGAGATACTCAATGTTCGTGATTTAAAAATCGTTGTCATAGAAAACTCTCTCTTTTGTTATTACAGCTTATCCAAGCGAAACGGAACCTGTCAATAGAATGAGACACTTCCCGGTTGGAGATTACTGTACAAGATCATCGCTCGCCTGATTTTGACCCCTAGGTAGATCCCTTCCCAACTCCGTTGCGTTCGTTATAGGGCAAATGTGAAAGCCGTTTTTCCGGCCGAAGCTGTCAACGAGCAAGTTTAGGTCTCCCTGCGCCTCGGGGTTGTTCCTCAAACCCGTCTCCTTGGGCTTATTAATCCAGACCTGCTCGGGCAAAGCCGGCGGCTCAGGCAGGCCACCAACAAAGCGCTCGGGATTTCTCTCATAGGCATGTCGTAGCACCAGCGCTCGTTGTTCCCTGCGTTGTTGCGCTTTTCCGAAGTGGACCTCGAAGGGGGTTAGAAATCCCAAACCGCTGTGATGATGCTCTTGGTTGTACCAGCGGAAAAACTCTGCACAGAATCCTCGGGCATCCTGGAAGCACCCAAACCGCTCGGGAAACTCCGGCCGGTACTTCATCGTCTTGAACTGGCTCTCCGAGTAGGGATTGTCGTTGGATACGTGAGGACGACTGTGGGTCTTGGTCACTCCTAGGTCGGCCAGAAGAAAGGCCACCGGCTTGGAGGTCATCGATGATCCCCGGTCGGCGTGCAGGGTGAGCGTTCCGGGCTCGATGTGCTGGCGCTCTAGGGTTTGCTCAATGAGCCGCTGGGCCAACTCGGTCGATTCCCGATACGCTACCATCCAACCCACCACATAGCGGCTGAAAATATCCAGGATCACATAGAGGTAAAAATAACTCCACTTGGCTGGCCCCAACAGCTTGGTGATGTCCCACGACCACACCTCGTTAGGCCGACTGGCCAATAGCTCAGGAGCGGTATACCGAGGATGACGAAGCTGGTCTCTACGCTCTCTGACCTGGTGGTGCTCAGCCAGGATACGGTACATGGTACGCTCGGAGCACAGATACTGCCCCTCATCGAGCAAAGTGGCGTATATCTCGGCCGGGGACTGGTCACAAAACCGCTCCTCATTGAGAGCACCAAGCACCCCGTGGCGATCCTCAGCCGACAACGCCCGAGGATGATACCGCTCGGTCCTCTGGGGCGCTGTTGCACTCTGGGAGCGGTAGTAGCTCGCCCTGGCGATCCCTAAAGCCGTGCACAGCGGCTTGATCCCAAAGGATCTCCATTTCTCCCCGATCATGGCCATCAGCCCTTCTCTCCGTTGTGCTTCAGTTCGATCCCCAGTACCTCGGAGACTTTTTTTTGCAGCTCCACCAACCCCTCGGCCCGCTCCGCTCTCAGCTTAAGCCGTGCGTTCTCCCGCTCCAGAACTCTAACCTTGTCGGCCAACGGATCCCTCGGTTTGGGCAAAGGCCCCCGCTTGCGAGACAACCCCTCCAGCTCCCCCCTCTCCCGCTGCTTACGCCACTGAGTCAGGTTCGAGGAGTACAACCCCTCGCGCCTCAACAGTGCCCCGATCTCACCACGACCATCGCAACCCTCCGCCTCCCGCAAAATCCTCAGCTTGTACTCCGCCGTAAATCGCCGCCGCACAGCCTTGGCCACCACTTCCACCTCCGAGGAGGATAACAACCCACCATCCATACTTCCCATTTCCGACTCCTTACTCGCCCCCTATCCTACACTAAACTCAAGGCGGGTAAGTGTCTCACTCATATTGGCAGAGAGGGCGGAAGGGGTCATCCGAGGCATTTGAGGACACGAGCGACAGATTCCAGCGCTCTGGTATCTTAATAAAAGGAGAACGAGCGATTCATG
>JAHFAO010000309.1 GCA_023250515.1 Deltaproteobacteria bacterium | reverse complement strand
CTGGGCAGTACACCCCCCCAACAACTCTCCTGTCTCTCTTTTCTCTTCTCCCGTGCTGCAGCGGCAGCCGAACGCTGGGCGTCAGGCGCCGCTGGAAGCCGCAGCGACGAAGGAGCGGAGGCTGGAAGCGGTCGCCTGCCGGGTAGAGCCGATGGTTACCCATCCGGCCCCCCCACAGACCCGGACGTGCGCAATTCACGCATCCGGTTCCTCAAGCAGAGCCTCTGCTACCCGCCGCAGTCCACGGGCGTACTGGTGTCAGGGTTGGTGAGCTCAGAGTCTCTCCCCTGGTGCCCGCCCGTGGGACACTCTGCTCGACGGCGCCTTCCCTCCCGTGGGTCGCTTGGGCCTCACTTCCCCACCTTCACGGGTACTATGCGCCGCTACGACTGCCACCATGCCCCTCTCGGGTCGCTTCGCTTGTCGCTCGCTTCCCGATACCTTGCGTGCTCCCATGGTTCGTGGTGTCCCTCACGGGCTCGTGACCTAGGGGAAGCTCCCAGGACCACGCCAGGGCCTTTGATCAACCGGTCCCCCATTCCGGTCATGAGACAAGGAGACAGGTGGCTCTCCCAAGTTCCCGAGTTCCCCCTCTGAAGACATGCCCCGCTCTCAGACCCCGGTGGTGTCCTGCGCACTCGCCATACCGCACCCAGGACTGCTGCCTTCCGGCGCTTGCAAACCGTCGGCTTTCCTCTTTATCCACGACTATACCCATTTCGGGGCTCAATCACGCGGCCTACCTTCTCGCTACCCCCGGCTTCGTACGGCCCCTTGCGGGGAGGCACGCGGGTTCGCTACTGACCTGTTGGCTCGACGTTAGTCAGGTGGGACTTGCACACGGTGCGCACCCACTGGGAAACGACAACCCATTTCATGGAGTAACCTCCACTCCCAAGGTTTCGGGCTTACCTTGGCGCGAGCACGCCTTTGTTCGGCACATTCTCTCTACCCCTACACGCCAAGTTGCTGACGAATCGGGTCACGATCGTTCGAGCCGTCGTCGTTCGCACTCCGCATCAATCCATTCTGAACCGATTCGCGCCATTCGGCTAGCTTGTCAATCCGGGTAGAGATCGGAACCGTTGACCTGATCGCGTGGGCCAAGTGGCAATCTCTGACTCCCTTGTCTGCCCCTTCGGCGAAGGCTTCGAACAGTGCCTCTTTAACTGCGTACTCAATCTCCGCTCCGCTGAATCCCTGAGAGTTCAGCACATGAGAGGGCAAGTCAAGAAGCGATATATCCTGCTTATGGCGAACTAGTACAACGTCAACATGAAAATATGTGATATAATAGAACCATTGCAATCTCACTCTCAAGGGAGATGTCATGGCTATAAGATACATTGTTGAATTAACAGACGAAGAACGCCAGCAACTCAAAGAGATTATCTCAAAGAATAAAGCAAACAGAAATACCATAGTGAATGCTTATATTCTCCTCAGATCTGATGTCTCATGTGGCTGGACATATCAGGAAATTGCTACGGCATATGATGTATCGCTGCCGAAGGTCGAGCGCGTAAGAAAACGGTTTGTTGAAGAAGGTTTGGAAGCTGCGCTCTCTCGAAAACCTGTGACCAATGTACATCGCCGCAAAATCACAGGAGAAGAAGAAGCCCATTTGATTGCGTTGTGTTGTAGTCAAGTTCCTGAGGGGCATAATACCTGGACCTTGCGGATGCTCGCTGACAAAATGGTGGCATTGGATATTGTGGAGTCCGTGTCCCATGAGACCATCCGACGAACGTTAAAAAAAACGAACTTAAACCATGGCAAAAGAAAGAATGGTGTATTCCCCCCGAGCAAGATGCTGCCTTCGTCTGTCAAATGGAAGAAGTCTTAGATATCTATAAAAGGCCTTATGATCCCCAGTATCCTCAGGTGTGTATGGATGAAAAATCTACCCAACTGATTGGGGAAGTCCGTGCTCCTCTGCCAGTCGAGCCGGGGAAGCCATGCAGGTATGATACAGAATATAAGAGAAATGGAACCGCAAACATTTTTATGGCTTTTGAACCTTTAATCGGCCAACGCTATACAAAAGTCACTGAGCAGCGTACAAAAATTGACTGGGCGTACTTTATCCAAGAACTTGTTGATCAGCATTATCCCTACGCTGAGAAAATCCGCCTCGTGGTGGATAATCTGAATACACACACCAAAGCATCTCTCTATGAAGCTTTTGCCCCGCAAGAGGCGAAAAGAATAGCCGATAAATTAGAAATCCATTATACACCAAAACATGGTAGTTGGTTAAATATGGCCGAAATCGAACTCAGCCATCTGAGTCGTCAATGCCTTGCAGACCGTATAGAGAGCAAAGCAGTCCTTATCACAGAGGTCCACGCGTGGAACAAAGAACGTAATGACAGTCATGCCAAGGCTCACTGGCAGTTTACGACAGAAGATGCACGTGTGAAACTGAGAAGGCTTTATCCAACAATTTCAATGTGACGTTGCACTAGCGTAGTGGATAAGACGTGAGTCGAAGCTGCCAAAGAGTATCGTGCAGGTAGGGATGGTAAGTCCTACCGGGTTCTGTCAAGAGCCTTT
>JAHFAO010000172.1 GCA_023250515.1 Deltaproteobacteria bacterium | reverse complement strand
TTCTTTCTCAAAAGGGGGTTCCCTTCGTAGACAAGAACGTGCGCGAGGATCAGGCCGCATTGAAAGAACTGCTCGCCCTGGGTTATCAGAGCACACCGGTAACGCTGATCGATGGCGAAGCGATTGTAGGTTTTGATCAGGAGCGGATTGAAAAACTTTTAGGTTTATAGACCTAGGGAGGAATAGATGAAAGAAAAGATTCAGAGGCGGATCGAGGTTTTTTGCAAAGGACTGCTGAGCTGGAGACTGTTCCCATTCCGGATACCCTTCTTAGCGGGAGGCCTAGCTCTAGCGTGCCTGTTAAGTTTCCTCACTAAAACCTATACGTTTGCCCAGACCAAGGAGACCATCGTGGATGAGTGGGCTACGGTGCAAGCCCCAAAGCCGCCAGAGCTGAAGCCAGTAACTGTCGACCCAAAGGTTACAGCCCTCCTCGTCCTAGATATAGTAAAGCAGATCTGTAACGCCGAGAGGAGACCACGCTGCGTCGATTCCGTTCCTAAGATTCAGGGCTTACTCAAGCAGGCTAGGGCCAAAGGGGTAGCTGTTATCTACAGCCTGGCCGGTCAGGCAACCCCCGCCGACATATGGAAAGAGGTGGCTCCCCTTGGGGGAGAACCCGTAGTCAGATCAAGTGCGGACAAGTTTTTTAGAACCGATCTGGAAAAGATCCTTACGGATAAAGGTATCAAAACCGTGGTTGTTGTGGGGACCGCCGCTCATGGGGCTGTTCTTTACACTGGTAGCGAAGCCGCCAAGAGAGGCTTTAAGGTCATCGTTCCTGTCGACGGAATGTCGGCCGAGAGCACCTACATCGAGCAATATACGGCGTGGCATTTAGTGAATAACCCTAGTTATGGGCGGGAAGTGACCTTAACCAGGATCGATATGATTCAATTTTGAGGCCGTGAAGATACCTGCGCAGCGACAGAGGAGACTTCCTCTCAAAGGAGATGTGAAAAGCTTATGCCAGAAGAAATCAAAGAACTCATTCAAGAGTACGAAGAAGGGAAGATCTCCCGACGGGAATTTATCCATAAGGCTGTGCTAATTACGGGCAGCTTGGCAGCGGCCACAAGTCTGCTTGACTCGCTGAATCCCCCTGCGGGATACGCTGCCCAGGTGGAACCGAATGATCCAGCCTTGGTTTCAAACGAAGTGCAATACACTGGCAAGGCAGGACCAGTCCTTGGCTACCTAACTCGCCCCAAGGCCTCAGGCAAATATCCTGCGATTATCGTGATCCATCAGAACCGCGGCCTGAACGAACATATCCGTGATATAGCCCGGCGGTTCGCCAAGGAGGGATATGTCGCGCTGGCTCTGGACTATCTCTCACGTCATGGTGGGACCAAAAAAGCAAACCCTGAAGGGAAGGACGTGAATATTGGCGAGCTGGCACCTCGTCAGGCCGTGATCGAAGATACGGATGCGGGTTTTGCTTATCTTCGAAGCCGCCCCGAAGTTCAGGCTGACCAGCTCGGGATCGTAGGTTTTTGCTGGGGTGGAGGGATGACCTTCGCAGTGGCCACTCAGGTTCAAGGACTTAAGGCCGTGGTTGTCTACTACGGCTCAAGCCCAGCACCTTTGGATCTCGTGAAAAACATTGAGGCGCCTCTTCTGGCCCATTATGGCGAGCTAGACAAGAGAATTACTGGAGGGGTGCCCCAAACCGAAGAGGCGATGAAGAAATACAACAAATCATTCACTTATAAAATCTATCCTGGTGCTGGGCACGCCTTCAACGACGATGACCGACCCGACCGTTATCACCCCGAAGCGGCAAAGGAGGCCTGGGGCAGGACGCAGGAGTTTTTCAAAAAACATCTTAAGAGTTGAGAGGAGGAAAAATGAAAAGAGTATCGTTTTTACTGGGAGTGGGTAGCCTTTTAGTCCTGTTCGTTCAACCCGTTTGGGCGAGGTGCGCGCCGCTAATTAAGGAGGGACGGGAGCTTTTACCAAAGGCCAAACTTGCTAAGGCGGATGAGGGTAAGGTCAAGGCACTGCTGGACGAAGCCCAGAAGTTTCTCGACGCCGGCGATCACACAAACGGCGTAAAAACGGCTAACGAGGCGCTTGACCTGCTTAGAAAGAAGTAACTCGTTACTGGTTATTCGTTGACTCGTTTAATCGAATAACGAATGTACGAATAACGAGTAACGCTAGCTCTTGATTTCTCGCTTCCAGCCGGAGGAGCTTAGCATCTTTCCGGTGACTCCTTCGGAATCATCGGCGGCGAGATAGACGAAAACCTCGGTCACAGATTCAGGGTTGGTGCCGCGGTAGCCAGTTAGTTTTGTCGCCACATAGCCGGGCTCCACAGAATTGACGCGGATATTATACGATCTCACCTCTGCGGCGAGAGTCTGGGTAAATCCTTCTATCCCCCATTTAGAAGCGGCGTAGGCGCCGAAGTTGGGGTAGGCCACGCGGCCGATTGAAGAAGAGACGTTGATGATGGCGCCGCTCTTTTGCCGCATCATCACGGGGAGGACTGCTTTGGTCACGAGGAAAGGGCCGCGCAGATTGACGGCCATTGTGTAGTCCCACTTTTTCACCTCCAGCTCGGCGATGGGCACAGGCCGGGTCATCACCCCGGCATTGTTGACCAGGACGTCCATCCTACCAAAATGTTCTTGGAGGGTTTCTACAAGCTTATGTACGGGTTCCTCCAGAGAGACATCACACACAAGTCCAAGACACTCAACGCCGAGGGCCTTGATCTCTTTCTCTGTCTCCCCGATTTCCGGGGCGGTCCGAGCGCAGATGGCCAGCCTTGCCCCTTCGCGGGCATAGGCTAGCGCAATAGCTTTTCCGATCCCCCTTCCGCCTCCGGTAACTAAAGCGACTTTATCTTTCAGCTTCATAGGCCGCTGAAAAAGGCCCATCTGCGGCGTTGCGCTTGACCGTCTCGCTCCAACATACTCCTTAAGTATGCCTCCGCTCGCCGGTTTGTCGCGCGCCTTGCATCTGGGACCTTTTTGACCGGCCTAAGAAGATTCAAGCTTTGTTTTTCTCCTTGATGGCTTTCAAAAAAGATTCTCCAAATACGTTTCATACAGACCTCCTTACTTTTTACTTAAGAAATACTCAGATAGGGCTCAGACGTATAGCTTTTATGTTGAACAACATTCGGAGTCAAGCCGCGTTGGTACGTTACGTCCAACCTCCCCATCAGCATGGGCCATGAGTCTGTTTGGTCTTGTCATTCCCAGAGATAATCGCTTATAATTTCGGTAATGTTCTCATCATCAAACTCCCCATTTCATCGAGGAGGCTGACCCCGATGGATCTCGAAGAGACCCGGAAGTTTTTGGCCGTCCACCACAATGCGGTGCTCGCAACACGTAGGCGTGACGGGAGCCTTCAGATGTCACCGGTGACCGTCGGGATTGACGGCCATGGCCGGGCGATCGTGAGCAGTCGAGAGACCGCCTACAAGACGCGCAATCTCCGCCGCGATCCGCGGGCATCCCTTTGTGTGTTCGCCGATGCCTTTCATGGTTCGATCTGGATTCAGATCAACGGTACCGCACGGATTTTGTCGCTGCCCGAGGCTATGGAACCGCTTGCGGACTTCTACCGCCGGGTCAAGGGCGAGCACTCGGATTGGTCTGAGTACCGTCAGACCATGGAGCGGCAACGGCGCGTGTTAATCCGAGTTGCGATTGAGAGCGTTGGGCCTGATCGAAGAGGATAGTGATTTAAGAGGTAACACAGGGAGGCGTCGAATGATCACGGTTTCTGAATGGATGACAAGCGATGTTTTGACGGTCGAGCTTTATGATAGCATCGGTAACGCTAGAAGAATTATGGCCAAACACCGGGTCAACCAGTTGCCGGTAATGGATGAGAAAAAACTGGTTGGTATAGTTACGGACCGCGATATTCGCGATGCCTATCCGACTAGTATGGTCATTAACCGCGCCAAGGAGATAGACCAATTTGCTGATACCTACACAGTCGAAGAGGTTATGACCTTTAACGTGATCACGGTTCGTCCAAAGACTCCCCTTGCGACTGCTGTACGGCTTTTACGTCATCACCGTATTGGCTCGCTGCCCGTCGTGGAGAAAGAAAAGCTCATGGGCATTATAACGCGAAGCGATATCCTCGACTTCATTTTGAGGGGGAAAAGCTTAAAACAGTCGCCCAATCCAAAAATACGAGGAAAGAAGTCTAAGAAACGTCGGTAAAAAGAGTGTAATATGACTTCTCATCAGCCTGGGGCAGAACAGATACCAACGGTTCCAGAGATATCTCGCGAAGAAGTTCTTGAGCGTCTGCGCGATCCGTCTCTTGCCCTGCTCAACGTGCTCCCGCGCGAGGCGTTTGCGGTCGAGCATATTCCCGGATCTATAAACCTGCCGGTTTCAGAGCTGAACCAGCGCGCCGGCGAGGTCCTGCCGAACAACTTACAAGAGATTGCGGTCTACTGCGGTAGCTTCACGTGACCCCTTGGGGAGCAGGCCGTTGGCCTGCTACGAGCCCTTGGCTACAAGAACGTCCGCCATTACACAGGCGGGATGGTAGACTGGACAGAGAAACAAGGACCCGTTGAGGGGGCTTCTGTCGCCGACTCCCTTCCTCGAGGCCCGGGCGTTAAAGATCGAGCAACCGCGATATCCGGCAGGAACTGGTCTGACCTCCTGATCGACGCCCTCGGCAACCGCTCCATTGGGCAGCTTCTCCTCCTTTGGCTATGGATGATTGTCGGCTTCGGACTCATATACTGGGCTGCCGGTGCATGGCGCGGCCAGGGCCTGCAGGTTGGGTCGGTTCCATTAGAAATGACATGGGAGGGATTTTTAACTGCGCTCTACTTCAGTTTCGTAACTGCCTTGTCGATCGGCTATGGTGATGTCGTTCCTGTTGGCCTGGTGCGCATCCTGGCGATTGTGGAGGGCGCCGGCGCCCTCCTGATCTTCGGCTGTGTGATTTCAAAATTGGTCTCCCAGCGGCAGGAGGAGCTTACAGCGGAAATCCACCGAATTGCCTTCGAAGATCGACTCGACCGGCTCCGGACGAATCTTCACCTAGTGCTGTCCGAGACCAACTTGATTGCGAAAATGTGCTCCGACCCGAGCATTCGGCCTGAACAAGTCCTTACAAGGGTTGACAGTGTAGCAGCCGTCTTCGCCGGCGAACTACAGGCGATCCACGACCTCCTTTATCGGCCTCAAGAGGTGCCGGACGAGCAGGTATTGGAGTCTATTCTGGCGAACCTGGCTGCTGTCTTCCGCGAGCTGAACGATTTGCTCGCTTGCCTGCCAAATGGCCAGCAACGCTCGGCAACACTTAAGAGCAATCTGCGCTCCATGGCTACGCTGGCCAACGAGATCTGTGGCGAATGTGTGCCGCGGGCCTATGCTCCTGCCTTAAGGAGCTGGATGGATCGGATTCAGGAATTGGCAAGAAAGATCGTGTGACAGAGCGAAAAGGGTGGAGACGTGGGGTATTTAAATTATCCTGTCACTTTGATAAAGAGAGTTTTGAATAACGCTAACAAGGAGGGATAGGATCCATGGCCAAACACGAACTCGAATCTGTCGCTCGAGCCCTCGTCTCTAAAGGCAAAGGCATTCTGGCCGCTGACGAGAGCCTTGGTACGATCAAAGGGCGTTTCGAAAGGATCAAGGTTGAGTCTACTGAGGAGAACCGTCGTTCCTACCGCGATATGTTGTTCACCACGCGGGGTATTGAGGAGTTCATCAGCGGCATAATCCTGTTCGATGAGACGATTCGCTCGAAGGCCAAGGATGGCAGGCCCTTTCCCGAGGTGCTTGGGCAAAAGGGCATCATGCCCGGTATCAAGGTCGATAAGGGCCCCGTGGATCTGCCTGGCTTTCCTGGAGAAAAGGTTACGGAAGGTCTGGACGGTCTTCGCGGCCGGCTCAACGAGTACCGCGGACTCGGGGCACGTTTCGCCAAGTGGCGGGCTGTGATCGCCATCGGGGATGGCATCCCGACCCGCACCTGTATCGATGCCAATGCGCATGCGCTCGCCCGCTATGCCGCCTTGTGCCAGGAGGCCGGGCTGGTCCCCATCGTCGAGCCTGAGGTGCTGATGGATGGGGCTCACACCATCGAGCGCTGCGAAGAGGCAACCGAGGCCACCCTTAAGAGCGTCTTCTCCGAGCTCCAGGAGCATCGCGTGGTCCTTGAGGGTATGTTGCTCAAGCCCAACATGGTCCTCTCCGGCAAGGAATGCCCGAAGCAGGCGACCATTCCCGAGGTAGCTGAAATTACCGTGCGCTGTCTTCGCCGGGTTGTTCCCGCTGCCGTGCCCGGCATCGTTTTCCTATCCGGTGGACAGAGCGCGGAGCTCGCAACCGACCATCTGAATGCCATGAATGCCCTGGGTGGCCATCCTTGGGAGATCAGCTTCTCGTATGCGAGGGCGTTGCAGGATCCAGCGCTCAAGGCTTGGAAAGGAGAAGCCAGCAATGTCCCTATGGCGCAGCAGATCTTCTACCACCGGGCCAAGTGCAACGGCGCCGCGCGCTACGGCAAGTATTCGAAGCAGATGGAAGCGGCTGCTGCCTAGCCCTCCGATACATGACGTACCGAGCCATCACGACTTCTTCGATCAGGCATACGTCAAGAGATGGGCCGAAATGGCCAACAGAGAGAGGCCTGAACGAAAGGTGTTCCTTGATGCCTTCGCCAGGGAGGCGAGTCAGATTCCGGGGAAGCAGCTCACCGTTCTCGACTTGGGCTCAGGTCCCGGCTTCCTGGCCGAGGAGTTATTGGATCAATGTAGCATTTCCAAGTATTACCTTTTCGACATCTCCCCGTTCATGCACCAGCTTAGCCGAAGCCGCTTGAAGCGATTTCTTGAAAAGACCGCCTTTCTTGAAGGGGATTTTAAGAATGAGAACTGGTCTCACGCCCTTCCGCGCAATCTTGATTTGGTTGTTTCCCTCCAAGCTGTGCATGAACTTAGACACGCAAGGCATATCCCCAGGTTCTATAAGCAGGTTTACCGCTTGCTCGCCTCCGGAGGGCTCTTTCTCGTCTGTGACCATGTCAATTCCCGTCGGTATGGGGCGGCGCACTTCATGACTGTGGCCGAGCACGTATCGACGCTCGAGGCAGCGGGCTTTACCGATGCCAAAGAAGTTCTCTCGAAAAGGGATATGAGCCTTATAAGAGGGTGGAAGGGGTGAGGCAAAGCTGGGTCACTTAGTTGCGTCGGGCATTGGAGATTTCATGGTAAGGCATGTTGGAGGCTGCCATTGCGGAAGGGTTAGGTTCGAGATTGAGGCCCCTGATGAGATCGAAGCGGTTGAGTGTAACTGCTCG
>JAHFAO010000171.1 GCA_023250515.1 Deltaproteobacteria bacterium | reverse complement strand
AAGCAGAAAATATCGCCGTGCATAACATTTACGCCATTCACGGATCAGTCATAACCCGAAACGTTGGGCGATTAGTAAGGGCGGGCTGAATCAGTCGGCCGAAGCCTTCTGAATTACACCCCCCTCCTATCAACGCCATCTTCTATGGCAGCCCTCCTCCACCCAACCTCCCCCTTGCGGAGAAGATGAAGGTGAAATGCTGTCTCTTTTCGGGAGGGGCTTCGAGCTTAGATGCTTTCAGCTCTTATCCCACACAGCTTAGCTGCCCAGCTACTACCCTTTCGGATAACTGGTACGCCAGAGGCTGCGCTGCCCCGTTCCTCTCGTACTAAGGACAGCTTCCCCTCAGACAGCGACACCCCCAGCAGGTAGAGACCGACCTGTCTCACGACGGTCTAAACCCAGCTCACGTTCCCTTTTAATGGGCGAGCAGCCCCACCCTTGGCCCCTGCTGCAGGACCGGGATAGGAAGAGCCGACATCGAGGTACCAAACCGCGGGGTCGATTAGAGCTCTCGCCCGCGACGAGCCTGTTACCCCTGGGGTAACTTTTCTGTCACCTCCAGCCCCCAACAGTGGGGACATGGAGGATCGCTAGGCCCGGGTTTCCCCTCTGCGTCCCCTGCGTTTAGAGACACAGTCAGGCCGGCTTTTGGCCTTACCCTCAACGATGGATTTCTGACCCATCTGAGCCGACCTTTGGGCCCTCTCGATATCTTTTCAAGAGGGTGCCGCCCCAGCCGAACTGCCCACCTGCCGATGTTCCTCCGAAGAGGTTAGCGACACAGTCGCAGAAGGCTGGTGTTACACTTTCGCCTCCGACGCTCCCGGAGGAGCATCTTCATCAGCTCCCAGCTACTCTCTGCAACCGCAACCGCATCGCAACGACAGGCTGCAGTAAAGCTCCACAGGGACTTCTCTCCCCGATGGGGGTTCGTGGACTGTTCGTCCACGTTAAGTAGGTTCGCCGGGTCGCGGATAGGGACAGCGGGGCCCTCGTTGGTCCATTCATGCACGTCGGAACTCACCCGACAAGGCATTTGGCTACCTTAAGAGAGTCAGAGTTACTCCCGGCGTTAAGCGGCCCTTAGCTCGGTTGTACCCAAGTTTTAGGTACCGCCACTGGCCAGGATTCAGAGACTGTACATACCCTTTCGGGCTAGCAGTCTCCTGTGTTTTTATTAAACAGTCGGGACCCCCTAGTCACTGCGACCTGCGATCCCAGCTTCTCGCTAAGACCACAGGCACCCCTTATCCCTAAGTTACGGGGCTAATTTGCCGAGTTCCCTTACCCGCAGTACACCCGACACACCTGAGGCTTCTCACCAAGGGACACCTGTGTCGGTTCTCGGTACGGTCTTGAAGAAGTCTCTCCAACCTCCTTTTCATGGTCTCCCGGAATCGGGTGAACCAACCTAAACGGCCGGCTCTTCCTTCCTCGACTGAGTTCTCGTCATTACGACACTCCCCCAGTCTCGGAGAGTTAAACAAGGCGAAAACCTTGCACACCCTATCTGGAAGATAGGGAAGCTGGATGCGTGCTTACGCACACGACTCTTCAAGGCACCGGAATATTAACCGGTTTCCCAGGTTCGCGAAGCTCCTTTCGGACTACGCTTAGGACCGGCTAACTCCTGGCCGACGACGCGTTGCCAGGAAACCCTTGCCCTTTCGGTGGTCGGGATTCTCACCCGACTACGCTGCTACTACCGCCAGGATCTACAATAGAGGCCGGTCCACAGGACTTCACAGCCCTGCTTCCGCCCAACCTCCACGCCCACCTACCGCACATGAGCAAAGCTCATGGTCTAGGGTATCGGCGCTCGGCTTGAGCCCCGTCCATTTTCGGGGCCTCCAAGCTCGGCAGGTGAGCTGTTACGCACTCTTTAAAGGATGGCTGCTTCTAAGCCTACCTCCCTGCTGTCTGAGCTCAAAGACGCCCTTTTGTTTGACACTTAGCCGAAACTTGGGGGCCTTAACCCTAGTCTGGGTTGTCCCCCTCTCGGTTATGAGGCTTACCCCACATAAACCCGCCTCTGGGCATCTACCGCACCGACACATTCGGAGTTCGAAAAGCGAGTGGGTCCTTTCGGACCCTTGCCCACCCATCGGTGCTCTACAGCGTCGGCAGCGTCCGCCCAGGCCGGACTTGGATCCGCTTCGGTGGGAACTAGCTATCACCGGACTAGATTGGCTTTTGGCCCCTTGGCCCAGGTTAGGGGACTAAATTGCACGTTAAGACCCTTTCGGACCTCCACCAGGCTTTCGCCCGGCTTCATCCTACCCAGGCCACGATCGTCCGGTTTCTAGTCTTACCGTCATGACTCTCAGGCCCTTTCAGACCCTTCTCCTCACCATCTCACGATGGCTGCGAGATTTCGGTTTCCCTTCGCCTCCGGGCTTCCAACCCTTAAGCTCGCCATGACAGTAAACTCCCTGGCCCGTGTTTCTAGACGGAATACATCACTCTGAGACGCCTGAATCCGCTTACATCACCCTTGCGGATGATGGTCTACAGACCCGGACGTCTCTTTCAAGCGATGCACGTCTGTAACCACTTGGTTTCAGGCTCTTTTCACACCCCTTTCGGGGTACTTTTCAGCTTTCCCTCACGGTACTATTGCGCTATCGGTCTTGAGAGGTGTTTAGTCTTAGAGACTGCTTTCCCCCATCTTCCCTAGCCACTGCCAAGGCCAGGTACTCTAGTCAAAGGCACAATCCTCTTCCCTCTGAGTCTACGGGGATATCGCCCTCTATGTCAGGCCTTTTCAGACCACTTCGACCCGGACGGAAAAGGACCGCATACGCCTTCAACATAACCCTACATCTCCGACAGATTACTCTGCCGGATTCGGTTTGGACTCTCCCCTTTTCGCTCGCCGCTAATCAGGGGATCTCAATTGATTTCTCTTCCTCCTCCTACTCAGATGTTTCCTTTCGGAGAGTTCGCGTTCCCATTTAGGGAACACCGGGATACCTTTCGGCATCCCAGTAGGAAGTCCCATTCGGGCATCCTCGGATCAAAGGCTGCATGCGCCTACCCGAGGCTTATCGCAGCTTGCCACGCCCTTCATAGCCCCTCAAGCCAAGCCATCCACCAAGTGGCGTCAGCGCGTCGGATGACCAACCCGTGAACGCCTGCGTAGCTATGCACGGCGATAATCGTGATTCGAGACCACACAGTGGTCAAATCACTACGCCCTTCACACGACAAGACCTAGCTTGTCGAGTTGCATATGCGAAGGATGGGCACATCCTCTTTGCGAGGCTCAACCGCACTCAGTCTAAGGAGGTGATCCGGCCGCAGGTTCCCCTACGGCCACCTTGTTACGACTTCTCCCCCCTCGCTGAACTCGGGTTCGATACTACCAACATGACAGCACCTCGCCCAAACCCAACTCGGGTGAAGCGACGGGCGGTGTGTGCAAGGAGCAGGGACGTATTCACCGCGCGGTAGTGACGCGCGGTTACTAGGGATTCCAGATTCGTGAGGGCGGGTTGCAGCCCTCAGTCACAACTGGGGTAGGGTTTGAGGATTGCCTTCCTCTTTCGAGGTCGGAACCAATTGTCCCTACCATTGCAGCCCGCGTGTGGCCCGGGAGTTTCGGGGCATACTGACCTGCCGTGGCCCCCTCCTTCCTCCGTCTTAGCGACGGCAGTCCCAGTAACTAGCCCCGCCACCCTTTCGGATGATGGTAGCAATTACTGGTGGGGGTCTCGCTCGTTGCCTGACTTAACAGGACGCCTCACGGCACGAGCTGGCGACGGCCATGCACCTCCTCTCAGCTCGTCTGGTAAAGTCTTCAGCCTGGCCTTCATCCTGCTGTCGCTCCCGGTAAGGTTTCCGGCGTTGACTCCAATTGAACCGCAGGCTTCACCCCTTGTGGTGCTCCCCCGCCAATTCCTTTAAGTTTCAGTCTTGCGACCGTACTCCCCAGGCGGCGGGCTTAACGGCTTCCCTGCGGCACCGGAGCAGCACTTAGCCGCTCCATCACCTAGCCCGCATCGTTTACAGCTGGGACTACCCGGGTATCTAATCCGGTTCGCTCCCCCAGCTTTCGTCCCTCACCGTCGAGCGCGTTCTGGCCGACCGCCTTCGCCACTGGTGGTCTTCCATGGATCAGAGGATTTTACCCCTACCCATGGAGTACCGTCGGCCTCCCCCGCCTCCTAGCCCCGTGGTATCTCCTGCGGCCCAACGGTTGAGCCGTTGGATTTGACAGAAGACCTACGGAGCAGGCTACGGACGCTTTAGGCCCAATAATCGTCCCGACCACTCGAGGAGCTGGTCTTACCGCGGCGGCTGACACCAGACTTGCCCTCCCCTTATTCCCCAGGTTATTTACGCCTGGGAAAAGCCCTTCTTAGCGAAGGGCACTCGGAGTAGCCTCGTCATGCTTTCGCATATTGCGAAGGTTTCGCGCCTGCTGCGCCCCGTAGGGCCTGGACCCTTGTCTCAGTGTCCATCTCCGGGCTCCTTCTCTCAAAGCCCGTACCGGTTATAGGCTTGGTGGGCCATTACCCCGCCAACAACCTGATCGGCCGCAGTCCCATCCTGGAGCGAATGTGTAAACATGCTCACACATCCATTTGGATCAAGACTCCTTCCAGATGTCTTGGTCTATCGCGGATTAATCCCAGTTTCCCGGGGTTGTCCACGTCTCCAAGTTAGGTTGACTACGTGTTACTGAGCCGTATGCCACGTCTCCAACATGGTTTGGAGGCGTTCGACTCGCATGGCTTAGTCCCACTCCGATAGCAGTCGGGTCCGGCAGGATCAACCGGAGTCGATCGCCATCACCCGCCTCCATACATCCCTTAGGATCTCATCTGGCGCACGGGTTTAGCGTGAGAGTACGGTTAAGCCTGATTGCGAGGATGTAACCCAAATCAGATCCAACACGTGACTGTTGAATCCTCACGTTGTGCGCGCATCTGGAGGTCAGTATCTCATCGCATTGGGCTACGCCCATAGGCTTGACGTTGACGCCGCCTATAATACGCGGGAACCACGCTGATGCGGTTGGACGATATAAGCTTTATCACATTGTCCATAGGATCACTACGTTGGTATCGAACCTTGCTCACCCGCTTTGGGCTTTCCGAAGGAGGTGTTGAACGTGAGCATTGGATATTTGGGTCTGCTGGTGATTTCTGATTTGAATCGTCATCATCACTTTCTCGGCAACTAACGAGGTGTTGCGTCATCTCGACCACTAGGGATGGAAAATCTGGTAACCCCATCCTGCCAATGCCACAGAATCACTCCATGAATCAGAAGACATTGAGCTGGCTCCTTGAACCGAGGGATCCTCCAATTCGGTTTCATACTCTCGTCGATATTCTGGGCAAATCCTTGGACAGTCCGGAAGTGGTTCAAACTAGAGAACTTATTTCGAAGTACGGTCCTGTCAGAAGGATTTTCAGAGCTCAGACAGCAGAAGGCTACTGGTCGCCAAGTAGTACTTGCTACGAACCCAAGTGGACCGCAGCGGTTTGGCCCTTAATTCTTCTAGGTGAAATTGCTGTGCCTCCGGACGCCAATATCAGGAGGGAATGCGAGAGATTCCTGTTGATTCATCAGTTGGAGAATGGCGCTTTCGCTTGTTCTATCCGAGGTAGAAGGGATGCCGAGCCGTGTTTGACGGGGAACATGATTAGGACCCTTCTTGTTTTTGGCTATGAAGGTGACGCTAGGGTTCGGAAGGCGATCAGCTGGATGCCAAAGGATCAGCAAGACGATGGGGGTTGGAACTGCGACTATCCGCTTCGAAAGGTGAAGCATGGCTCCTTCATGTCGACGATAGAGATGTTATGGGCATATTCTGAGATTCCTAGGCAGAAATGGACGCGGAGCATGAAGCACTCTATTGAGCGAGGTGTGGAATTTCTGCTCATGCATCACTTGTACAAGTCGGATCATCACAACTGGAGGCCGACGAAGCCTCAGTTCATGTTACTCCACTTTCCTATGTATTACTATTACGATGTGCTGCACGGCCTGCGTGTGCTGGCGAAGCTTGGTTATGCAGGTGATGAAAGGTGTCGGGACGCACTACACTTAATCTTGTCAAAAAGGACACCTGATGGAAGATGGTTGCTGGAAGGTGACTGGTTCAGAGAGGTTAAGGAAGGAGAGTTAGGTTACCGGAAAGGACGAAAGACAATTCTCGACATCGACGAAATCGGGAAACCTAGCAAATGGATCACTTTGAACTGTTTCAGAGCCCTAGCCTCAACGGGAGACCTTCAGGTCTCCGAAAAATAGCTTACTGGATTGGCGCCGCTGGGCGGATGGGAAGTAGATTTGAATCTAACTTGGGACTCAGGTCCATCTGACGCGGATAATCTTTGATCGACTGTGAGCGAGTGTTGAAGGCCTTCTGGTCTCACGCGGATGCTACGACGTGAATTTCTATTCCATGCAAGGTTGGGGTGTTCTCGAAATCCAAAGTTGACACCGAGAGAATTACAGTATATACCCTCCCTTTGGTAAAGGCTGCTTCACTTGTAGGTCCTTCTATAACCAATTTTTCTCCTGGGTATAATGTATCCTGCAGATTGATTGGTGGGCACTGTATATCCGGCGAAATCGTACATTCAATGCGCGTGATGGGGACTGCTCCCACATTCATGATCTCCATCTTTAGGATGCCTTTGGAGGAGAGGTTGACTTCGCTGACATTTATGTGCGGGACAACTGTCAGCGGACCCGTTGTGGATTCAAAACATGACCCGAACCGGTAGCCGGTAACGGATTCAACTCTTGAAGTCTTGTAGTCTTGTATTGCCACGTACTTCGACCCGAAGCAGAGAATTGCGGAGATTGAAACGAATAATGTGGCATATTTGCAATTCCTTCCATCGCAGCCTACGAACTGGGTATTCACTGGCACTACAGGAATGGAGGTTATGACTCCGATTACAAGGATCGCAAAGACAATGAAGGTAAGTCTTCTGTTCATCGGGTTTCACCTGCATTTCGCACGTGAACGTTGCTGATCTCTATGCGGTGGTTTCGACGTGAACCGACGTTTCGTACGACCCAATGTTAGGGTTCGACACGACCACAGTTATGTTGTAAGTCCGACCTTCGATGGGACTTGCGATGCCTGTCGATCCTTCTACAATTAATGTCTGTTGAAGCTGTAGAGGACTTTGCAGGGAGATTGGCGGACATTTGAGACCTCCCGAGAGGGTGCATTCGACTTTTGTAATTACAACATTGCCGTCATTGGTTATCTTCATCTTCAACAATCCGGCTGAGGATAGTTGAACCTCGCTGATTTTTATATACAGTCTACACCCTGCGTACGG
>JAHFAO010000036.1 GCA_023250515.1 Deltaproteobacteria bacterium | reverse complement strand
AGGCTCTGAGCCCTTCGACACTCCAGCCGTTCGTCCTGAGACTCGTCGAAGGAGACGGCTGGCTTGCTCAGGACAGGCCTGTCGAAGGGCGAACGGAGAGGTTTTCAACAGTCGTCTGGATACTGACTTCTGAATTCTGTATTCTGTTCTGATATGACGAAGCCTAACATCAAAGATCTGAGCCGCAAGGAATTGGAGGAATGGCTGACGCAGAGAAGGGAGCCCCTTTATCGGGCGAGCCAAGTTCAAAGATGGCTCTTTCAAAAAGGGGCACTTTCTTTTTCAGAGATGACCGATCTATCAGGCGAGCTTCGAAGCGCGATGGAGGAAGCATTCTCGATCAGCCGTCTTCGGGTTGTTCACAAGAGCCAATCCAAGGATGGAACGGTGAAATTCCTCTTCGGGCTTGCTGATACCCTCAACATTGAAAGTGTGCTCATTCCAGAGACTAAGCGACTCACCCTCTGCATATCCACCCAGGCTGGCTGCGGTTTTGGTTGTTCCTTTTGTGCCACCGCGCAGATGGGCTTAAAGAGAAACCTTCGGGCGAGCGAGATCCTTGATCAGATTCTGGAGGCCAGAAGATCGGTCGCCCTAGACAGAAGAATTACCCATGTGGTCTTGATGGGGATGGGAGAGCCGCTGGCGAACTATCCCCAAACCCTGAAGGCATTGGAGATCATGACCGATGCCAGTGGGGGAATAGGCATATCTCCCCGTAGGATCACGGTTTCCACCGTGGGTCTGGTGCCACAAATTAAGAGGCTCATGGAAGAGACACGGGTCAATCTAGCCGTCTCCCTGCACGCTACGACTGATGATCTGCGCTCCCAAATGATGCCGGTCAATCGTAAATACCCTTTAGCAGAACTCATCAAGTGCTGCCGCTCTCTCCCTGTACCCAAGCGCAGGCGGATTACTTTTGAGTATGTCCTGCTGCGTGGAATCAACCACTCCCCAGAGGACGCCCGTCGCCTTGGTCAACTCCTGAAGGGCATCCGCTGCAAGATCAATTTGATTCCCTTTAACCCTCATTCCGGAAGCTCTTACCAGAGGCCGACTCAGGAAGAGGTCCTACAGTTCCAAAACTCCCTCCATGCGCAGGGGTACCAGGTCAACGTACGCGAACCCAGAGGAGACGACATCCAGGCCGCCTGCGGACAGCTACAGACGGAGACTAAGACGGTTCAGGGCTCGAAGTTCGACGTTGGACATCGGACATTGAACATCGCACTGAATGGATGAGGGGAGATGGGCAGAAAAGTCATAGGGGTTATCGGCGGAAGCGGTCTTTACAGGATGGATGGCCTGGATAAGCTTCGTGAAATTCAGATAGACACTCCGTTTGGAAAGCCTTCGGATGTCTACGTGAGAGGAGTCATGGATGGGACGGAATTGGTTTTCCTCCCGCGCCATGGAAAAGGGCATCGGAGGCTCCCCACGGAAGTGAATTTCCGCGCCAACATCTTCGGCATGAAAAAGCTAGGAGTGGAACGGATCATCTCGGTTAGTGCGGTTGGGAGCCTTCGAGAAGAGATCGCGCCCGGCCATGTGGTCATTCCGGATCAATTCATTGACCGTACGACACAAAGGCCAAGCACCTTTTTTGGAAGGGGCATTGTGGCCCATGTCAGTTTTGCGGATCCCCTCTGCCCAGTCCTGTCCGGCGCCCTGATTCGTGCGGCAGAAGAGGAGGGAGCCAAAGTTCACCCTTCAGGCACTTATCTCTGTATGGAGGGCCCCCAGTTCTCCACCCGGGCTGAGTCTCTGTTGTACCGCAGTTGGGGAGCCCACGTGATCGGCATGACCAACCTCCAGGAGGCAAAATTGGCGCGCGAGACGGAAATTTGTTTTGCGACGTTGGCCTTGGCTACGGATTATGATTGCTGGAACCAGACTGCGGGGGATGTAGAGATCGATCAGGTGTTGGCCGTCCTACAACAAAACGTCCGCCTGGCCCAGCGGGCTATCCGAAGAGCGGTCAGCAGTATCCCCGAGCAGCGTTCTTGTGCCTGCTCTACCTCCCTGAAGAACGCCATCATCACGGAGAAAACCAAGATCCCAAGAAAGACCCGGCGCGACTTGGAGCCGATTATCGGTAAGTACGTATGACAATTTTGGATTTCAAGTCGAGCACCGCCAAGTGTTGATATGAGTATCCTGGTAGTTGGAACCGTAGCCTTTGATTCGATTGAGACCCCCCGTGGATCTGCAGAGCGGGTCTTGGGAGGATCCGCCTCTTACTTCGCTGTGGCTGCCAGCTTCTTTTCACCCGTCCAAATCGTCGGCGTCATCGGTGAAGATTTCCCTAAGGAGTATTTGGATCTTTTCTCCAGGCGCGGCATCAATCTCGAGGGCATCAAAAGAGAAAAAGGAGAGACATTTTACTGGCGGGGTCGGTACCACGAGGATCTCAACGTGCGAGATACCAAAGAGCTTCACCTCAATGTCCTGTCCGGTTTTGTTCCCCGTCTCCCGGAATCCTACAAAGAGGCGGAATATATATTTCTCGGCAATATTGATCCGACGATGCAGATGGAGGTCCTGAATCAACTTAGGAAGATTCGCTTGGTGGCGTGTGACACCATGGATCACTGGATTCAGGGGAGCGGCCATGAGCTAAGAAAAGTTTTGGGGCGGATAGAGATACTGGTGATCAATGATTCGGAGGCCCGGCTCCTCAGCGGGGAGCATAACATCGTGCGCGCCGCCCGTTCCATTCTGAAGATGGGTCCCAAGGTAGTGCTGATCAAACGGGGCGAGTATGGTGTCCTGCAGTTCTCCGATTCCTCTATCTTTGCCACGCCCGCCTATCCCCTTGAGGAGGTCTTCGACCCGACCGGAGCAGGGGATTCCTTCGCAGGTGGATTCCTGGGTTATCTAGCGCGCACCGGGGACCACAGCCAAAGAGGGCTGCGCCGGGCCATTGTCTACGGGAGCGTGGTTGCTTCTTTCACTGTGGAGGATTTCGGTCTAAAGCGGCTGACAACGCTGTCCCTCGAGGAGATTGAGGAGAGGTATCAGCGCTTTGTCGAGCTAACGGATTTTCATACGTAACCCCCTCACCTCAATCCTCTCCCCCCGCCGGGGGGAGAGGGAAGGGAGAGGGGACTCTAGTGCCATGGACTTGTCCGTCGTCATTCCTGTGTACAATGAGGAGGAGAGCCTGGAACCCCTCATCCAAGAGGCAAGCTCGGTGCTCAAGCCTTTAGGAAGAAGCTATGAGCTCATCCTAGTGGACGACGGCAGCACCGATGGGACTTATCCCATTCTCTCTCGTCTCCACAAAAAAGAGCCGCGAATTAAGGTACTACGACTGAAGCGCAACTTCGGCCAGACCGCGGCGGTTGCGGCAGGTATCTCCCATGCCCAAGGCGAGGTTATTGTGGCCATGGATGGGGATGGGCAGAACGACCCCAGAGATATCCCGGCATTACTTAACAAGCTGGAGGAAGGGTTCGATCTGGTGAGCGGTTGGCGTTATCATCGTCAAGACCCCTTCTGGAGTCGTCGGCTCCCCTCCCAAATAGCCAACGGAGTTATCTCCTGGATGACACAGGTCAAACTGCACGATTACGGCTGTACGCTAAAAGCGATCCGACGTGAGGTGGCCAAGGACCTCAAGCTCTACGGTGAGATGCACCGCTTCATCCCTGCCATTGCCTATGAGCGGGGGGCACGGATTGCTGAGATCAAAGTGAACCATCGATCCCGTCGTTGGGGAAAGTCGAAATATGGGATCGCCCGTACCTTTCGTGTTGTCCTCGACCTGTTAACGGTAAAGTTTTTGATCAGCTATGCGACACGACCCCTCCATATCTTCGGACTGATCGGGCTCATGATCGGTGGAGCGGGTTTTCTCATTGGTATTTATCTCAGCGTCCAGAAGATCTTCTACGGATTGGAGATCGGAGGGCGACCACTACTTTTGCTCTCTGTCCTCTTAATCCTCATCAGCTTTCAATTTATTACTATGGGTCTACTCGGAGAGATGCTAGCGCGGACCTATCACGAATCACAAGATAAGCCGATCTACGTCATTAAAGAGATTCTAGACGAAGGGAAATTGCCGTGAACCTTGCGATCATTGGTACAGGATATGTGGGTCTCGTTGCGGGGACCTGCTTTGCCGAAAGCGGGAACGATGTCATCTGCGTCGATATCGATGAGGCGAAGATCTCTGCCTTGAAGGCAGGAAAGGTCCCTATTTATGAGCCGGGGTTGGAAGAGCTGGTCCGCCGCAACACGGAAGAACAGAGGCTCTCTTTCACCACGGATCTGAAAGCTGCGGTGAAGCAGTCCTCTATCGTTTTTATAGCGGTTGGGACGCCACAGAATTCTGACGGAAAGGCTAATATCGAACAGGTTTTGGCAACGGCCAAGGTCATCGCCCAGGCCATGAACGGGTCCAAGATCGTTGTCAACAAAAGCACGGTGCCCGTGGGGACCGCGGACGAGATCCATATCGTCATCAAGGATACAACCACCCACCCGTTTGCCGTGGTCTCTAATCCAGAGTTCTTAAAGGAAGGCGCGGCAGTCGAAGATTTCATGAAACCGGATCGGGTGGTTTTGGGCAGTGAGGACTCCCAGGCCATCGCAATCCTCAAAGAACTCTACGAACCCTTTGTTCGAACCGGGAATCCGATTCTTGTTATGGATGCCCGTAGCGCGGAGATGAGTAAGTACGCGGCCAATGCCATGCTGGCCACGAAGATATCCTTTATCAACGAAATCGCTAGCCTCTGTGAGAAGACCGGCGCCGATGTCGGTGAGGTTCGCCGCGCTATCGGGCTGGATCGCCGCATAGGACCCCATTTTATCTTTCCCGGCGTAGGTTACGGAGGATCCTGTTTTCCAAAAGACATCCGCGCGATGATCTCTATGGGAGAGCCAGGACTTGAGATGCCGCTGCTCAGAGCCGTCGAGCAGGTCAACGAACGGCAAAAGTCAGTCTTGGTGGAGAAGGTAAAGCGCCATTTCGGCCCGGACCTTTCCGGTCGCACCCTTGCCGTCTGGGGCCTCTCCTTCAAGCCGCGCACCGACGATATGAGAGATGCCCCTTCTGTTACCGTGGTGGAGTCGCTCCTCAAAGCAGGGGCCCAGGTCCAGGCCTATGACCCCGAGGCGATGGGAGAGGCCAAAAAGCTCTTCGGCAAGCGCATCCGCTATTCCAGCCGCAACTACGACGCCTTGAAAGGGGCTGACGCCCTCCTCATCGTCACGGAATGGAATGAGTTTCGACGCCCGAACTTCCAACATATAAAAGATCTGCTGAAAAACTCCGTGATCTTTGACGGGCGCAACATCTATGACCCTGGTGAGCTGAGGAGATTGGGTTTCACCTATTACTCGATTGGACGAAAAGATGGCTAGGATTCTGATCACGGGCGGGGCAGGTTTTATTGGCTCTCATCTCTGCGAGAGTTTCCTTAAGCGGGGGGATGAGGTTATCTGCATCGACAACTTCTTGACTGGTAGCCGAGAAAACGTGGCATCCTTTTCCTCGCATCCCCGTTTTACCTTTATCGACCAAAATGTGACCCAATTCATTCAGGTGGAAGAAAGCATCGATGTTGTCTTGCATTTTGCCTCCCCCGCAAGTCCTGTGGACTACATGGAACTCCCTATCCCCACCCTGAAGGTGGGCTCTCTCGGAACCCACAATGCACTAGGCCTGGCTAAAGCCAAGAAGGCAATTTTTTTCCTCGCCTCTACTTCCGAGGTCTACGGGGATCCTCTCGTCAAGCCCCAAAGAGAGGACTATTGGGGAAACGTGAATCCCATAGGACCGCGCGGGGTTTACGACGAGGCTAAGCGTTTTGCCGAGGCTATGACTATGGCCTACCACCGCTATCATGGCTTGGATACCAGGATCGTCAGGATCTTCAACACGTACGGCCCACGGATGAGAATGAGGGATGGACGAGTGGTTCCGAACTTCATCACCCAGGCTATAAAAGGAGAAGAGCTCACGGTCTATGGGAAGGGGACACAGACCAGGAGTTTTCTTTACATTGATGACCTCGTTCGTGGCATCCAGCGACTCGTGGAATCGGATTACCATCTTCCGGTTAATCTCGGAAATCCCCACGAAATGACCGTTATGGATTTTGCCAAAGAGATTCTTAAACTCACTGGCTCTCGTAGTTCCATCGTCTTTCGCCCGTTGCCCCAAGATGACCCCCAGGTGCGCCAGCCGGATATCTCCAAGGCACGGGAACTCCTAGGTTGGGAACCGCAGATCCCGCTGGATGAAGGGTTAAGGAAAACCATCCAATATTTCAAGGAGCGCTTACAGGGCTGAACGATATGAGGATAGTTGTGACCGGGGGGGCAGGTTTTATCGGATCTCATATCGTTGATGCCTACATCGCAGAGGGTCATGAGGTCTTTGTCATTGACGATTTCTCAACAGGAGCCAAGCAGAATCTGAATGGGCAAGCCATCCTCTACTCCCTGGACATTCTCGATCCGAAGCTTCCCGACCTGTTTTCTGAAATCTCTCCGGACGTCCTCAGCCACCATGCGGCCCAGATGGATCTACGCCGTTCCGTGACTGATCCCCTCTTCGATGCCCGCATCAATATTTTGGGACTGATCAACCTGCTAGAAGCTTGTAGGATCTCGATAGTCAAAAGAGTAATCTTCGCTTCCTCAGGCGGGGCCGTTTACGGAGAGCAGGAAACCTTCCCTGCCCCGGAAGAACATCCCACACGACCCATGAGCCCTTATGGAGTAAGCAAACTGACCGGAGAGTATTATCTCGCCTATTATCAGCAGGCCTTTGGCATTCCCTACGTCGCGATGCGTTATTCAAATGTTTATGGGCCCAGGCAAAACTCCATGGGAGAGGCAGGGGTGGTGGCTATTTTTATTCGACAATTGCTCGAGGGAAAATCTCCCACGATCAACGGTGATGGAAAGCAGACCCGAGACTACGTTTACGTTGAAGACGTCGCGGCAGCCAATCTCTCGGCGCTCAACTCTTCCTACGTAGGATCTCTGAATATCGGTACCGGGAGCGAGACGGACGTTCTTGCTCTTTTTCAGAAGCTCAGCAAAACAATAGGATCCAAAATGAAAGCGACCCATGGGCCGGCCAAGACTGGAGAGCAGAAACGGAGCTGTCTGGAGACCTCTCGTGTCAGAGAGGTCCTCGGGTGGATCCCCCAAACCCCGTTAGAGGCGGGGTTGGATAAAACCGTTGACTATTATCGCCGAACGAGCCTTGCATGAATGCCGAGCGTATTAGAAACTTTTCGATCATCGCCCATATCGATCATGGGAAATCGACCTTGGCAGACCGCCTCCTCGAATACACAGGCACCGTAAGCGAGCGGGAACGGACGGATCAGTTCCTCGATAGCATGGATTTGGAAAGGGAGCGGGGCATTACTATCAAGGCCAGCCTTGCGTGTCTACGCTATCGCTCGAAGAGCGGGATGGAATATACCTTGAACCTCATTGACACCCCGGGCCACGTGGATTTTACCTATGAGGTGTCCCGGAGTTTGGCGGCCTGTGAGGGTGCGCTCCTAGTAGTCGATGCGGCCCAAGGCGTGGAGGCACAAACTGTGGCCAACGTTCACATGGCCCTGGATCACAGCTTGTCTATCCTCCCCATCATCAACAAGATCGATCTGCCCAGCGCGGATCCGGAGCGCGTCAAAAAGGAAATTGAAGAGATTATCGGCCTGGACGCCTCACAGGCGATTTTGGCCAGCGCGAAAGAGGGTGTTGGAACTGAGGCCATTCTCGAGGGAATCGTGAACTGTTTCCCTTCCCCCAAGGGAAACCCGGATGACCCCCTGCGCGCTTTGATTTTCGACAGTTGGTTCGACCCCTACCATGGTGCGGTCGTGATGATAAGACTCTTTGACGGAGTTGTTCGCAAGGGCATGCGCATCCGCATGATGTCGAGCGAAAAGGTCTTTGAGGTCAGGCGGCTGGGAATCTTCTCTCCCGGTCCCGTGGAGGTTGCTGAAATGGGCCCCGGTGAGGTGGGCTTCCTCATGGCTGGGATTAAAGAGATCAGGGAGACTCGCATCGGTGATACCATAACGACCGAAGAGGCCCCTGCAACTCAACCATTGCCGGGATTTAAGACTTTGAAACCCATGGTGTTTAGCGGCCTCTACCCAGCGGATGCGGGGCAATACCAAGCCCTGAGAGAAGCGCTGGAGAAGCTAAGGCTTAACGACTCCTCGTTCACATTCGAAGCAGAGACCTCCCAAGCCCTGGGGTTCGGGTTTCGTTGCGGGTTCTTAGGCTTGCTGCATCTGGATATCGTAAGAGAGCGCTTGGAACGCGAGTTCGGTCTAAGCCTGATCACAACCGCTCCGACCGTGGTTTACCATGCCATCACACACTCGGAGAAGACCCTTCTCATTGATAACCCTATCAGGCTCCCGGCAGAATCAGATATCGACCAACTTGAAGAGCCAGTGATCTTGGCAACCATCCATCTCCCGCAAGAGTTCTTGGGGGGTGTTCTAAAACTCTGTGAAGAAAAAAGAGGGACCCAAAAGGAGATCCGTTACCTGGGACCCAAGAGGGCCATGCTGGTTTATGAGCTCCCTCTTAACGAGATCGTCGTGGATTTTTATGACCGACTGAAATCGGTCAGCCGGGGGTACGCCTCGATGGATTACGAAGTGGCGGGTTACCGATCCTCCGATCTGGTAAAATTGGATGTGCGCATTAATGGAGAGGTGGTGGATGCCATGTCGATGATTATCCATCGGGAAAAGGCATACCAGCGCGGGCGGGATCTCGTCCAGCGCATTCGCGAGCTGATCCCGCGGCAGCTATTCGAGGTCGTCATTCAGGCGGCCATTGGGAGCCGGGTCATCGCACGTGAGAGCGTTAAAGCGCTCAGGAAGAACGTGACTGCGAAATGCTACGGAGGAGATATCACGCGCAAGCGTAAGCTTCTGGAAAGACAGAAAGAGGGGAAGAAGAGAATGAAGCAGGTGGGACGAGTGGAGATTCCTCAGGAAGCCTTCTTGGCCGCTTTGAAAGTGTGATAAGAAATGGTAAACAGGGATAGAGGCAGCAGCTTAACTCGGTCTCTGTCCCAAATCGCTGTTTCTGACGTCCATGTTATTCAATAAGTCAAAAGAGGATTCTGTGACCGCGGTGGAAGCAACCAAGAAGGTTAAGTCAACTGTCCGCGAGTATGCTGAGGCCATCGGCATGGCGCTCATCCTAGCCCTGTTTATCCGGACCTTTATTGTCCAGGCATTCAAGATCCCTTCCGGCTCCATGATCCCGACGCTACAGATCGGAGACCACATCCTGGTTAACAAGTTGACTTACGGGATCCGCATCCCTTTTTGGGGCAACTACATAGTGGAATTTAAGAAACCCCGGAGGGGCGACGTGGTCGTTTTCATTTTCCCGGAGGATCGTTCCAAGGACTTTATTAAACGGGTGGTTGGAGTTGCTGGTGACGTGGTCGAGATTCGAGGCAAAAAGATCTATATCAACAACCTCCCCTGGGAAGATCCCCATGCCCATTTCGAAGGTGATGGCCGGCAAGGGAAAGGATTCTACATCAGGGACGATTACGGTCCCACGCGGGTCCCGGAAAACCACGTATTTGTCATGGGCGATAACCGAGATCGGAGCTACGATAGTCGCTTCTGGGGTTTTGTCAACCTTCAGGCTGTCAGGGGTAAGGCCTTCATCATTTACTGGTCCTGGGACGGGACCGACCGCTGGGTGCGTTGGGAACGGATCGGCGACCTGATTTATTGATCTTGTTCCGTTCTCAATGACCATCCCGCCGCCGTGAAAGAACCGCTTGTTCCACAGCCTCGTTAGGCTTCGCTGCGGGTAAGCCGGAATTGCAAATTGCGCCGGCATGGTGGTTGACTCTAAGCTTCTGCGCCTGTATCTTCATTGTATCAACAGCACAAGGGAGATTAAAGGCATGCGTGTCCAGGTTCAAAAGTGGGGTAATAGTCTTGCACTGCGGATTCCCAAACCCTTTGCAGAGGATGCTGCAGTGAAGGAAGGGAGCGTCCTCGACATGTCCGTCTCAGACGGAAGGCTCGTGGCTGTTCCTGTGCAGCGTAAGAAGTTTACCTTAAAGCAACTTCTCTCTAAAGTGAACAAGAATAACCTCCACGGCGAAGTAGATTTTGGTCCGGCGGTTGGGAGAGAAGCCTGGTAATGGCACGTAGGTACGTTCCCAACCGCGGTGACGTGGTCTGGATCTCCCTCGATCCTCAAGCTGGTCACGAGCAAGCGGGAAGACGTCCTGCTCTGGTCATCTCTCCGGCCTCGTACAACGGTAAAGTTGGCCTTGCGATCCTTTGTCCGATTACAAGTCAGGTGAAGGGTTATCCGTTTGAGGTGGCAATTCCTTCGGGACTCAAGGTTGGCGGAGTTGTCCTTTCAGACCAGGTGAAGAACCTTGATTGGCGAGTTCGTAAAGCCGCCTTCATTGGCCGGCTTCACCAGGAGACCACGCTTGAGGTCCTCGCCAAACTCGGAACCCTTTTATCAAGTGAAGCCTAAAAACGATGACGAGCTTCGGCCTGAGTACAACCTATCTCAACTAAAGGGCGGACTGCGTGGGAAGTACTTCAAGCGGGCTATGGCGGGGACGAATCTCGTCCTGATCGAGCCTGATCTGCTGGGCCGTCCAGAATGGGATGACCAGCAGGAAATCTTGCGTTACTTGCACAGGGCATTTTTCACCCGCGACCTTGGTTTCTTTCGCGCCCGACTGTGCCATAAGAATTATTGTCTCGCGGTGATCATGGGAAAGGATGGGCGACCCTGATCTATTAGGCGTTAGTTGGGGAGGCAAAATTTGTCCAGGTCAAGCTAGATATCGGTTTGACATTACGAACTGAACGGCCTATTTTACTAGAGTTATGATTTACGTCCAAATCCCAGAAAAACATGATGCCAAGGGCTTTCTCGAATTAGCCAAAAGTGGCAGCCCTGTCTATTGCTTGGCTGGCAACATTTATGGCGTCCGGACAGATCATATCAGAATCCTCAAGCGCAAGAGAATTCCTTTCAAGAAATTGAACGCCAAAACAGTCCACCTCCCCAAATCCTCCCTCGCTGCATGAAAAGATATGAGATTTACCTGCCACTGAAATATAACAACGGCAAGGAAATCGAACCCGGAAAAATCAAAAGAATTCGTGAAGATTTGATAGCTGTTTTCGGTGCACTCACCGTGAGTTCCCTATCCGCGCCATATCAAGGCAGCTGGAAATATGGCGGCGTGACCTTCCTCGACGATATCATAAAGATTGAAATTATTACTACCGAAGATAAAAAAGCCGAAAGGTTTTTCAAGGACTTCAAAGAACAGCTTAAGCGGTTCCTCAAGCAAATCGATATCTTGATAACCGCACAAGATATTCGCATAATCTGATCAAAATGAGTCACCGGGTCGATAAGTCGGAGATCCCATTTCATCCCCAATTTCATCCACTAATCTGGCGGTGGTTCTCGGAACGATTCGCCAAGCCAACCGCTGCGCAGGAAAACGGCTGGAAGCATATCGCCGAGGGGAGGGACACCCTCATTGCAGCGCCGACGGGGTCAGGGAAAACCCTCGCGGCGTTTCTATGGTCCATCGACCGCTTGGTCCGGTGGGCGGTAGCGGGGGGACTCGACGATAAGACCAGCGTTGTCTACATCTCACCGCTTAAAGCCCTTGGAAACGACATCGAAAAGAATCTAAGGGAACCGCTCGCCGGGATCATGCGCCTGGCCGAAGCAGAGGAACTGAATCTCCCTGAGATCAGGGTGGCAGTACGGTCCGGAGATACCCCCGCCCGGGAGCGACAGTTGATGGTGCGGTGTCCGCCTCACATCCTGATTACCACTCCTGAGTCCCTGTACATCCTACTAACGGCCGAGCGAAGCCGGCAGATTCTAAGATCCGCGGAGACTGTGATCGTGGATGAGATCCACGCAGTCGCCGGAGATAAGAGAGGATCGCATCTGGCACTCTCTCTCGAGCGGCTCGATGCCCTGGCAGAGCGGCCGCTGCAGCGCATTGGCTTAAGCGCTACGCAAAAGCCGATTGAGGAGATTGCCCGTCTACTGCT
Organism: Deltaproteobacteria bacterium; assembly: GCA_023250515.1. Classification (GTDB taxonomy): domain Bacteria; phylum Desulfobacterota; class Binatia; order UBA9968; family UBA9968; genus JAHFAO01. The sequence goes on along the minus strand of JAHFAO010000036.1, from coordinate 9,812 downwards.
GGGCACAGAGCGTATCCGGCCGGACAGTGTGCCGGAATGCGCGATCGTGGATGTCGGCCATAAGCGCGATCTCGATTTGTCCATAGAGCTCCCCGATCAGGAGCTTGGTCCTATCGCGCAGCACGCAATTTGGGCTGAGATCTACGACCGTATCACTGCGCAAGTGAAGGCGCATCGGACCACGTTGGTATTCGTCAATACTCGGAGGCTCGTAGAGCGTGTCGCCCATCAGTTGACGGCCCGATTAGGAGAAGGCAAGGTCGGAGCGCATCACGGTAGCCTCTCTCGGAAAAACCGCCTCGAGGTAGAAGAGAGATTAAAGAGTGGCGATCTTGCGGTTGTGGTGGCCACAGCCTCTCTGGAACTCGGTATCGACATTGGCCATGTAGACCTGGTCTGTCACATTGGCTCTCCGCGCACGCTAGCGACGTTGCTTCAGCGCGTGGGGCGCTCCGGCCACTGGCTAGGCGCCACCCCGAAGGGGGTCTTCTATCCCTTAACCCGCGATGACCTTCTTCAGTGCGTGGCCGCAATTCGCGCGGTTCGAGGCGGGGAATTGGACCGGGTGATTATTCCGGAAAAAGCCGTCGATATATTAGCCCAGCAGATGGTAGCCACGGCGGCGAGTGTTACCGCGGCCGCTAAGCCAGGAGGCCCAGAGCCCGATAAGGGTGGCTCCGGGATCGGCGAGAAGGAACTTTTTCGGCTCGTCAGCAAGGCCTACCCGTATAGGAACCTCACAAAACAGGAGTTCGATCAAGTTTTGCAGATGCTCTCAGAAGGCATCACCAATCGTAGGGGGCGTCGAAGCGCATACATCCATCATGACAGAGTTCACGGCCGCCTCCGGGCGCGCCGAGGTGCCCGGCTCACCGCCATTACTAACGGCGGCGCCATTCCGGACACTGCCGACTATGAGGTCATCGAGGCGCCGGATGAGATTCTTATCGGCAAGGTGAATGAGGACTTCGCCATCGAAAGCCTCGCCGGTGACATCTTCCTCCTGGGGAACAAGTCCTGGCGGATTCGACGGGTCTCTTCCGGAAAAGTCTGGGTCGAGGATGCTCAGGGAGCGCCGCCGAGCATCCCTTTTTGGTTGGGTGAGGCCCCTGCACGAACCCTTGAGCTCTCTGCTGCGCTCTCTGAATTGCGACGTCAAGTTGCCTCTTGTTTGCGCGATAGACCTTCCGCGGTGCGCTGGCTGATTGAAGAGAGCGGTGTCCCAGAGGCTGCGGCCGAGCAGATCGTCTCTTACATACGTGACACCCAGTCCATTCTCGGACACGTGCCCACGACCGAATGCATTGTGGCTGAGCGCTTCTTCGATGAGGCCGGCGGGATGCAGCTTGTCCTCCACGCGCCTTTCGGCGGCCGGATCAACCGCGCTTGGGGATTGGTGCTGCGCAAGCGCTTCTGCGTGACCTTTGATTGTGAAGTGCAAGCAGCGGCCACCGATGACGGGATCGTCCTCTCGCTTGGCGAGCAGCACTCTTTCCCCCTGAAAGAGATATTCTCCTGGGTCCGTCCCGCCACGTTGGAGAAGGAGCTGATCCAAGCAACCCTTGTCTCACCCATGTTCATCAATCGCTGGCGCTGGAATGCAACGCGTGCGCTTGCATTGCTGCGATATAACGGTGGAAAAAAGGTGCCGATGGCCATCCAGCGCATACGCTCTGAAGATCTTCTCGCCGCTGTCTTCCCCGAGCAGGTCATGTGTCAGGATAATCGGGTTGGTCCGATTGAGCTGCCAGATCACCCGCTCATCAGGGAAACCATGAAAGACTGCCTGCACGAGGCGATGGATCTAGACGGCCTTAGGGAGACCATCGCAAAAATCGGGCGCGGCGAAATTGTAACAGTGGCCGTAGAGACCCCGGCACCCTCGCCGATGGCCCATGAGATTCTAAACGCCAACCCTTATGCTTTTCTTGATGACGCGCCTCTGGAGGAGCGACGAGCACGCGCCGTGTCGCTTAGACGGACCGACCCGGATTTGGCTCGGGGAATCGGCGCATTGAATCCGGATGCGATCGAGGAGGTACTCGGTCAGGCATGGCCGGACCTACGCGACGCCGACGAATTTCATGATTTCCTTTTAGGTGTTTGTCTCCTGCCTATGGAGCAGGCTCAAGGCTGGTCGGCACTGGCTGAAGAATTGATCCAGGCGGGAAGGGCGACCGTAGCCAACTGGTATCCGAACGCCGAGGCCGGGGAAAGGCAAGGGTATGTAGCCGCAGAGCGATTGGGTTTGGTTCGCGCCGTGTTCCCTGAAATGCGCGTCACACCGCAAATTGTTGACCCGTTGCATGGGGAGAGCTCCATACCATCGGCAGATGAGGCAATGCGTAGGATCGTGCACGGATGGATGGACGTGATTGGGCCGATTACCGCCCGGAGTCTCGCTAATAAGGTAGGCTTACCAGTTGAGCAAGTAGAGCGTGGACTACTTAGCCTGGAAACAGCCGGCGTGGTACTTCGAGGACAGTTCACGTCGCATCGAGATAGCGAGGCGGATGTCGAGTGGTGCGAACGAGGACTCCTTGCCCGCATCCACCGTTTAACCCTGGGGCGGCTACGCCGGGAAATCGAGCCGGTTACAGCCGCTGATTTTATTAGGTTCCTTCTATCTTGGCATCATGTGCAGCCGATGACGCAGCTCAGTGGTCGGGAGGGAGTGATGCAAATTATCAGTCAGTTGCAGGGGTTAGAGCTTCCAGCGCCGGCTTGGGAGCAACACGTATTGCCAGCGCGAGTCTCGGACTATAACCCGGAGGATCTGGAAAACCTTTGTCTTGCGGGTATCGTTGCGTGGGGAAGGTTGAAATCGGACATCGCCCCTACAGGTGGCGAAGAAGGCAACAACACGGGAACAAAAGCAAAGCGACTCCGGACTCCTAGGCGGGTAGCGCCGATCGCCTTTATTTTGCGTGATGATCTTTCCACCTTTGTCGAACCCGTAAATACGCCTTGGGATGAGATCGAGGAATTCTCCGATGCTGCCCGCGATGTGGGCCGCTATTTGGAGAAACGCGGGGCGTCGTTCCTCGCAGACATTGCTCGTGGGACTGGTCTTCTAAAGACCAAGACGGAGGAGGCATTATGGGAGCTCGTGGCACGAGGGCTTGTCACCGGCGACGGGATTGCCGGGCTACGTGTCTTACTCACCCCCGAGGTGAAGCGACGGCCGAAAAGACGTCGGTTCCGGTTGATTTCTGGGGGACGTACAGCAGAGCGGCTAATGCCGGTTGGCCGCTGGTCGCTGTGGCGGGCTGAGGGGCACGACAGCGGAGCCGCGAGTACAGAAAGAAAAAGCGAGTTCTTGGCCCGTCAACTCCTCCGACGCTACGGGGTTGTCTTTCGTGAGATTTTGGCCCGTGAAACGCGTATGCCTCCTTGGCGAACACTGCTGGGGATCTACCGACGGCTTGAAGCACGGGGAGAGATCCGCGGAGGTCGATTCATCAGCGGATTTGTCGGCGAGCAGTATGCGCTGCCGGAAGCAGTGGACATGCTCCGGGCGCTGCGCCGGTCTCACGCGGAGCCGGGTCCGGTAATCATCTCTTGTTCTGACCCTCTAAATCTAGTCGGCATTCTTACACCAGGATCCCGCGTCTCTCCATACACCAATCAGGCGATTGCTTACAGCGACGGCCTCCCCGTGGATATTGGTCCACTTGGAGCAGTTCGCAGTAGGCTGCAGCAGGCTTAATGTTGGCTAATTCGTTCTTACTGAGAAATCCGTCCACCCTTCGACAAAGCTCAGGGCGAACGGAAAAGGTTTAAAATCATTGGCGATATTCCGTTCATGCTGAGCCTGTCGAAGCATGAAGAACCACTTTTGCAGTGAGAAATAGTTCGATCATCCTTTTCGATGGCGTCTGTAATCTCTGCAACGCCTCTGTACAGTTTATCATCAAGCATGATCCGAAGGCCCATTTCAGATTCGCAGCCTTGCAGTCGCCCATAGGCCAGCGTCTATTGGAACAGCATGCCCTGCGTCCACAGACTATGGAAACAATGGTGCTGATCGAAGGGACGTCGGCCTTTACGAAGAGCGATGCCGCCCTCAGGATCGCAAAGCGTCTTTCGGGCATATATCCCGCCTTGGCTGTCCTGTTCATCATCCCCCGCCCGATTCGGGATTGGGGTTATGATCTCATAGCGAACAACCGCTACAAGTGGTTCGGCAACCGAGCTTCCTGTATGGTTCCAACTGACGATATTCTCGACAGGTTCCTGGAATGATGATCAGGATTGACCGCTATCCATCTCTGCGATATTAAGGTACGGGCAGCCTGTCTTAAAGGCAAGAAAATTATTGAGGTGATGAAATGGCAGACAAAAAAATTGTCGGTATGGCTACTCCCAGGGTTGAAGGAGAAGATAAGGTCGCTGGTAAGGCCGTTTATGCAGTTGATGTGACTTTGCCGGGCATGCTTTGGGTAAAGGTCCTGAGAAGCCCAATACCCCACGGTAGGATCAAGCGGATTGACGTCAGTAAAGCTCTGAAGGTCCCCGGGGTTAAAGCCGTTATCACCGGAAAAGATGTTGCAGGATCCAAGATCGGGAAAAAGATCATCGATATGTCGATCTTGGCCGAGGGCGTCGTTAGGTTTATTGGCGAGAAGGTTGCTGCCGTTGCGGCGGAGAGCGAGGAGATTGGCGAACAGTCCCTGGGTCTTATCGAAGTCGAATATGAAGATTTGGAACCAGTCTTTGACCCATTAGAGTCTATGAAACCCTCCGCACCACTTCTTCATCCAGACGTAGTTAGCTACAGCGGCCTGATCCATAAGATGGAAACGCCAAGCAACGTTATGGTTCGTCTGTCCTGGAAGAAGGGCGACATTGAAGAAGGTTTTAGAAACTCGGACTTCATAGTGGAAAATACCTTTCAGACTCCCCGAGTACATCAGGCCTATATCGAATCCCACTCTTGCGTCGTGAAGGCAAATCCGGATGGAGGAGCAGAGATCTGGGCATCCACGAAAAGTCCTTTCGCCTTGCGAGACCAGGTAGCGAATGCGCTCAAGCTCTCTCCCGAAAAGCTCGTTGCTCATCCCTGCTATATAGGAGGAGATTTCGGCGGGAAAGGCGACCATAATGATATCGCGCTATGCTGCGTTCTTTCTAAGAAGAGCGGTCATCCGGTCAAGATGGTTATGGACTACGATGAGGAGTTCCTAGCAGGGAATCCGCGACACGCTTCAGTTGTTAAGATAAAGACTGGGGTAAAGGAGAACGGGTTCATCGTAGCCCAACATATCAATTATGTTTTTGATAGCGGGGCCTACGCCTCCTATCGCCCCCAGGGGTTTCTCGTTGGGGCGCACGACGCGGCCGGGCCTTACCGATTTCCCAACGTACTGATTGAGGAGAACTATGTTTACACGAACAAAGTCCCTTCCGGTTACATGCGGGCACCCGGTCACACTCAAGGTTTCTTTGCAACGGAAAGCCAGATGAATTTGGTGGCCAAAAAACTTGGCCTGGATCCGGCTGAACTCAGGAAAAGAAACTTAATGCATGATGGAGACCAGTTACCCACGGGGGAAACTGTCGCGCATATAAAGGCCGAGGAGACCCTCAAAAAGGCGCTGGAGGAGTCCGGTTACTACGCCCCTAAGGCGAAGAATGTAGGTCGTGGCTGTGCGGTAGCTCAGTGGTTGTCCAAAGGCGGCGAATCCTATGCCTTTGTAAAGATCAACGAGGGTGGTACCGTCACGCTTTCCTCGGCGGTGATGGATGTGGGGCCTGGAGCTTATACCGTCATGCGTCAGATTGCGGCGGAGGAGCTTAAAATACCGTTAGAATCGGTCAACGTCGAGATGCTGGATACCTCAAGGGTGGTAAAGGACACAGGGGTTAGAGGTAGCAGTAGTACCAGGGTCCATGGAAGCGCGGCCTATGAGGCGGCAAAGAAAGCTAGAGAGGAAATAATCAAAACAGCCGCCGAATACATGAGAGTCCCCCCGGACCAGCTCATTCTTCACAACGGCGGCGTCACTCACGCGAGGGCGGAGAGGAGGATGACCTTCGGAGATCTCGCAAAGGCAAAAGGCTCGCCCATAATCGGCGAGGGTCATTACAATAACATGGCGGACGGCCCTGAGACATCCATGGTTGCGCAAGTCGCTGAAGTAGAAGTGGATCAGGAAACGGGGGAAGTTAAAGTTAAAAGGCTAACCACAGCTCACAACACCGGAACCGTAATAAATCCCCTAACCCACCAAGGGCAGATCGAGGGGGGGGTCGTGATGGGGATGGGTTATGCCCAGATGGAAGAAATCACTATTGATGAGGGTGGTAAGATCGCGACTGCGAATTTCGGCGACTACAAGATACCTACGATCAGGGATATCCCTGTTTTGAGAACGGCGGTTACGCAATCGATTGCTGGAAGTGGACCCTACAATAGCATGAGTATAGGCGAAACAGCTATAATGCCGACAGCGGCGGCTATCGCAAATGCAGTAGAGGACGCTGTGGGAGCGAGGATCAAGTCCCTACCGATAACAGCAGAAAAAGTGCTCCAGGCACTGAAAACCAAGTAGGTGGAGCGCATCTATTGCATGTCGAACCACATAAGTAACCCTTGGGAGCACTTGATGAAAGCAACGGCCATTTCCCTGGGGGGCTTACGGGCAGCCTTCCGCCACGAGGAGGCATTCCGCCAGGAGGTCCTTGTGCTTCTAATCGTGATACCTACGGGGCTCTGGCTGGGCAACACTGGCGCGGAGCGTGCGCTACTGATTGGGAGTTGGGTTTTGGTGATAGTAGTCGAGCTGGTTAATTCGGCAATAGAATCGGTGGTTGACCGCATTGGATTAGAACACAATGAGCTAGCGGGTCGAGCCAAGGACCTCGGATCCGCCGCTGTGTTTTGCGCTATTATGCTAGCCATCGCAGTGTGGGTAGTGGTTTTGGCGACCCCGTGAGTATTACAGCCACGCCATGCGAGTTCTAGCCAAAAGAGTTCTTCTGCTCTCTGCAATAAGCCTCTTGTTTGCATGCGACCGTGGTTCGCAAAGACAGAAAGAAGCCTCTATCTCCGATACTCAGGTGGAACAAGAGTTCGGGGCCTTTATTCAACGATACATACCCCAACTGGAACAAGTTCTTATAAAGCACAATCTCAATCCAACTGAGAGTGAAAGCCAAGGTAAGAAGAAAGTAGATTGGAGTGTCACGAAATCGCCCAAGGAGAGCATTGAAAAAGGGTATCCGTCGGCTACGGTAATGATCTTCGGGGAGCGATCTTTTCAAGACCAACGTTTAGCGAAAATTATCTTTCTTTGGTTTGTGAGAAAAGAGGGTCAATGGCACCTAATGCTTAAAAACGGTTACCTTACCAGGCTTGGGGCCGAGGAAGCGGATCTGCTGGGCTTATCTCCGGATGTCCATGAGGAGGTAAAGAAGATTTTCCCGCGGACGATGGAAGTGGCGGATGCGTTATCGTGATGTAGGAGTCTTGCACTGCGACCGTGATCGGGCAACGCCTGGGTTCACGCTCATTGTTCCGCTTTCTGGCAGAGCCGCATATCTCGTCGGCATGCGTGGAGAAGTCCTTCACCAGTGGTCTTTTCCCCTGACACCCGGAAACTACGCCTATCTTCTCCCCAATGGCAATCTCCTTTGGTCTGGCCGCACCGAAGAGGGCCCTCCGCTGCGAAGGGGCAAAGGAGGACTTATTCGAGAATATGATTGGACGGGCAAGCTTGTATGGGAACACAGTGATGCGGCCCAACATCACGATTTTCGTCGTCTGCCGAATGGAAATACAATTTATCTGGGGTGGGAGCCTATGCCGCCTGAGGCTGCTAAGCGAGTGAAGGGAGGTCGACCAGCTTCAGAGCGTAACGGGGTGATGTATGGTGACTACATTCGCGAGGTCACCCCAAAGGGTAAGAGCGTCTGGGAGTGGCACGCTTACTCGGATATGGAGCTGGAACGATATGAATTATGTCCCGTATGCGACAGGGATGAATTTGCGCATGCCAACGCATGCACGCCACTACCAGACGGTGCTGTCATGTTAAGTTTCCGGCGACTTAACCTGATAGCCATCATCGACCGGGCGACGCGGCGCTTTCGCTGGGAAAAACGTGACGATTCCTGGGGACACCAGCACGACTGCACCTTGCTGCCAAACGGCAGTATCCTATTCTTCGCCAACGGTATTCACAGGCCGATCAATCCTTATTCGAGAGTTATCGAAATCGATCCCAATAGCGGCGAAACCAAATGGGAATATCGTGGTTTGCCTACCTGGACTTTTTTTAGCCCCAACATCAGTGGGGCCCAGCGATTTCCAAACGGAAATACACTGATCTGCGAGGGACAGATGGGACGTGCTTTTGAGGTCACAAAGCAGGGAGATATCGTTTGGGAATACGTCTGCCCATTTTTTGCGCCATACGAGGGGGACGGACCGGGAAATAGTCTTTTTCGGACCTACCGCTATGCTGCGGATTCGCCCGAAATCGCTGGTCGTCTGAAAAGCCCAGTGAGTTGGTAATGAAACGAGCCAGTCCATTTCAAATATCTGAGCAAGCTCAGCTCTCCGTGACGTGGCATGTCTTGACAAGCTCCTTGACGTCCTCAGGTGTTGAGAGGCGGCTGCAGAGGTCCAGCAATCGTCTAGGAGTGTCCGCCGGAGCCAGGCCTTCCAGCAGCCAGGTCATCTTCTCTAGCAGCTCGGCGTCGCTCAACGGTGCATCTGGATGACCTTTAGGTTGGTGAACTATGACTTCCTCCACACGGCCATCGGCTAGTTCTGCAACAAGTCTCACTCCGAGAATACCACCTGTGTCCAGGGCCTTGTCCCTTTCAGGATCCCTAACCAGCTCGATCTTTGCCATCACAGCCTTGACCTCGGGTGTTTCCCAGGGTGCCCCGTCATACTCTCGAGAGGTCAACCTGCCGCGTAGGAACGCCATCGCCACTACGTATGGGGTACTGTGGTCTGCCGCCTCCTGGCTTGCGGGCGCGAACGCTTCCGGGGAACCCTGCACACCTCCACAAACGTTTCGGTGACCGTAGAGGGTTAGCTTTCGCACTTTGTCGGCGCGGATGCCATCGCGATACAGGTGGAGGACAGCCTCGATTGCTGCCTGGGTGTAGAGCTGTGCTGGATACGCTTTAATCATGTTTCGAGTGGTAGTCCAGCGGTTACCGAGCTTCTCTACATAAGTTGGATCGATAGCCGAGGCTGAGAGAGGACCCAAAGAGGAGAAGACTGTCTCCAGGGCATCTTCAGTGGCTGTCACACCCAGTTTGGCCAACTCAGCGGCTTCCAATCCGCGCTCGAGGACCATTCCTACCGCGACACCCTTGATCATTGGGACGTTGTGCCTCGGCCTCAGCCAGGTATTCAGGACCGTGCCCGTCGCAACAGAGAGACCGCACGCGTGTACGGCCTCCTTAGGCATTGCGCCGATGAGACGAGCGGCCACTATGGGGACTACCTACGCGACGTTCGTCTCCGCATGGAGGCCACAATCCCAGAAGTTGAAGGATTCCGCCAACGCACCTTGAAGCTCGTAGGACGCTACCAGGCAGGTCAGTAACTCCTCTCCGCTACGGCGATATTTCTCGGCGAGAGCCAGGAGCGCGGGTGTACCATCGCTAAAGTGGCCCGAGGGACCGCCGCGGCTGAAGACATAGATGTCGTTAGCGTCCAGATATCGAACCATGGTGCCGTTGACCAGCGCGGCCAGCCCGGCCGGGACCTTTCGATCTGTGCCTATAATCGTCGCATCGGCACAACCACCCTGTGCGAGGGCATATCTCCGCACCGCCTGAGCCGCCGC
>JAHFAO010000035.1 GCA_023250515.1 Deltaproteobacteria bacterium | reverse complement strand
TAATTTTGCACTTTGCATTTTGCATTAAATGGAGTTCATCATGAATGCACAATACACGCACCCGGAGCTGCTCACAACCCCGGAAGAGTTAGGCAAAAAATTAGGTAGTCCTGACCTATGCCTTATCGACACCCGGGCCGCAGAAAAGTTCTGCCAGGGCCATATCCCCGGAGCTGTCCATTTCGATCTCTTCGGCGTAAGCCTCGTTGACACCAGCCCTGCCCCGCTCAAGGCCTTTATGTCGATGATCTGCCACCTCCTCGAAATGCGCGGCGTGGACCTCAAAAAAGAGGTCGTGTTTTACGAGGAAAATTCAGGCATGCGCGCTGCACGGGGACTCTGGTTTTTGGAATACTTCGGTCACCAAGACGTCCATGTCCTGGACGGCGGCGCTCAGGCCTGGAGAGAGGCCGGCTACCCGATCACCACCGAGGCGGTATCTCCGAAGGCCTCGCAACTAACGACGGCGGAGAGACGGGAGCTCTTGGCCACGGCCGAGGATGTCCTTCGCTCCCTGGACAAAAAAACAATCTGCATCGTAGACACGCGCAGCGATGACGAGTACATGGGACGAAATATCCGGGCAGCCCGAGGCGGGGCAATCCCTGGGGCCGTGCATCTGGAATGGACCAACAATCTTGACTCGACGGGGAGGTACAAATCTGAAGCAGAGCTCAAGCAAATGTATCAAGACTTGGGTGTTACACCTGACAAAGAGATCATCCCTTACTGCCAGGGAGGCTATCGTTCTGCCCATACTTATCTCGCCTTGAGATTGATTGGCTTTCCAAAAGTCCGAAACTACCTCGGGTCATGGAAGGAATGGGGAGACAGGCTGGACCTGCCAATCGAGAAGCCCTGGGAAAAGAAATGAAGATTGCTGGTCAGGTCGCCGTCGTCACAGGTGGCGGAAGCGGTTTGGGCCGCGCCATGGCGCTCGGGCTCGCGCGTGAGGGAGCCAAGGTCCTGATTGCAGACGTAAGAGAAGCCGAAGGGAAAAAAGTCCTGGCAGAAATCCAACCTTTGGGAGGCGCGGGAGAGCTTTTTGTTGGTGATGTCAGCAAGGAGAAGACGGCAAAAGAACTGGTCGACTTTTGCGTGGGACGGTTGAAGGGCTTAGACATCCTCATCAACAACGCCGGTTTGCGCATGGAAGAACACGAGGACGGAGTCTACGAAAACTGGCGTTGCTTGAGAATGCGCCCCGCTCACGAACTACCGGTGGAAGAGTGGGACCTTGTTCTCAACGTTAATCTGAGGGCGGTCTTTCTCTGTACCCACTTTGCCCTGTCCCCCATGATTCAACGGAGACGAGGAACGATCATCAGTATATCGTCTAATGCGGGAAGCCGTGGAGTACCCGGCAAGAGCGCCTACTGCGCCTCCAAGCACGCGGTTGAGGGTCTCATGAAGACCGTCGCTGAGGAGATGCGCGATCACGGAATCAGCGCCAATGCCATCCACCCCGGAAGCCGAGTCAATGTGGATGGACGCGGAGGGCTCTCCCCCGACGTGGTTGTCCCCCTGGTCCTGTTTCTCTGCAGTCAGGACAATCCGACGATCACTGGCAAAACAATAAGCGCTAAGGATTGGAATGAGCGGAAAGAGGAGGAACAGGTAAAGGATTGACCTTATCGTTTACCGGCTGTATGGATTGACGGAAAGATAGCCTTTGTCTCGGCTTCTCGAATCGCAGCACAAACCGGTCGCTTTTCCCACGATCTACAAAAACGCTTTCAGTGCGATTGTCTCCAGGATTGCGCAGCATGTCTCCTTCTTTGGCCAACATGAAACCTGTAGCGGTTACTTCCTTGATCACCATCGCCTTGTCAATGCGGTGCAGTGTGTGGGTCACCTCGTTGCCGCTCCCCTCTTTAGCCGAATGATCGACAATCCCATAAACTCCCCCGGGCCTAAGGGCAGCAAAGATCCTTCTGTTCATCGCCGTACGGGTGTCAGGTTGTAGGTCATGATAGTTGAGGTGAATGAGAACAAAATCGAGCGAACCATCCGAAGGCAGAGCCACTGCATCCATCTTGCCCTCAATGGGTCTGACATTTGCAAAGGTCGGGTTTTGGAGACGCTCACGGAGTTCTTTCCGCACATTCTCGCTCGCAGAATAGACCACTCCCTTATCACCGGTTACGCGAGATAGGATTGCAGTGTAGTATCCCCTGCCAGCCATTAAATCGGCAGCCTTATCGCCAGGCTTGACACCGTAGAACCTAAGCACATCTTCGGGCTTGCGGCTGGCATCAAGCGCCCTCTCGCCTGCAGGTCGGTCTGGGTTGGCGAGGATCGCTTTGAAGTCTTGCGCCAGAGCGGAAACTGCAATTACGCTTGGCAAAACGAGGATCATTACCCCTAAGCACAAATCCAGCACGATAGCTCTTTTCATAGACGTTCCCTCTTTTTTTTTCCTAGGCCTTAAGCTCGCGAATGATTGGCGCCTTCCAGGCCATAAGCACAGCCAAAACTATGACAAGAGATCCCATCCAAGCCACTGTGGTCGGTGCCCCAATGACATGCGCGCTCACTCCCGCTAGCATCGATCCCGCCGGTATCAACCCGCGATCCAGCATGTAGAGGCTCATCACCCGGCCGCGCAGCTCATCGGGAACGATCATCTGCAGCAAGGCATTCGTGATCGCCATGAAAAAGATCTGACAGCCTCCTACCCCCACCAGCGCCAGGATCGCCAGTGGAAAAGATGTGGTCAAGGAAAACAGGATCAGGAAAATGCCTAGAAAGCTCAAAGCCCCTAGCAATAACAAGCCCTTGCGTCGAAAGCTATGAGCGATGGAGGCAAGCAACAGCACGGTGAGCACCGCTCCTATGCCCGGAGCAGCCATCAGCATCCCGAGCCCTTCTGGGCCAACCTTTAACACATCCTTCTGGAAGATGGGCATCAAGGCCTGGTACGGGACCACAATAATACGCGGAAGCAAATCCGCCATCATGAGCGCAAACACCACGGGTGTGGACCATACGTATCCAAGTCCCTCCTTGAGGTTGGCAAAGACAGTTGACTTACGCGCCTGGTCCGGAGTGGCAGGAACGCGCATCAGGTAAATGGTGACCAGCACGCACATGTAGGCGACTCCTTGAACGAAGAAGTTACCAGCGGCGCCAAACAAGGCAATCAGCAAGCCGCCCAGGGCGGGTCCAATAACTTTGTTGAGATTAAATCCCGCCGAGTTGAGCGCCACCGCGTTCATCAGCTCTTCTTTAGGCACTACGTTAGGAATTAGGCTTTGCCGCACCGGCTCGTTAAAAGACCAAGCTATTCCTGTAATGAGGGTGAAGAGAAAGAGGTGCCAAACCTGTAGCAGCCCCGATGCCACCACCCCCCCCATGCCTAAAGTTGCCAGCACCAGCACGTACTCCGCGTTAAGCATCAGTTTGCGGCGGTCCATGCGGTCGGCCGCCACGCCTGCAAGAGGCCCGGATATCAGGAATGGCAGCATACGGAGGCCATTGAGCGCCCCCAGCAGCATCGAAGAGCCAGTCAAATCATACAGGAGCCATCCCAGGGTTACCTGCTGGATCCATTGCCCTCCGCTCATAAAAAGCGTGCCAGTCCAGAGATAGCGAAAATCTTGGTACCGTAGGGAGGAGAAGGTCTTCAGTCTGAACCGAGTGGATGTCGCTTCGATCTCATCTTCCGCTCCTATTGTGGTTGGTTCTCCCAAATAGTCGGTTCCTCCGGGTGCAGCTTATTAGACCATTACAGCCATTATTAACAGGGTCCGGTCTTAGTTTCTAGAGGATGTTTGGCTTCCCTGGACTTTTATTAGGCATCGGAATGTGATAGTGCCGGAAAACCGCGAGAGAAAATGGCTCCAAGCAAAGATCTTAGACATTTTTTGGACCTTCTCCGGAAAAACGGAGAACTACTCTCCGTCGGAGAAGAGGTGGACCCACGATTTGAGGTCTGCGAGTTCTTGCGGCAATTCGACAAAGGGGACGGACCGGCCCTTCTCTTTGAAAAAGTGAAAGGCCATTCAATCCGAATCGTTGGTAACCTCGTCGGCACGAGAAAGAGACTGGCCTTAGCCTTCGGGCTTCAAAGCGAGGAAAGGCTCTTAGAGACCTACCGGAGGAGAAGGGCGCGGAAGATCGAGCCTAGAAGAGTGAGAAGCGGGCCGGTCAAACAGGTGGTGATCAAAGAAAAGAGGAGGGTCGACCTCAACGCTCTCCCCATACCCGTGTATCATGAAGCGGACGGCGGCCCTTACATCACTTGTGGGATCGTCACTGCAAAAGACCCGGTGAGCGGCCTCCGGAGTATGGGTCTACACCGGCTCCAGATCAAAGAGAAAAGGAAGATGGGTATCCATCTATCCAACCCACCGATTGCCCGCTTCGCCGAGGAGGCGGAGAGAAATGGCAAGCCTCTCGATATAGCGATAAGTTTGGGAGTACACCCCATCATACTCCTCGCCTCCATAGTAAGCTCAGCCAGGGAGGACAAAGTTGCCATAGCCAGTAGCCTCCTGGGAAGTCCGATCAGTCTGGTAAAATGTGAAACTGTCGATGTTGAGGCGCCGGCGCATGCCGAGGTTGTGATCGAGGGAAAAGTCCTGCCGAACGTGCGCGAGCTGGAGGGGCCATTCGGAGAGACCTCAGGCTACTATTTCTCCGACCATAGCCATGTCATTGAGGTAACCGCGATTACCTCCCGAAAGAACCCCATCATCCAGGCCCTTCACCCAACCGTCCGTGAAGTATCGCTCCTCGGAGGTCCGGCCGGAGAGGCAGAGATGATTCAAATGTTACGGGAAAGAGGCTTTGCCGTGCAGGACCTTGCTATCAGCCAATCCAGCAACCGCACCCATGTCACTCTGTCGCTTCGCAAAAGCCATGAGGCCGATCCACGACAGCTCCTTCACTTTCTGCTTTCCGGGGTCCCTTACATCAAGCACGCCGTGGTCGTGGATGACGATGTTAACGTTCACGACCCGCAGGATATCGAGTGGGCCATTGCCACGCGGGTTCAGGGCGACGAGGACTTACTTATCATCCCCAACTTGAGGGCCCGGTCCATTGACCCTTCTAAAAAAGGCGATTTCATGACCAAGGTCGGCCTTGACGCTACGGTGCCGATGCCGTTGAGAGAGAGGTTCAGGAGGATCTCTGTCCCCTCCGAGGTGAGAGAGAAGGTGGCAAAAATGATTCTAAGGCTGAAAGAAAAGACCGGGTCTGGGTATAAGAGGTCCGACTAGCCTTAAATCTCAGTTTCTTCTTTCCGTGAACATGGCATCGTCCCGTCTTATATAGCCAGGGGGGTTCCCGTGCTTGGATCGAACTTCAAGCCACTCCCCAACGGATCTCACTACATTGACCTTTGTCCCCTTATTGATCGTCGCCACCTTCCTGGAGGATTCTGACGGCTCCTCAAAAACAGAAGTGGCTCGGATAACCTCGTAGCTCCCCGCCTCCGCAGAGCGCCTAGAAGGGGGTGCAGGCTCGACAGGTCTGGAGGCAACCCTATCCCTAGGCTGTTCCGGAGTAACCGACCTCTCACCTTGCCGCGTGGCTATCTTTAGTTTCTGCTGAGTGGAGGAGAGCGTCTTGGTCGTCTCCTTAAGCCTGGCCTCCAGATCTTCCATCTTTTTTGAACTCTCTTCAAGCTCTTTGCGTAGCTGGGCAATCTGGCTGTCCAAGCCCTTGATTTGCCTGTCCTTCTCCTCTAACTCTCTGGCCCTTTCTTCCAGCGATGGAGAAGCTACGACAGGATCGGCTTTGGGCGCCAGCATGCTTCTTCCAGCAAGAAAAGCACCAATGACAATCAATACGATGAGGATGTAAACGTATGTCCTTGGAATCTTATCTCCCATATCGGCCCCCTAAGGATCTTTAAATCTTTTCTCTCTATGTTAGACGAAACCAGTATGCATTATATTCTTTGGCTTTCCAAGTAAGACAGTGTGTGGTAAAAACACACCTCGCACTCAAAAAAGGTCAGAAGGTAGGAAGGAAAATGGCTCTTATCATAAGTGAAAAAGAAACGAGAAAACTAATCGACATGGCGCGGGCGCTCAAGGTCGTGGAGAAGATCTTTCACGACCGGGCAGCGGGAAAGGTGCGGATCATGCCGCGCCGGAGACTTAAGAGTAGCCAAAAACAGCTCAACGTCATGGCCGCCTGGCAGGCAGATCGGGATCTCCTTTGCCTTAGAGCTTACGCTGGCGCGGCCAACACCATTACTTTGTACAACGGACGTACGGGAGAGATACAGGCGGTGCTGAATGCTGCCTATCTGAGCAGTCTTCGCACGGGCGCGGCCAGCGGCGTGGCGGCAAAATATCTTGGCCCCCCGAAGACCGACGTACTCGGGCTTGTCGGCCCGGGGTGGCAGGCCACTTTCCAGGTAGAGGCGATTGTTCAGTCCTGCCCGGTCAAACAGGTTCTCGTCTTCGGACGTAACCCTAAGAAGACGAAAGAGTTCATCCGGCAGATGGGTAAAGAGCTTTCAGTGGAGATGAAGGAGTCTATGTCTTTAGGGGAGATTGAAGCGGAATCGGATATTCTCGTGCTGGCGACGGATTCATCTACTCCTATTACCGACGGTAGCGGTATTAAAGATGATTTGTTGGTCATAACCATGGGCGCAAACCAGCCGGTCAAGCATGAGGTCTCGGGCGAACTCATTCGGCGGATGAATTTCGTCGTTACGGACGATCTCCCCACCGCCCAAATCGACAGCGGTGACCTCATCGCCGCCTGCGATGCGAAGATACTCCGGTGGGAAGATGTCGTTCCTCTGGAACGGATCATCGCCGCCGGCAGACCCGTTCCTCGTCCCCAGAAGATCATGTTCCAATCCAACGGCATCCCCGACGAAGATCTGGCCGTAGGCCTCTATGTCTTGGATCAAGTTCGACGGAAGAAAGTTAAAGTCAGAAGGGTCCATGAAATTTGAGGAATGGGGAAATTAATAGGGTCAGACATTTAATTAAAATTGTTAAATGTCTGACCCCTTATAAGGTACGGCCCGACCCTCTAGCGATTAGCTACGGCAGCCACACCCGCCTTGGGCTCGCCGAGATTGCGGATCTCTGGATAGACTTCTTTGGCGAAAAGTTCCATGCTCCGCCGGGTTTCCTGAGCGGTCATGAAGCCGGCCTGGTTCATCATCAGAAGGTGGCCGACGCCGCAGCGCTCATGCAGGTATTTGACCTTTTCAAGAACGGTCTTAGGCGTTCCGGCGATGACAACTCCCTCTGCCTTAAGCTCCTCCCAGCTACGGGTATAGCGTCTCATCCTAGAAGGATCATAAAAATTAGCGAGGCCCTCTGGCGGAAGGAATCCATGCGGGGCAAAGAAACCTACCGGGCGCTTTCGGTAAAGGTACCAAAGGAGCTTTTTTCCTGCTTCATCAGCCTGCTTTTCCGTCTCGGCTGTATAAGTGAGCCCTAGATAGGCAAATTTTTCAGGCCCGGGTCCGGGGTACCCCCTCTCGCGACAGCGATCTCGGTAGGCGTTAAATAAAGCATCGGTCTGATCGTAGGAAGTGAGAAAGGCACAAAAGGTATATTGATGGTCAGCAACCCAGGGGGCACCGGCCGGCTGAGTTCCAGTAATCCAAATCGGAGGGTGCGGTTGTTGATAAGGCCGTGGCCAGGGATTGACATAGCGGAACTGGTAATGCTTTCCTTCCCAATGAAACACCTCCTCGGAAGTTGTCCATACTTTAATGATGAGATCATGAGCTTCCTGCATCCGCTCTCGAGTCTGAGCCGGGTTGGTGTTTGCAGGATGGATTTCCGTTCCCACGCCGCGCACGAACCCGCATATAATTCGCCCTGCGGAAATCACATCCAGCATAGCTGCATCTTCGGCTACCTGGATCGGGTTTCGATGAGCCAAGGGAAAGCCAATGATGGCGATCTTGGCGCGCTTGGTGCGCCGGACAAGCGCGCCGGCGCTTATCGAAACGTTTGCATCCAGACAGGTTGCGGTGGCGTGATGCTCATTAAGCATAATCTCCAGTCCCAGTTCCTCCGCGTACTCATACTCATCCAGGTAACGGTTATAAAGCTCATGACCTTTTCGGGGATCGAAGAATTTATTGGGGAGGGTCACGCGCATCGCCCCATAACGCTCCTCCGCGTCCTCAGGAAGGAACGGATAGGGCATTTCAGTAAAATGGTAGGCTAACATCATTACGCTCCTGTTTCTTCGTCTGCTATAAGGGAAACGCCGCCATATAGGAGAAAATCCGCCACGGCACGTACAAACTCCTCTGGCTGTTCTCGGTACGGATAATGGCCGGCACGGGAGATCGTCTTAAAATGGGAACCCGGGATGGCTCTCTGATAAGCACGTCCATACTCGAGTGAAACAACTCGGTCGCTCTCTCCCCATACGACAAGGGTCGGCACTCGGATCCGGCTCAGCCTGCGCAACAGCTTAGGGTTGTACATGAAAGGCCTCCACCCAAGCATGTGAATGGTCTCCCGGCGGCGCAGCGACTCCAGCAGATCATCCTGGCTCAGGCCCGGTGCCCCAGGCACCTTCATCTGTTTCGCCACTGCCGGATCATGCCATGCCAAGCGAGCCAACTCTTCATGGGTCAGAACAAAGATATCAGCGATATCACGCACCCAGGGCTCCGAGATCTTAATGCCAAACGCATCGGCAAGGACAAGGCTCCTCAGTTGATGCTGACAGCGCACCGCCATTTCAGCACAAACCCATCCACCGAATCCAACTCCCAACAGGCTAACCGGCTCGAGATTAAGCTTCTCGATAAAGTCGAGCATAAAATAGGCCAGATCATCGACGCTATCCATCCATGGAGGAGGTTTGGACCGGCCGAATCCTGGCAGTGAGGGCAACATGACGCGAAAATTTTTTGCCAGGCCATCATGGTAGGGCAGCAATTCAAACCCATCATCAACCCCCTGGAGAATTAGTAAAGGAGCGCCGCTTCCTCCAACACGGAACTCTAGTGTCACCTCATCAACCGACGTCTTTTCTTCCCACCAATTTTGCGCCATAAACTTCCCAGCGGCTCAACTATGTTTCATGATAAAGTCGATAACAAGCTGATTGAATTCTTCAGCGTATTCGATATGGGAGCAGTGACGGGAGCGGTCAAAGACTTTAACGGCCGCTCCCGGGATTTCATTTTGCATCTCCTCTGCATAAGTCGGGAAGCGAAGCAAATCCTGGGCGCCTGCGACGACAAGAACCGGGCAGCGGATCTTGCCGTAATCTGGACGCATGGGTTGGAAGGCACGCTTCTCCCCTTCAGGAGCCAAACGAGCCACTGCTAAGGCCTCCCATGCACCGGGCTCCCGGCTGGCCCGCCAACGCTCCTCCAGGAACTCATCAGCCCACCACTTCTCGTCAAAGAAAAGCACGCGCAAGATTTCACGCATCTCTTCCCGCCGTCCATTGTAATCCGTCAAAGTCTTACGGGCATCGTTATCTGGCGCCTTTCCCCCTCCGCTGACCGCGACCACAGAGCGCACTTTCAACCCCAACTCCTCCTGCGCCGCGATTTGGAGCACCAGTCCCCCACCGAATGAATTGCCGATAAAGTGGGCCGGGCCTAGGCACAGGGTCTCCATGAATCGGCGTAAATGGCGAATGCGAAAGCCAACAGGATCGGTGAAACTATAGACGAGATCGGTTCGCCCAAAGCCTGTCATATCTGGGGCATAGACATGAAAGTGCCTGCCCAGCTCGGCAATGTTGCAGCGCCAACTGAACTCCGCCCGGCCGCTAAACTCAGCGCTATGAGCGAGAATAATCGGATCTCTACCTTCGACTTGCCCGTCGGAAGGCATCGCCTCAAGATAGTGGGTGCGAATGTCACCGACCTGGATAAACCGGCTCTTGACCCCCTCTGGAAGATTCAATGGCGCTGCCTCTCTAAATCCCTCTTATTCGTGCGTCGGACTTTGGTGGGTGAGAATGATCTCTCGTCTTTCACGGGCCGATTGCATGATGGCCAAGCAGACCTCAAGGGTTGCCATACCCCATCGCCCGTCGTGGTACACGGGCCTATTCTGCGTTACCGCTTCATACAACTCCTGCAATTCAGAATTCCGCGAGGCACTCCTCCCGGATACTGGAACTTCCTTTTGGCCCTCATCGCCGTAGATGTATAGACCGTCGGCAGATTGCCGGATATCGCCTCTTTCACATGCCACCAAAGTGATGCCGAAAAAATGGCCACCTCCCTGGATACCTCGCCGCTCGCGAGTTTCTTGTCCGAAAGCGCCGTGAGCAAATTCTCCTTCGCGCTTTCCGCCAAAGCGCATGGCCTCTTTGGCCGCCTCCTCGTTGATTTCTCTATTCCTCAACTCCCTCCTGACGCGGACCCTCTCTTCTTGAGTGTAGTGCCTTTCACCGATCCCCCAGGTAAGCTCGGAGGTGTCAAAGTACCCGTAGCCGTTATAGACAACCATTGCCGGTGTCCCATCCTCAAATTCAAGATAAGCGCTGTAGTATCCTGGGGCCGGGCGCTCTTTCATCCACTGGCCGGTCATCGCCCTTACGCTTCTTACCATCCCTCCGCCGAGGAGGCGAATAGTATCGATCTGATGAGGTCCTTGCCTATAGACGACCCCGCCGCCGAGTTTCACGTCAAGTTCTTGGGGCATCCTGGGTCTAAGCATCCAGTCTGTATACATCCAGGTGTTGAGTGCGCATAGCCTTCCAAGTTCGCCTGACTGGACAACCTTCCTCATCGCCCGGATCGCAGGGTTGAAGCTTTGGGTATGGCCGCATAATAACTTGACATTGTTCTTTTCTGCTGCAGCCACCATCTTCTCGCATTCTTCTATGGAAAGCGCCATGGGCTTCTCGACGACGACATGCTTATGGTGCTCAGCCGCTATGATCACATGCTGGCAGTGAAACTGATTGGGGGTAGAGATCCACACGGCATCGACCTCGGGGTCAGAACAGAGTTTCTCCACGCTGTCATACACACGACCATGATACTTGGCACGAAAAGCGTCCAGAGCCTCTTTGCGGAGATCTGCCGCCGCTACAAGCTGGATCCCCGCCATCTTCTCCATGGCTGGCAGAACTTGGGTGCTGCCGACCCCGAGACCCACGATGGCCACCTTGAGTGTTCGATTCTCCGCCACATTACCCCCTGATTAACCTTTAATTCGTGTATTCGTTATTCGTTGATTCAGCCGTCAATCAAGACCTTCACCCTTCGACTAGGCCTGTCCTGAGCAGGCCAGCCGTTTCCTTCGACAGGCTCAGGACGAACGGCTAAGTGATTGATTTTCCGTGTGCCGTCGTCCGTTCGTGGTGAGCCTGTCGAACCATGAACGGACTTATGAGACAGTCTCCTACGGGAGAGGAAGTCTCTCAGCTCACCACGAGTGGAACTCCGTTTGTGCTTCCGTGTTGCCCGGGACCCCGATCTGATGCTCTCTGGCACTGTTGCTGAGGTCAAAAGAATATCGGATCAGGATTAATCCATGTATTCGTTATTCGTTGATTCGCGTATTCGCCGATCAACGGTTAACCAATAACGAGCAACGATCCAGTCAATCCCACCAGTCGAAATAAGGCTTGCGGCGCTGCTGCCCCTCAGGATTCTCGACCCGCGATGGGTGGTTCTCCTTCATCGCCTTATCAACCTCGAAGCGCAGCAGATCCCAGATCTTTTCCAGGCAGCGGATAAAATCGGGATCCGACATGCTCTTAAAAGAGCGGGGACGGCGAACATCCACTGAGATGACACTCTTAACCACCCCCGGGGCCGCGCTCATGACGGCGATCCGATCGCAGAGCATCACCGCCTCCTCGATGTTGTGAGTAACCAGGATAACGGTTTTCCTCTCTTTCTCCCAGATGCGCAGAAGCTCCTCACGCAAGAGGAGCCGCGTCTGAGCATCCAGGTTCGCAAAGGGTTCGTCCATAAGAATAACTTCAGGGTCATTGGCCAGGGCGCGGGCAATAGCCACCTTCTGCTTCATTCCGCCGGACAGCTCAGCCGGGTGGGCCCCGCTAAAATCGAGGAGCCGAACCATCTCCAAAAAAAACTGGGTTACCCGTTTGTAAACCGGCACCGGCTGCTTGCGAAACTCCGGCCCTAAAGGGACATTACGTTCCACAGTCCTCCACGGCATCAAGGCGGCGTCCTGAAAGACCATGGAGACCATCGCCTCCGTCCTCTTTTCCCCGACGAACTCGACAGTACCCTTCGTCGGCTTTTCCAGCCCGGCGATGATGTGGAGCAAAGTGGTCTTCCCGCATCCGGTTGGCCCTATGACCCCAAAGAATTCCCGTTCCCGGACTTCAAGGTTTACGCCTGCCAGGGCACGGATCTTCCCTTGGCCGGTCATAAACTCTTTTGTGAGCCCATGAATGACGACGCGCATGGTTCAAAGGCCTCTACCTTCCACCGAAGATTTCGTGGAAGATTTTCGCATACCGCTCAAACTCCTCAAAAACCTCCATGGGAGCAAAAGCCGCCTTAATTCCCTCGACGAGACGCGGCTGTTCTGGAAGGGTGTCGATCCGATCTGGAATTCGATTGACACTACGAATCACTTCCTGGCCTCGTTTTGAAAGCACGAAATCGATGAACAGCTTACCTGCATTGGGATGGGGCGCCTTTGCGGCGAGTCCGACGGGGTGTATGTTGGCGAAGACCGGATTGAGGTAGACCCAATCGACCGGTGCTCCGGCGGGCTTTAGCTGCTCAAAAGTCTGGGAATAGGCCGTCAGGGCGCCTTTGAATTCACCTGCGGCAACGAGCTGGGCAATCAAGGTTCTACCGTTTCTAAGCTGGACCTGTTTCGCCAGCTCGCGCATGAAGCTGAGCCCCTTCTCGTCACCCATGCTCTTGATCATGGTGCCGAACCACTCGTAGGCCCTGCTGTCGATCCCGATCTGGCCTTTCCACTCGGGCTTTAGCAGATCCGCGAAGGATTTCGGCACGCTGGACTTGGGCACCGACCTGGTGTTGTAACCGAATGCCGCATAGTTCGTGTAGATCGACGTCCACGTCGCTTGAGGATCTTTGTAGCCTTCCCGAAAGAATTTTCTTTCCGGCGAGTCGTGGTGCGCCAGGAGGCCCCTTTTCTTCAGATTGTGACCATAGAAACTTGTGGTCATCACCACATCCCAGAAAAACTTTCCAGCCCTGTTTTCGGTAAGGATTCTCTCCATCAACTGGGCGTCGGTGGCGCGGTAAAACACCGCGTCTATCTTCGGGTAGAGCTGTTTGAACGCGTCGATTAGTGTCTTGGAGTCGTTGGCATTGAAGGCGGCGTAAAAGACCATCTTTCCTTCCGCCTCGCCCTTCTCTCTCCACTCAGAGGCCCAAAGGGCCAGGGGGAGGAAACAGCCAAGGAGGAGAACCCACAAAATTACTCTTGATTTCTTCATTTCGTCCTCGTGTCTCCGCTTTGCCCCATTTTGGATCTTAGACAGACTGTTCAAAAACTCTCCGTTCACCCTTCGACCAAGCTCAGGGCGAACGGGAGGGGTCAGGAAATCATTGATCATTTTCCGTTCATGCTGAGCGTCGTCGAAGCATGCGGACCACTTTCAACAGTCTTTCGATTTTAGACTTGTGAGCTTAGTCGAACGATTGAATCCAAAATCCCAAATCCAAAATCGACCTATGGCATCTCCGCCAACAACCGGCCGTAACCTTGCACCGGCTCACGCAGGTGGAGCTGCTTCTGCGTCGCCCAGACCTGCGCGGGGATACTCGAAACAACAGTTGTCTTCAAATCTTTTTCCAGCAGTTCAATGACAGGAAGGTTGTGCCACCCGGCGCCTAGCATGTAGATGCCATCCACGGGACCATGGTCAATGAAAACCTTTTTGGCGAAGGAATAAATCTCTTCTGGCGGAATCTTGCCGGCGTCTTTGAAGGGAACGTCGAGTCCCTTCATGGCCGCGACCTTGAAGCCCCCATCTTCGAGGAACTTGGCGAATTTCACATTGAGATCATCTTTGAAGTAGGTGATCCCGACAAGTTTCTTGATTCCCAAAGCTTGGAAGGCGTCGACTTGGGCCATGGTCGCGGTCAGCACTGGCACGCCATATTTTTTTGTGAGTTGATCCGCGATTTCTTTGTCCGCCCCATGCCCCCGCACCATGGCGGGCGGGGCTCCCATGATCATTACAACGTCCACGCCCAGCTCCGCGAGCTTGGCTACTTTCTTTTCGGCGATGGCCAACGCCTCCTGAAACTCCTGCTCGTTCCCTACCCGAACACCCACGTGAAAAGGGATAAAGCCCACCCCTTCCGGCATGAGCTTGATAAAACTTTCCATCGAGCCGGGCCGATAGGTGGGTTTAACCAGACCGACTATACCTCTTGCGCCGTAATACATAGTCCACCTCGCTATGGGATGACGTGCTCCGATCTTCCTAGTACACGGCCAGGGAGGGCGCCGCTGTGCCTGCCATCTTCGGTCAAGATCTCACCGTTCACAACCGTCATCTTCACTCCCTTAGCCTTCTGCACCAGTCGCTTTTCTCCACCAGGCAGATCGTTGACCATCTCCGGCTCACAGTCCCCCACGGTCTGCGGGTCGAACAGAACAAGATCCGCGGCCATCCTCGGTCGGATAAGGCCGCGATCATGGAAGCCAAAGATAGAGGCGACCATGAAGGTCAGCTTGCGCACGCCTTCTTCGAGGCTCATGATTTTTCGCTCTCTGATCCAGTAGCCAAGCAAGCGGGTTGCGTAGCCGTAGCCGGCGTCGTAGATCAGATGGGCGCCGGCATCGGATTGACCCACCAGAGTGAACGGGCTCTTGAGAATCTCCGCGACCGCGTTCTCGTCCCCGTTGTTGCTCGAAGTCTGGAACAGGGTCTCCAACTCTTCTTCCAGTGAGAGGTCGAGGAAGGCATCGATCACATCTCTCTGCTGCAGTCTGGCGATCTCCGCGACGCTTTTGCCCTCAAGAGGCTTATTCTTCGGCAGGACTGCTTTGATCAGATAGACTAGATCCCATCGTCTGGAGAAACGGGAGGGACGCTTCTCTTCCACCGCTTCATAGCGAAGCTTCCGCCGCACTTCAGGATCGCGAAAGATCTCCTTCCTTTGGTCGATGGGAGTAAACAGGATCTGCTTCCAGGTCGGCAGGTCATCAAAAACCTGAGCATTCTTTAGGTTGAAACGATTATTAAAGAGGCGGGCGTTGCACAGAGGATAGGAGGGTGCTCCGGTGGCCAGGGAATCTTGAGCCATATCGAGAAGCTTGCGCCATTCGTCGGGTCGATCCCAGCGATGCGCAATGGCCTGCCAGATGACGGGCCGCCCTGATCTGGCCGCGAGACGGCGGAAGAAGTCAACGCCCTGCTCCACGGAAACAGCAACACCTAAGGTACCACGGGATATCTGGATCGATCCACGATTGATCTCTCCGAGGACGCTAGCCAACTCAAGAATCTCATCATCGGTTGCCAGCCGGCTCGAAATGGGCCTGGCATCCGCCCGCATGTGCACAGGATTCTGATTGGTCGAGAAACCGATCGCCCCTGAGCGGATACCCTCCCTAAGAATATCCTTCATTCGCTCAACCTCAGACGCGGTCGCGGCCCGCTCCGACGACTCCTCACCCATAACAAATTGACGGAGCGCGCAGTGGCCCATGAGGCTCGCCACGTTCACACCGAGCCTCCCCCTCAACCGATCGAGATATTCAGGAAAGGTCGTCCACTCCCAGCTCACGGCTTGTTGAAGGACGCGCAAGGGCATCGCCTCAACCCGAACGAAACTGCCTAAGATACCCTCCCTGTCCTCCGGACGGCACGGGGCCAGGGTGAGGCCACAATTTCCCGGAATCACCGTGGTGACTCCGTGCCAGCAAGAAGAGGTCGCGATGGGATCCCAGAGAAGCTGGGCGTCCAGGTGGGTGTGGAAGTCGATGAAACCCGGGGCAACGGCTAGGCCATTTGCATTGATTACCCGATTGGCGTTTCCACTTACACGGCCCACTTCAGCGATCCTTCCCTCCTCCACTGCCACATCTCCCGTATACGAAGGTAGCCCGCTCCCGTCGCAAATGCGTCCCCCTTTGATTAATAGGTCGTATCCCATAGTCACCCTCCTTTCCCCTTTGGATCCTTAAATCAGACCTCTAACCGAAGGCATGTTCAATGTCAATTGACACCATGTTCTTACCGCTGTCCAGACTGTTGAATATCACCCTTAGACGCGCTCAGGGCGAACGGAGGAAGTCATGAAATCATTGATAATTTTCCGTTCATGCTGAGCTTGTTGAAGCATGAAAACCAGTTTCAACAAACTGTGTCACCTTGACACCAAGGAGCGGAGCAATGTAATGGAGCAACATCACGCTGAAGTGACCTCAGTGACTGGAGGGATCTATGGGAACAACGCAAGCTCAAGCCAAGTCTTCACTTAGGGAGTCCGTGAGCCAACCCCCCATCATCGATTCAGACGGGCACGTCCGCGAGACGGACGAGCAGATCATAGAATACATGTCTGTAGACTATCGAGCCCGCCGGAAGGCGATGCTTTATTTTCCGTTATTGCCGCATCATGGCTGGCACCGCTCGATTCCCCAGAATGACTTTAGAGAACAGGACTTTCGAGTACCGGATTGGCGAGAGTGGGCGGATAAGCTCGACGAGGGAGAGATAGAGCTGGCCGTTCTCTATCCGACCCGGTTCATGCACATCGGCCAAGTCGGGAGTCCTCAGTATGCGGTCGAGCTCTGCCGCGCATACAATGACTTCCTCCATGACCAATTTCTCAAGCAGGACCAGCGACTACGGGGGATGGCCCTCCTGCCGCTCCAGGATGTGTCATCTGCGGTGCAGGAGCTGCGACGAGCCGTGGAGGTTTACCATATGGTCGGTGGGATATTGCCCGCAGAAGGCTTGCCTCTTCCCCTCGGCCATCCACTGTATCGGCCGATTTTCGAAGAGGCCGACCGCTTGGGTTGCGCCCTCGCAGTCCACTCGTGCACGTCGCTAAGGGACAATGATCGCTATTTACAGCCCAATGAGGTTGCCACTCTGGCACATGTGATTCCACAGATGCGGCAGTTTACTAACATCCTCTTCTCTGGCGTCCTAAATAACCTCGAGCGGGTTAGACTCGGTTTCCTTGAAGCCGGATGCGGGTGGGTCGCATACCTAGCGGATAAGATCGAGGAACGATTGGAAAGGATTTCCCCCAAAGAGCGTCCTGCATCGCCAAAGGTGCTCCTCAACCGCAGGCAACTTTTCTTTCAGTGCGGCGAAGAGAGAACAACTAGGCGGGACATCGAGCTTTTGGGGGATGGTTGCCTTCTTTGGGCTTCGGACTTTCCCCATGAGGCCACAAAAACGGACCTGCGGCAACTGGCGAGCGGCTTTTTCGCCCGGGACGATCTGTCGGCAAAATCCAAGGCCAAGATCGCCTATGACAATGCGAAACACTTCTATGCCCTTTGAAGAAAAGTGCCGACCTTGGCTAGCCTCAAGGTAGAAGCGACTTTATAAACCCACTCTGATCTAGTTCCTTTACAAGCCGGCTATCTGCGAAATCTTCCGGTTTTGCTAATTTGGCCTTGGGATTGGTTCTTTCTATGTAGCGCAGGATGGTAGAAATCCCCTTCATAGCCGGATAGGGTGGAAGGGAAAGACTCTCTTTCACTGTCTCTTGGTAACTCTCTTCTAACATTTGCCTGTCGTCACTCCTAAAGTATTTGGCCATAACCTTTATGGCAAAGGGCTTATCCTTCTTTGCTAGCGCCCCTGCCTCGATATAGGCCTTTAGAAACCGCCTCACTACGTCTTCGTGAGTTTTAAGATACCTGCGTGTAGTGACGACTCCATTCACGTGAAAGTCCGCCTCCAGCTTCGAAAGATCCAGAAGCTCTCTCAAACCCGATTGCCTGGCTCGAATGTTGGCCGGTGGAGATAAAGCTGCCGCCTGAATCCTACCCGTGACCAGGGCGGCCACGGTCTCTGGTTGGCCACCGGTTTGTACCATCGTGATATCCCTTTCCGGATTTAGGCCGTATTTTTCCAGGGCAAAGCGCGAGGCAAAATCTGAAAGCGTGCCAAAGCGAGTGGTGCCGAAGACCTTGCCTTTCAAATCCTCCATCCTGTCAATCCCCGGCCGGCTGAAGATGGAAAAGAGAAAGTTTCGAAAGATAGTAGCCACAATAATCGCGTCAGCGCCCGAAAGACTACCCTGAACAGATGCTGGGCCGCCGAGCTGGATGATCGGCACCTCCCCAGCAAGCATCGCCTGCAAAGCCAGGGAGCTTCCAGGGATGCTAATCGCCTCAGCAGAGATTCCATACTTCTCGAAGAGGTTAGCTTCCTTGGCAAACCACAGCACCATCTGGGTCGCCCCCGCGGAGCCACCGCCAACCCTAAGCTTGTCCAATTTCTTTTCCTGGGCAGAGGATAAAGAAGCGAGGATCAGCCCCGCCACAAAAATAGTCCATACTGAAGCATACATCTTTTTCATTCTTCCTCGCTCTCCCTTTATCTTTAACTCAATGACAAACTTGTTTCTCGCCTCAGCAAATCAGCGCAACTTAAAGATCTCATTGTAGAGCTTCTGCGTCTCATCAAGACTTTTATAAAGCTCAGGGTACATCATCACTCGCTTGTAGCCTCGAAGGAGCCTGGGCGGATCTGGGAGAACATCTTTGCGTACAGGTATCCTATTGAATGACTTTATAACTTCCTGTCCGTCTTTTGCGATGAGAAAATCATACAAGAGCTTCCCAGAATTGGAATGACGGGCCTTTGCACCTAACATCGCCGGGATGACCCTAACTACCGCAGGTTCAAGAGGGATCCAATCTACCGGAGCCCCTTTTCTGTTGAGGAGCTCATAGAGATGAGCCGAACCCATAGCAATCGGAAATTCCCCAGCGCTTAGTAGTTGAGCCATGAGGGAGGTACTATCCTTCGGAACAGGATCTTGAGAGGCAAGTTGCCGAAAGTAAGAGATTGCCTTTTCTTTTCCCCATACAGGCATTAGCGCATGAAGCATTCCGGCAGACGTGTCCACACCAATTTTTTGCCCCTTCCATCTAGGATCGAGTAGCGCATCATAGGTTTTCGGGATATCTTGCTTCTCCAGTATCTTGGTATTAAAACCCAAAACAAAGGTAGTAGCCGAATAAGCTGTCCAGAAACCTTGCTTATCTACTAAATCCTCATCAATCATTCTCGCCTCAGGCGAACGATACTGTGCTATCAGTCCTTTTTCCATAATAGGAACAAACAACTCCCCCCCTCCCCCCACAACATCCCACTCGTACTTTCCCGCTCGCGCCTCGAGAAGGATCCTACTAATCAGCGGGGCATTGCCTGTGCGATAAAGAACCACATTGACAAAAGGGTACTTTTTCTGAAACAGATCCGCGATTCTTTTGCTTGTCTCCAAGTTTGTTGTTGTATACCAGATTACTTCGCGCTCCTTTTTCGCCCCTTCAATGAGTTTTGGATCTGGAGTTCCCTGCGGCCAGGATAGACCGGACACTGAAAAAGGCGCATTAAGCATCAGGCAGAAGATAGCGACTTTCGCTTTCTTCATCGCGATTCTCCTCACAAATCCGATTCTGATCCGGATAAAATGACCTTCTTATCGGTCATGATGCCCCCATCCTTCTCCCTTCCGGAAAACTGCGCCCGCTGCACCCATCTTTAGCGCATAGGTGCTCGGGACACAACTCCATTTGCTCACGCTTCATCCTGCTGTCTCTTCCTGAACTGGACTTTGCGCCTTGCCCCATGTTATGGGTGCCACTGGCAGCGGCTTGCCGGAGCAAAATTCTTTTTTCAGCCGTCCTCGAGGAAAAAATGGCCCAGGTGAACACCGTACTTGGCCCGCTTCACCCAGACCAACTGGGAACAACGAGTCTCCATGAACATCTCCTCTGGTCCTCCCCAGGCTGGGAATTTTCTCCAGAGGCTAAGCAACATTTTGATCCTCCCCGGGTGTTCGAGAAAATCTATAAAGACCTTCTGGATTTTAAAGCAGCCGGCGGAAGCACGATTGTGGATGTGTCGGGTATCGGGATAGGTAGGGACATTGAGTTCTATGCATGTCTGTCGCGCTATTCGGGAGTTCATGTGGTTGCCTGCACCGGCTTCTGGGCCGAGCGCAAAATCTTGCCCTATTTTGCAGAACGGGACATCGACTACCATACCGACCTTTTTGTCCAGGAACTTACTCAAGGAATGGGGATGACCAACGTCAAAGCTGGGGTGATTAAGGTTGGCAACAGCGGCAATCGTTTTACGCCTTTGGAAGAGATGCTTTACCATGCTGCGGCCCGGGCCTCAAAGAAGACAGGGGCGGCTATTATCACTCACGGAGTACAATATGCACCGAAGCAGGCCGAAACCCTGCTTGCAGAAGGGGTCGAACCAAGCCGCGTGGTCATTAGCCACCTCGATGCTGCCTACGCCCTCGACTTAGAGCGAGACAAGGAACTGGGCCGAATGGGTTTTTACCTAGGCTACGATCACATCGGCGCTGAAGAGCCTGGCATTCCTTATGCCATGCCTGACAAAAGACGGGTCGAGTTGGTGGTGGAGATGATTCGCGCTGGCTTCCTAAACCAGATTATCTTGGCCAACGACACTAATGGTTGGAGCATCGGTCTCGTCCACCGGGGAACGCCCAAACACACCTTCTCCCATCTTCTACGAAAATTCGTGCCCGAGTTAATGAAGGCTGGGGTAACGGAAAAGGAGATCCACATCATGCTCGTCGAGACACCAAAGAAAATTCTGCCCTTCTAGCGATACTCGCCCCTGCCTGTCGCGCGGCTACGGCTGATTCCAGCAGCCCTTCCCACGTTCCAGGAATTGCGGGAAGCGCGGGATTCGCCCTCTCCGGAAAACCCAAAGCGGCAAAGATAATCAGTTTCTCCATCAACTAAAAGAGCCTAAATCAAATTCAGTATTGTGTCCCCAGATTCCCCCAGATTCCGCACCAGATTCCGCAGAAAAGTAATAGCGTGTCATTAGGGAGACATCCTCAGCGGGGGATAACGGGTCAAAGCTCAGCCGTCGCTATCAGCGACCGGCCTGAAGCGCCTTGATACCCTGCTATTTTTCAACGATGTCGGCTCTCGTGCTTTCCACGAAAGCAAGGACATCGCGCCGCTCGGATTCGGGCACCTGAAATTTGTCAAGGGTGGCCTGCAAATGGCGCAGGAATATCTCCCAATCACTGGCACTAATGCCCATACCCTTGTGCGAGGTCGTCATATCCCGACCGGTGTAATACAGGGGACCCCCAGCACTTGCGCAGAGGAAATCGATTAACAACTGTTTCTCCCGACGAATGCCATCGGCCCCCCTGTGTGCCCAAAAGCGGCCAAGCTGAGAGTCCGACATCAGGCGGGGCAGAAGATCATCAGCAACTGCTGCGATGGCATCATAACCGCCGAGGCGAGCAAACAAGGTAGCAGTTTGTTCAGTCATGAGTCTCTCCTTGGATTGTAGGGTATCGTATAGCGTTTTATCCCCGATGGGAAGAAGAGGTTCAGTCCCGGTGCTGCCGGCATTGGGGATAAACCTGTCCTGACCCAAGTCGAAGGGACGTGTTGGACTAAAGCGCTGAGCGGGAATTTACCGCCTACTATGGGGATTGTAAAGCGCAGGGTTGGGCGGCAATGATGCAAGCGAATGGGTACGGATGGAGCGGTGGGAGGGATAAGATGCTAGTGGTATGTCTCTAAAATACCTTTACAACGATTTACCTTTTCCGTTCGCCCTGAGCAAGTCGAAGGGTGAATCTTTTCAACGTCTTTTTCTTCGTGGTTCGACCCTTCGGCTTTGCTCAGGACAGGCTCCCTTGACTGCGCCTTTAGTCCCGAGCTTGTCGAGGGATCACCACGAACGGTGAGTAAAGCTTTTTATGAGACACTACACTAGCTGGGTCGTGCCGCACGACTTCGGGGACGCGGGCGAGGCTCCAGAGCTAGTCATCAAGGCAGGGCAAGTCACACCCCTGCGCAGGCGGCACCTTAACCAATGGAGGATCTGTCA